>JBOFET010000179.1:0-19286 GCA_051648225.1 Luteolibacter sp.
GGGGGCGGGGCCGGTGGGGGGATCGGACTGTAGGTGACCGACCGGATGTTCGCAGCGCCACGGGTGACGCTGCCATTCGCCTGGTAGAAATTCCCGGGAGTGTAGTATCCTGACACCGCCGAGAAGACGATGGTGTAGCCGGTCCACTTGGTATTGAAGGCGACCCGTTGGGTCACCGGCATGTTGGTCACACCGGCGGCATTCGCCGGATAGATACTCCAGCGGACGTGGGGACCGAGCCATTCCGGAGCCACCTGCACGCCGATGGTGGTGAGGCTGCCGAGACCATTGAAGATGACCAGCGAGGAGTCATTGTTGAGCACGTCGTCATTGCCCGTGGCGGCATCCGCGCCGTCCCGGATCATGCGGGTGATGTTCTCGTCGATGACGCGGTAAACCGCACGGCCTTGGCCGGCGAGGAGAATGGCGGCTGGATAGAAATTGCCGCTGCCGTCCGGTTGCACGAAGAGCGCGCTGCCGCTGGCACCACCATCGCCGAAGACTTCCGTGGTTTCGTAGAGTCCCGTGCCAAGGGACTCGAGCGGGGTGGCGAATTGTTTTTGGAAAATTTTCCCGCGGTTTTCATACTCTTGACTGCGCTGGGGATAGGCGACGGCATGCTTGCTCTCGGAGCCGGTGAGCCAGTTCTTGGCGGTGGTGCTTTGCAGGAAATTGGCGGAACCCTGGTCCCAGGTGGTTTGATCTGCAAAGAACAACACGGCGAAATCCACTTCCTGCGGATCCTCGGGCAAGTCTGCCACGGTTCCCTCGACCGAGTCCGGAGCGATCAGCTTGGCATAGCTGGTCTGATAGAGAACTCCGCGCGGGGCGATGGGCGGTGCCTGGTGAGTGCCTTGTTGCTGGCGGGAATGCCATTGGGTATCCGCCCATTGCAGGCCGTTGGAATCGAAAAACAAGTGGGCTGCGGTGAGTACCGTGCGCTCCGCTACCACGGTACCGGTGCCGCGTCCCAGCGCGGAGCGGATCATGCCGACATATGAGTAGGGTGAGGCGGACAAGTTGGGAGCAGGTGTTAGCTCAAAGGTCTTCGCGGGGTTGAAATTGCTAATGCGCAGATACTCGGCCCAGTCGAGTGCGGTGAGCGTGTTTCCTCCCACGATGACCAAGCGGTTCTGCGGAGTGGTGAACCCCAGCACGGGCTTGAACTCAAGCCGCTGCGCCCCGGTAGGCACGGGGAACTCGACGCTTTCGATGAGTCCATCATTGTCATCGGTCACATTGCGCCATGACGATTCACCGACTAACCGCCATGAGAATCCTTGGCTGGTTTCCGGGAAGCTGATGCTTCCGGTGGTGGTGGGTTGGCTGGGGAGTTCCAATTCCAAATCGACCGTCATCGCCGGGTTGTCGATGGTGATGAAGGTACTGACGACTTCGGTGGAACCGGGGTAGGGGAGCACTTCGACCTGATAGGTGGCACCACCAACGACTCCGTTAGTGGATTCATCGTCAGCATGCCAGAGGAACTCGGAGGACAAGCGCCATTTCGCCAAGGAGGAGGGAAGATCTACGGTGAGGGTGTTTCCAAAAACCACGGGAAGCGGCGCTGGACTGGTTTGTGAGAGGGAGACGGCGACGTTCACCGTGTCCGTTTCCACGACGCCTTTGTGATCGGTGATCGTGAGTGTGACAGCCGTGTTTCCGACAGGGAATCTCGCACTGGCCGTGGCTCCAGTCGCGCTGCCGCCGGGCCAAGTCCATGCGTAGGAAGTGATGGAATTTTCGGGATCGGTCGAGGCGGCGGCGTTCAGCGTGACCATCTCGGAGCCGAGCGGCTCAGTAATCAGATAGGATGGTGCTGGCCCGCGCACGAGAGTGTCAGTGACGTTGATGTCCGCGCCCGCATTCGCGATTGGTTCGTAGTTCGCGCCAGTGGCTAGGGCGGCGTAGTCCTGATAGATGTAAATTTTCCCTGCGGTTTGATTGGATGAATTGAGAGCGTTCGGTGCTCCGACGATGAGGTCTTTTCCATCGTGGCTGATGGAGGAGCCGAACTGCGCGGTAGAGTTGAATCGCGGATCAATCGCGCTAGTCACGTAGAGGTCATCGACGAAATCCCAGCCGACGGTGCCCATTTTGAAAACATGGACCCGACCGCTGATAATCGTGGAAGTCCCTTGCAGGAAACTCGAGTCCAACGGCGAACCGACGAGCAGAATGCCATCACGCAGAAACATGCTTTTGCCGAACGATCCATTTGCAAAGCTGGCCACCGCCGTAGGCAGAATTTTCCCAGCGGCTGTCCAAGTGGGACCGCTCTTGGTATATCGGTAAATGACGCCGCGCGAAAATCCCGAGGGATCGACCATGTTAAATTCCGCAGAGGCACCGATGAGGAGTTCCGTGCCATTCATCGCCGCGCTGATGCCGAAACCGCTGCTGAGGTCGCCTTCCAGTCGCTGCACGAAGTCCCATTGCGTCGGTCCTTTCGTAAAAACGTGGGCAACGTGTTTTTCGTAGCTGTCCTGATAGAGCTGGCTCGTGACGACCAAAGCATCGCCGCTGATGGCGACGGCGAGGCCGAATCCGCTGAAATTTTCCGCGTCGGGAGAGATGAGTTTTTGGCGAAATGTCCAGGTGCCGCTGACTTTCTCGAACAGAAATGCCGCGCCTTGGCGGCTGAAAACTCCGTGCGCGCCGATCGAGCCGACTAGCAGCCAGTTGCCGCTTTTCGCCATGGAACTGCCGAATCGAGCACCCGTCGAGTTATTGAAATTCAGCGGGTCTGGCGAGACGAGAAGTCCCGTTTGGTTCCAGACGCCGGATTGCCGCTGATAAATGAAGACACCGCCGACGGACTCGAAGCCACCACGGCTGAGATTTTCTGCGGCGACAAATGCGGTGTCGCCATCGATCAAAACGCCCGATCCCTGCTGAGTTCCGGGCGCGAGCGACACTTGTTGCCAGGCGTTGTTGACGTTTTGCGAAAGGTAGGTGGCTCCGGTAGTATCGCCGTCGATCCTCACGCCCGGTGCGGAAATGAGTGCGGTATCATTTTCGATGGCGACGTGATTTCCGAAACGATCCAGCGCAGCTCCATCCGCCGCTTCCACGATGGACGGCGCGGGATTCGCACTCGAAATGCGGAACATAAACTCATCTTGGCTGAACAGACCGTTAGAATCGACCACCTCTAAAATGATCGCCTGACCATTGGCGGACGCGCCCAAGCTGATGGTGCCGGACTGGCTGTTGAGCGTCCCACCCGGCCAGCGCCAGTTCCATGAGACGATGGGATTGTCCGCAGAAACCACGCTGCCGCTCACGTTGAGCAGCACCGTCCCATTTCCATCCGCGTCCACCACGCTGACATCCGGCCCGGCGTTGATGACTGGCGGACTCTCGATGTTGACCTGAAGGGTGTCCCGCGAAATGGCTCCGCCGTTATCGGTGACTTTGAGTTCGATGGAAGTCACGGAAGTCGGAATGTCCGCGAAGGCCTGAAGGCCGTTCACGCTGCCGCCAGCCCATGTCCAGACGGCAGTTAGAGGGGAATTGTAGTTGAGGTCGCGGGATGCTGCACCATTGAGGAAAACCCGGACCGGGCTGCCATCGAAACTCGTCGTCGTAATGTCCGCTCCGGCATTCGCCGTGGGTTCCGCATTGATCGGGTGGATGCTGTTGATGCTGTCGATCACCCGCGCCTTGCCGAGAACCGAGTCGGAAATGGCGACAAGGCCGTTGGAAAATCCAGTGACTTTGGTGTTGCCCGTAGGAGTCAAGTCGCGTGTGAGCAAGCGCCGTGTGCTGACCGTCGAGCCCTGCCAAGTCGTTGTCTCAGTGCCTTTTTTGTAGAGTATGAATTTCCCCGCCTGGTCGTTGACGACGAAGGACTGTCCGTCGTCATTCATTTCGTAACTCATGAAATTGGTTTGAGTGAACTCGCTGCCTGAGATCGGAGTTTGCACCCAGTTCGCGCCGATTTTTTCCATGACGACCATCTGGAACGGGGAGTAGCGCGCCATCAGGATTTTCCCGCCGCCGATGCTGATGTTGAAGGCGATGAAGTAGTTGGTGGAAACCGGGTCGCCGAAAAGGGGATTGATAGGATCTGCGGTGATGTTGGCCTCGAAGACCCAGTTTCCGCCGGTTTTCCGGTAGATGTGCAGCTCGTCGCCAAAGCCGGAAGGAAGATTGCTAGCGACGACGAGCAAGTTTCCTTTGACGGCGATTTCCTTGCCCCACACGTCTCCCGCGACATGACCGCCGGGTGGGGTAATTTCTGTGGGGTTGCCGAGGTTGTTTCCCACCCAATCATAAACTAACACCCGGCCAGCGCTTCCCGCGTGAAAACTATTAAAGGGGTCCGACACAACGAAGGTTTGCGGGTCAACCGCGAAGCCGAATGAGCCGAAACTCCCTTCCGCAGGTATGATCGGACTCGGGTGAGTCAGCGGTGATTCGACCCACTCATTTCCCACGAAGCGAAGAGCGCGGAACTCGCTGCCATTGTAGAAACTGCCGCCGAAGATGGTGTCCGCATCCACCGCCAGATGGTCAATGCCAACCCCCGGAGCGGTCGTCTGTATCCAGGCTCCGGCGGCTCTGCGATAGATCCCGCCGATACCGATCTGGGTGTTGAGGACGAGGGTTTCTCCGGCGATGGTCGCGTTCGTCCTCGGATCGAAGGTCGTGTTAGGAAAATCCGTGAAGAGCGCGGTTTCCTTCTTGTAGGCGGTGACGACGAGAGTGTCGGTGGATGAATTTCCCACGGCATCCGTCACGGTCAGGGTGACGGTGATCGGCGAGTCCGTGGCGGGGAAAACCGCTTCTGAAATGACGACATCCGCGCTGCCACCCGCCCAGGTCCAGACGTAGGATTCGATGTCGCTATCGGTATCGGTCGAGCCAAACCCATTGAGCTTCAGGATGACGGAGTTGTCGCCATCGTAGTCTGCAACGGTGAAATCCGGCCCGGCATTCGCGACGGGTGGCGCGGCTTGGGCGTGGGAGATCGAAGTCGCAACAAGGATCACTGCGCAGCACTTGCGGACAAAATTCTGAATCAATTTCATTTTTGAGTTGGAAGATTGTGACACACCGATGGGGATGACGAGCGGGTTTGAAATTCTTGCGTGACAATTCTGTCACATTTCAGAGTTCCATCCTGAGTTCGATGAAACCCATGCGTTCGCGAGGTGCAAGCGGAAGGGTGATGAGGGGGTTGTGGCGATAGTCTTCGTCGTTGATGTTAAGAATCCCTATTTCAATCGCTCCCCGGTTGTTCCAGAAGCGCTTGCCGACCGATACATCGAACTGTGCCCAGCTATCGTCCGGGCGCACGCCGTTGTATCCGGCATTGTCTTGAGAGAAAAAACGGGCACTCAAGCGGCTGAACCAACCCTCCGCGTGATTCCAGATCAGGTAGGCTTCCGCTTGGTGAAGGTCGGAGTGCTCCGAGGAGGTGAGGTCCACGATGTTAGCGGCGGCGAGTTCAGGGAAGGCACGGTCGAGCTCTGCATCGATGTAGGTGTAGCGGGCGCCGACGGCCCATTCGTCGGAGAGGAGCTGGTTCACATAGAACGAGCCGCCCCATTCCTCATAGTCCACGGTTTCATCCAAGAGGAACGGTTCTCCGGTGGTGAGAGTGAAGGGGTCCACGGGAATCACCCCCACGCCACGCTCGCTCTCTGCCGTCCGGACGAACGCTTCTGCTCCGAGGTAGGTGCGGGTCGGGAGCTTATAAAGCACGCTAACACCACCGGTCTCGAAATAAGGGGAGGGGAGACCACCGACCTCGGACCCATCCACCAGTGTCCGGAAGGATTGGATAAAACCGGCGACCTGGGTGGGTTCGAGGCGCACGCTTTCATCGAAGGTCGCGCCACCGACCGAGCGGGCATAGCCGAGCCGGAAGGTGAGATCCGGGTTGGGCGTCCAGACCAGGCCGGCCTTGGGTAGAAATTCCGTGGATTTCTCCTCATCATCCGTGGCGGGTGGGATACTGCTGTTGAGCGGGTATTTCTGGTGATCGTAAGTGAGGCCCGCCGTGGCCCACAGGCCGCGGGCGAGTTCACGGGTGTAATAGGCGTAGGCGGTCCACCGTTCGTAGCGAGGGTCCGCATTCAGGGTGTAGGGATCTGCCGGCAGGACGCCTTGGAGGACCTGGTTAGAAAAGGTGTTCGTCGTGGGGAAGCTGCCGGAGTCATAGCGGGTGCCCACGATGAAGGTCTGCCGCTCGTCGCTCCAGATCTGTTGGATCTCGCCGAAGTAAACCTCGGTTTCCCGGAGCTGGGTCACATCCGACTCGAAGCCGAGCGGTTCGGAAAGCTCCGGCAAGGTGGGATCAACCAGCATGACGATCGTATTGCCGGAGGGATTCACGCTCTCGATTTCGTCGGTTAGGGCGCCGCCTAGCAGTAGTGTCCGGCTGCCGGGCGACCACTCGTGCTGATAGCCAAGGATCGTGACCGGTGCCTGCTTCTGCTCCACGCGGACATCGGGATCGAGCGTGGAGGGATCATAGAGCGTGCGGGAATCGCCGCGCTCGAGTTCCTCGAACTTCAAGTTCAAGTAAACGCTGTCTCGCGGTGTGAGTGCGTGTTTCAACTGGAAATAGGCGGTGTATCGCTCGACGTCTTCGTTAGGGAACTGTCCGTCCGATGAGAAGATGTCGTAATCCACCGCCACGCTGGTCTTGTCCGCACGGCCTGTGAACGAACCTGTTGCTAGAATTTCCCCGTCGCTGCGTGCGAGCGTGCGGGAGGAAAAATTCAGGCGATCCGTGGGAAAGAGGCTGGTGTATTCCTGTTGGGAAACGTTCTGCGGCAGGAGGTCGGTGCCTGCGGGGGAAAGCAGGTTCGCGATGAGCAGTTCATTGAACCACGGTGTCTCATATCTCAGCTGCACCCGTCGCGTGTCGCGCAGGGCGTTGACGCTGTTGGAAAGGAACAAGTGGGCGGAAGGATTCAAGTAATCGCTCACCACAGCCCGCCGTGCTTCTTCCAGACTCGCCTCGGTCATGCCGACGTTCTTGTAGAGCGATGCTAGATTTGCCTGCCGGACGGACCGGTCCTTGTCCAAGAGAAAGCCGGAGCGGAAGATGGCGCGGTTGTCATTTAGGCGGACAGATTCTTCCAAGTTTGCGATGCCCTCATTGTAGGCATATCCGCGCTGGTCCAGCAGCGATTGATAGAAGGGTGCGGTGGGATCGCCGGGATCGAGGCGGCGGGCAATGCCGAGTTCGTTGGCTGCCCTTTCGTCCTTGCGGTTTTCCGCGAGCGCCTTGCCGAGGTAGCTGCGGAGAAAAGAACGGTTAGGCTCCACGGCGGCGGCCATGGTGACCGCCCGCAAGCCCTCCTCGCGATTGCGGGATTGGAAATACGCCAGCCCGCGACCGAGCCACGCATTGCCAAGCGCGGGGTCGATGGCGATGGCTTGGGAGAAATACTCCTGCGCCCCGGCGATGCGGTTTTTCGACATTTCCAGGTAGCCGCGGAGGGAAATCGCCTGGGCATTCCGGGGCGAAAATTCCAGCGACCTATCAACCGCTTGGATGGCCGCCTCGGTGCGGCCGAAGCTGAATTCCAGCTCGGCGATCCGCGCCCACGCCAGGCCGAAATTCGGCGATTTTTCGACCGCTCGCTTGGCGGCATCGAGCGCGGCTTGAAGATTTCCGCTGGATTGCAAGGCGTAGGACAGGACGATTTCTCCTTCCGCACCGGGTGGCGCTTCGATTTTCCCCATCTCGGCGGCTGGCTTCCCGATTACATCTATCAGTAGGCGGAGCGAATCTACCAGCGGATGATTTCCCGCCTTGCGGAGGTCTGCCTCGACTTGATCGACCCGCCCGGTGGCGAGCTTCACCGCTGCGGAAAAGCGGTATTCCTCAGCCGTGCGGGCAGCGGGCAGGAGTGCCAGCGCTTGCAGCAGATCTCCCTGGGAATACGCAGCTAACGATTTCCCGAAGCGCCCCGCTTTCAAATGCGGAAACGATGCGGGATCGACGATGCCCGGGTAGTAGAGAAACCACTGGATCTTCTCCGAAGCATCGATCACGGCGGTTTTGCGCGGGGCCTTACCCGGCTCGGCGATGCCTTGTTCCCCGCTGGCCAGATCCACGGTCCCGAGTGAGTTTGCGAGGTTCACCGCACCATCGACCATCGTGACCGTGGTGCTGCCATTTTCACCCACTTCGATCACAAACTCGGTGCCGCGGATGTTGAGGCTGGCTGAAGGGGTCTCGATATCCGCTTCCGCTTCCGTGCGGCTGAAGAAGTAGGCGACTCCCTTTGCGATATCGATTTTGCTACGCCCTTGCGGCTGGCCGGTTGGCGGCGGCTGGAGGCGGAGGCTGGTGAACTCGCTGATGCGGAGAACGCCACCAGTGCCGAGTTCGACAGCGGCCCGGCTGAGTTCGCCCGTGCGAACCTGGTCCTGCCACTTGAGCGGATCTCCGGGCGTCGCCCGCGTCCATACAGTCTTGGGGGGAGAACGGTCCACTTGGTTTTCCACCGCGATGATCTTGCCACCATCCGCCGGGGGCGCCTGCGCCGATGCTTGGAGGGAAGAGAGGAGCAGGGAAAAAGCGATTGTCTTGAGTGCTTTGGCTTTCATCAGGATTCGGGGCCGACTGAGTGGGGTGAAAATTGGATCCTCTCCAACTCCACCAACCAAGACCAACGAGGTGCATCAACTTGCAGGATTATTTCGATTTTTGAGCAAGCATATTGTGAGCCATGAGCCGGATGGATGCTGACGGTGAGGGGCACATTCGCGTCAGATTGAGGCTAATATGCCTGATTCTAAAATTCACCCTGCAAGGCCCCCACCGGTGCGATGGCGATGAAGCGAAGGCAGAACCGCTGGAGATCGCCGTCGCTGAAGTTTTCGAGGATTACGAGAAATTATGCATGCCAATCTCTCTTCCACTAATTTCTTGTTTGGAAACCAAACCTTGCGATAGCCTTCTGAGAAAGTGCCGGTAGTCTGCTCGACACAATCCCCATCGAATTACCTCCCCTGAAGTTATGAAACCAATGATCGCTTTCGTAGCCTTGGTGCTAGTAGCAGTTTCCGCAGCGTCCGCTGGCACGGTCGCTGCCAACTTCAATTCCAGTGCCGATGTTCCCATCACTCTCGCGAGTTACACGGCAGCCGGCGATCAAATTGAACTTTCGATCAGCTTTGCCCCGACCAATGGAACTAGCCTCCTCGTCGTCAACAACACCGGATTGGATTTCATCACCGGGGAATTCATCAATCTGGCACACGGCCAAGTCATCAGCCTCACACACGATGGCCTGCCCTACCAGTTTGTGGCAAACTACTATGGTGGAACTGGCAATGATCTCGTTCTGGAGTGGTTTCGGAGAGATCTCAATGCTTGGGGATCAGGTTCAAACGGGCGTCTTGGGAATGGAGGCACGGCCCCAAGTAAAGTTCCTGTGGATGTTCTAGCAACAGGGCTGCTTTCCGGAAAGACAGTGACTTCCGTGTCTGCGGGTGACCAACACAGTCTTGCGCTGTGTTCTGACGGAACGCTTGCAGCCTGGGGAAGCAATGCCAGTGGCCAACTTGGGAATAGTTTTCTATCCGATTCATCGGTTCCAATCGCGGTGGGTTCTTCTGGAGTATTGGCTGGCAAAGACGTGATCGCCGTATCTGCTGGAGGCGTTCACTCGCTTGCTTTGTGCTCCGACGGGACAGTGGTTTCTTGGGGTGGGAATTCAAATGGCCAGCTCGGAGATGGAACATATATAAGCAGGGTAGTTCCTGTGAATCTAATTCAGACTGGTCTTCTCGCTGGCAAGAAGGTGGTGGCGATCTCAGCAGGAAATCAGCATTCGCTTGCCTTATGCTCAGATGGACAAGTCGTCGCGTGGGGGAGAAACTTCGCGGGCATCTTGGGAACGGGATCAACCGGCGGCTCCCAAACGCAACCCGTTGCAGTAGACAGGACTGGTGTCTTGTTGGGAAAGACCGTGGTCGCGGTGTCGGCGGGAGAGTATCACAACCTCGTCCTCTGTTCCGATGGAACCTTGGTAACTTGGGGATATAACGACGCGGGGATGCTTGGCATTGGAAACACCCTCGATCAAGCGTTCCCAGTAGCGGTCATCTCCACCGGTGCCTTAGCAGGAAAATTCGTCACTGCGATTGATACCGGCAGCCGTCACAACTTGGTTCTGTGTTCCGATGGTACCCTGCTGACTTGGGGCAGCAACTTTGCAGGTCAACTTGGCAACGGTCAATTCGACGGCCAAACTACCACACCTATGAAAGTCAATCAGTCTGGAGTGTTGGGAAACAAAACCGTGACCAAGGTGGCCGCTGGCAGTTATTACAATCTCGTCTCTTGTTCTGACGGGACCGTAGCAAGCTGGGGTTGGGATGGAGCTGGACATGTCGGAAATGGCAGCGGCGCTGCAAGTAATATCCCGGTGTTGCTGAATTTTTGGGGAAGTCCTGCCACCCGCGAGATTGTGTTCCTTTCCGTTGGAACCTTACATTCTGTCGTGATCGGTTCGATCCCGTTTAGTTCCAAACTATCAGGTCTTGGCCTGAGTCCGGGGATTCTTACCCCTGCGTTATCACGGGATGTCCAAAACTACGTTGTCAGTATGTCTGGACCCCTTTCCGAGGTAGTCGTCACTCCAAAAGGCGACTCACCATTTTCGACGATTCAGGTGAATGGAAGCACTGTTGCCTCGGGAAGTTCGAGTCAGCCGATAACTCTATCACCGACTAACAATACCTTTAGCATCGTCGTTGTTTCTGAAAATGGCTCATCAACATCCAGTTACACCGTCACGGCTCTGACAGATATCACTGCGAATTGCCTATCAGAAACCGATGTCCCTCTCACTACGGATGGATACCATGCTACGGGTTGGCAGATAAATATGTCCCTAGGATATGCTCCAACGGGAAATCTCACCGTGATAAACAATACAAGTCCTAGTTTCATTCAGGGTCGGTTCACGAATCTTGCGCAAGGACAAGTTTTAGATCTTCCCTTTGGCGGCAAGAACTACCGTTTCGTGGCGAACTACTATGGGGGCACCGGCAATGATCTTGTCCTGGAGTGGCCACATCGCCGGGTGGTTTCTTGGGGAAGCAACTCCTCCGGCCAACTCGGCAATGGAGAAACGACTCGAAGTCTGGTCCCAGTATCCGTGATCCATTCCGGGGTTCTCGCGGGTAAAACCGTACTCTACACCGTTTCCTGCCACTCAGCCTGTCATGCCCTATGCTCGGATGGAACGGTGGTGGGTTGGGGATATGGAGGCGCAGGGGCTTTGGGGCATGGCTCGTTTAGCAATAGCAGCGTGCCTGTAGTTGTCAGCGGATTGGGTGCGTTGGTGGGTAAAAAGGTGATCTATATCGCTGCGGGAAACAACACGGTCGTTGCGATTTGTTCAGATGGCACGATTGCAACATGGGGAGATGGTACAAAAGGTCAATTGGGTAACGGCACGAAAGTGTCTAGTAACATTCCAGTAGCCGTGCGGATGAGTTCTTTCCAAGGTAGAACGCCCGTGGCCGCCGCCGTGGGGGGATTCCACTGCATTGTTCTTTGTTCCGACGGTGCGGCATTTGGCTGGGGCGAGAATCAATACGGACAAGTAGGTGACGGAAGCGCCTCGTCTGGCGGGGCTACGGTTCCGGTGCGTGTTTCTCTCGGTAGCGGGCTTCAAATGAACAAACTTGTAGCGGTAGGCGCGGGTTTGCACAACAGCTTGGGTTTGTATGCAGATGGTACGGTAACTGCCTGGGGAAGAAATCAGAATGGGGAACAGGGCGCTGGATTGTCCTCCGGGAGCATTAACCCGGTGCCTAGAGCTGTGGACACTGCCGGGATCCTGGCAGGCAAGACTGTTGCCCGGATCTCTACGAACGGCACCACATGCCTCGCATGGTGCTCAGACGGGACGGTCGCATGGTGGGGAAATGTTTCTCACGGACTTAATACCACCACGGGTTCAGGCAAGAGTTTTCTGCCGATTGCGGTGGACTTTGGCGGAGTCATGGCAGGAAGAGAGCTTGTCGGGATAGGCCAAGGCGATTTGGTGAATTTCGCCATCTTCGGTGACGGCACAGCTGCTGGGTGGGGTGAAAATTACTTGGGCCAAGTGGGCGACGGCAGTACGACTTATCGCACCACTCCGGTGATGCTTGAGGGAGCTGGAGAACTCTATAAGAAAAGAATTCTCTCTATCAGTGGCGGTGGACAACACGCTCACGCGATACTCGCAGAACCCGAATCAGGATATATCTCTTGGATGGCAGGCCGTCCGGGAGTGGCCAACAAAACCGAATTCGCCGACTCGGAGTTCGACGGTATTCCCAACCTGATCGAATACGTGCTCAACGGGAATCCGGCGGCTTCTTCCACCGCAATTCTGCCCACCGTTTCCGAAGATGGATCCGCTTTCGTTTTCGCCTTTGACCGTCTTGCGCTCTCTGAGGACGACACCATCCAGATTTTCCAGACCAGTACTGATATGATTCGCTGGACCGATATTCGGGTTTCCCCTCCCGCTGCTTCGGAGGTGGAACTTGGTGCTGTGGATGGAAACGGCAACCAATCTGTAACAGTCACCATTCCAAAAGGAGATAGCGCTCAAATGTTCGGACGCTTGTCAGTCGGATTGCCCTGAGTCGGGACTTTCACACCTTTTGCCGAACGGAGGTTTACTTTCCGACCGGTGTCGATGCCGCTTCATGAAGTTCCTCGGCGGCTTCGAGTTCCGCGCGTTCCTTGGCGATGACGCGGACGAGTTTGAGAATGGTTTCCTCCCAGTTCTCCAACAGAGCGGCGGCTTGGGCGCTGCCAGTGTGCTGGTGGTGAAGCTCGATGAGGGCTTTGACCTCGCCAATGTCTTGGGCGCGTCGGATCGGCAGGGCGACGACCATTTCAGAATTCACGCGGGAGAAGAATTTTCCGTCCACGTCGTAAACGTAAGCCGTGCCGCCGGACATGCCGGCACCGAAGTTTTTGCCAGTCTTGCCGAGGATGACCACGCTGCCATTGGTCATGTACTCGCATCCGTGATCACCTACGCCCTCGACGACGGCGGTGGCTCCGGAGTTCCGCACGGCGAAGCGCTCGCCCGCCCGCCCGTTGGCGAAGAGTTTGCCGCCCGTGGCTCCATAGAGACAGGTGTTGCCACAGATCGTGTTCGTGGCGGCTTCGAAAGTCGCGTGTTCGGAGACGCGGATGACGATTTCACCGGCTGCCATACCTTTGCCAACGTAGTCATTCGCCTCGCCGATGAGTTCGAGTTTCACGCCACCGACGAGGAAGGTGCCGAAAGACTGGCCAGCGGTGCCGTGGCAGGTGATGTGAATGGAGTTCGCCGGGAGTCCGCGGTCGCCGTGGACCTCGGCGATGCGACCTGAGAGGCGGGTGCCGATGTTGCGGTTGGTGTTGATGACGTCGTAGTTCAACGAGATCGGCGGGCGATCAGGGAGGAGTTGGATGGCTTCCAGGACTTCGGGGGAGACGGAGTTTTCGCCGTATTCAGGGGAATCGGGGGCTTGGAGGTTTGAAACCACCGCCACGAGGTCGTTGAGGATCTGGAGGTCGAGTTCGGGCTTGGTGAGGCCGTCGTTGCGGGTTTTGGCGCAGATGCGGGAGATCGACTCGACGGACGTTCCCCAGTTTTCCGCAAGGGTGGGGACCACGTCCTTGAGCAGGGCGGAGAGGTCGAGGGTGTTCGCCTTCGGGTGGTCCGGGATGTGGCGTTGTTTGAGAAACTCCGGCCGACCGATGAGTTCATCGAGTGTGCGGACGCCGATTTGCGCCATGTGACGGCGGGCTTCCTCGGCGACGGCGGTGAAATAGTTGATGACCATCTCGGGCGTGCCCTTGAACTTGGCGCGGAATTTCGGGTCGGTGGTGGCGATTCCGACGGGGCAGGTATTCAGATGGCACTTGCGGACGTAAACGCAGCCCATGGCGATCATGGCCGTGGTGCCGAAGTTGAATTGTTCGGCTCCGAGAATCGCAGCGATCACCACATCGCGGCCATTGCGGATGCCACCATCGGTGCGGAGGATCACGCGATCTCGCAAGTTGTTGATGAGCAGGGTTTGCTGGGCTTCGGCAAGACCGAGTTCCCAAGGCGAGCCGGCGTGCTTGGTGGAGGAGAGGGGAGACGCGCCGGTGCCGCCGTCGTGGCCGGAAATGAGGATATTGTCAGCGGAAGCCTTGGCGCAACCCGCAGCGACGGGGCCGATGCCGGATTCCGCGACGAGTTTGACGGTGATCCGGGCGCGCGGATTCACTTCCTTGAGGTCGTGAATCAACTGGGCAAGATCCTCAATCGAGTAGATGTCATGGTGCGGCGGCGGGGAAATCAACTGCACGCCGGGCTGAGTATTCCGCAGTCGGGCGATCAGGGCGTTGACCTTGTGCCCGGGAAGCTGGCCGCCTTCGCCGGGCTTCGCGCCTTGGGCCATTTTGATTTCTAGTTCGCCCGCATTCACGAGGTAATAGGCGGAAACCCCGAAACGCCCGGAGGCGATCTGTTTGATGTAAGAGCGGGCAAAATCGCCGTTTGGGTAGGGTTTGAAACGAACCGGATCCTCACCACCTTCACCTGAATCCGACTTGCCGCCGATGCGGTTCATCGCGATAGCCAGCGTCTCGTGCGCCTCGGGTGAAAGAGCGCCCAGCGACATTGCAGCCGTGGTGAATCGGCGGCGGATTGACTCCATCGGCTCAACTTCAGCGAGGTCGATTGAACCGCTAACTGCTGGCACAAATTCGATCAGATCTTTGATCGCTACAGGATTGGTTTCCAATGCGACACGCACATATTCCCCGTAATCTTCGGATTTACCGGATTTCACGTAGGTGTGGAAGTTTTTGATGACTTCTGTGGTGTAAACATGGCGCTCGCCGGTCTTCCGATAGCGGTTGTAGCCGGGATCTCCTAGATTGAGGGTTTCGCCATCTGGAACGATTGCTTCAAATGCTGCTTGGTGACGAATCAGTGACTCATCTGCGATTTCCTTGAAGCCGACGCCACCGATTTTGGATGGAACGCCGCTGAAGGAGAAATCGACAACGTCTTTTCCGACGCCGATCGCTTCGAAAGTCTGAGCGCCTTGGTAAGAGTTGAGCACGGAAATGCCCATCTTGGACATGATCTTTAAAATACCTTTCTCCAACGCCTTGCGATAGTTCGTCATCGCCTTCTTGGCGGTAATTTCTCCCAATTTGTTCTTCCCAGCATCTGCGGCGACAAGTTGCCGAACGGTCGCGTAGCCCAAATAAGGGCAGATCGCCGTGGCTCCGAAACCAAAACAGCAGGCAATTTGATGCACGTCCCGCACCTCGCCGGATTCCACCACCAGTGATGCGCGCAGTCGGGTACGAGTGCGGGTGAGATGATGGTGAACCGTGCCAATCGCGAGCAACGTGGGAATAGCCACCCGCTCTGAGGAGGTAGCTCGATCGGATAGGATTAGAATGTTGTGATTGTTTTGAACGGCCGTTTCAGCTTCTCCACAGAGTGCGTCCAGACGCTCCTTAAGCCCGATTGCTCCCTCTGATGCCTTCCACGTAATATCGAGGATAATTGCTGGAAATCCCTGTGCATCAAGATGTTTTATTTTTTCCAACTCATGTTCAAAAAGAATAGCGCTGTCGAGACTGACCGTCTTGCAGTGGTCGGGTGTTTCCAAAAGTAGATTGTGCTCCGGGCCAAGACCGGCCGCCAAAGACATCACTGCCCACTCGCGAATCGGATCGATCGGAGGATTGGTGACCTGAGCAAACAATTGTTTGAAATAAGTGTAAAGTAAGCGAGGATGGGTCGAAAGAATGGCGAGCGGGATGTCATCGCCCATGGAGAAGACTGCCTCCTGAGCCCCCTTGATCATCGGCGGGAAGACCATGTCCAGCTCCTCAAGCGAAATGCCGTGGGCGACTTGCTGTCGAGAAAGGTCGAGTGGGGAGTAGTCGATTTCCGGGACGTGGGCGTCGGGTGAGACGAATTTCCGTAAATCGAGCCGGTATTCATCGATCCAGCGGCGATAGGGCTGCTGCTTGGCGAGTTCGGTTTTGATTTGGAGGTCGTATTTGAATTGTCCGGTGGCGGTGTCCGCAGAAAGCATCTGGCCTGGGCCAAGGCGACCTTTGCGGACTACCGTGGCGTCGTCGAAAACAACCGCACCCGCTTCTGAGCCGATGTAGAGGACGCCGTCTTGCGTGATTTTGTAGCGAGACGGGCGGAGGCCGTTGCGGTCGAGTGAGGCGCAGAGCTTGGTGCCGTCCGTGAAGACCAGGCCGGCGGGACCGTCCCAAGGCTCGGAAAACGAGCGGTTGTATTGATAAAAGGCGCGCAATTCGTCGGAGATGTCCTCGTCGTTCCGGTAAGCTGGTGGAACTAGCATGCACATGGCGTGCTCTGGCGAGCGACCGGAGAGAATGAGCAGCTCGAGTGCATGATCGAGGGAAGCGGAGTCGGACTCGCCGTGGCGAATGAGGTTTTTGACTAGTTCGATATCGTCGCCCCAGACGGGGGAGGCGAAGAACTCCTCCCGCGAAGTCATCCAGTTGCGGTTGCCTTCCACGGTGTTGATTTCGCCGTTGTGGCACATCATTCGGAACGGTTGGCCAAGGGGCCAAGCAGGGAAAGTGTTGGTGGAAAACCTTTGGTGATAGAGGGCGATCGCGACTTGGTAGTCCGGGTCGGAGAAATCCCGGTAGAACGCCCTCAGCGCGGCAGGCATGGCGAGCGCCTTGTAGGAAATGAGGCGGCTGGAAAACGACGGCATGTAGAACCCCTGAATCTCCTCAGTGCGGTGTTCGATCTCCCGCCGACAGAGATAGAGCTGGCGCTCGAAGGTGTCCGCATCCATCGCGGCAGGCCGGATCATCAGCAAATGCTCAATTTGTGGCCGGGTGGCGAGGGCACTTTTTCCAAGTGCGGTGAGATCGACAGGAACCTTCCGCCAGCCGATGCGGGCAATGCCACGTCGCTCTGTAACCTCAGCAGCAAGTAACTTGATTTGATCGACTTGCGAAGAGTTTTCCGACGGGAAGAAAAAAACGCCCACGGCCAAATCCCCTGCATTTTCGACACTACATCCGAGCGAGGCGGCGGCTTTGACAAAAAGCGGGTAGGGGATCTGCGTCAGGACTCCAGACCCATCGCCAGATTTCATGTCGGCATCGACCGCTCCGCGGTGGGTCATGCAGCAGACCGAGGTGAGCGCGTGGTCGAGGATCTCGTGGCTGCGTTTTCCATGGAGATGGGCGATGGCACCCATGCCGCAGTTGTCGTGTTCTTGGGAAAGCTGGTGGAGTGAACCCGGGACAAGCGGGGTGGTCGAGTGGTAGAAGGCGTTCATCAGAAATCGAATCATGTTAAGCTCGCGACGCGATCCGAGCACGGAAGTGGAATGTCAGTCGCGACTCCAAGGGTGCCAAGCAGGAATTATGCCTTTCGACCCCGAAGTGACTCCAGACGGGACGGCTCGTCGGGACTCAAAAATCATCCGGATTTTCCGGCGGCTCAAGCTGTCCGTGAT
The DNA here is from genome assembly GCA_051648225.1 of Luteolibacter sp. Taxonomy (GTDB): domain Bacteria; phylum Verrucomicrobiota; class Verrucomicrobiia; order Verrucomicrobiales; family Akkermansiaceae; genus Luteolibacter. Next base: position 17,509 of record JBOFET010000179.1, read on the forward strand.
CCACAAGAAACTGGTCCGCCGCACGGATGGTGCTTTCGAAATTTTTGTGGCTCACGTTGAAGTTGAAAAAACTATGGTCCGCCCGTTCGAAATCGATGAGGAGGCATGGATTTCCTCGCCAGCGCATGCTACGGCGGAATTTTTCAACGTCCTCGAAGGGAGTGATCCTGTCCGATTTACCGTGGAAAAAGATCATGGGCGGCAGCTTGCGGCGGACCAGTTGTGAAGGGCTGAGCAGCTTGGCGGTTTTTGCGTTCGGAAACCGTTCCACGACTGGACCCTTCACCGTTGTGTTCACTAAGGCACTGAACAAGATGAGCGCTTGGGGAAAACAATCCAGTCCGTCAACCGGTGGTAGATTCTTCGGCTTGGGGAGGGTAGCCAGCAGCGCCAGATAGGCACCGCCGCCGGCACCGCCGATTGTGATTTTCTGGGGATCGATATTGAAGGTGTCCGCATTGTGACGGAGCCAGCGGATGAGATCGCGCGCATCCTCGATCGCCTCTAACGGACCTGTTCCGTTTTTGGCCGAAGTCCGGGTCTCTGCGGCTACAGCCACCGCGCCGCGGCTGGCGAAGTGCAGGCAGTGGGGCACAAACTGGGTAGGGGTGGGTGCATCCCAGAATCCGCCGTGAAAGAAGACGACCACCGGCCGAGGTTTTTGGAGATCCAGATCAGGCAGGAAGATATGCGCCAGCACATCACCCTGAGGCCGCTGGGTGTAAACATAGGTGGCGGCGTCCTTTAGAATCTCCCGATCACGCGCCTCGCCAATCGGCGCCACTCTTCGCAAAATACTGCTCATCGTTGATCTCAAACGGCCTCACAATTCAAACGGCCTGCAATTTGTTTGTTGTGGGATGAGCCGTCTTGTCCAATCGTTTCGCGCATGAAGCGACTTATTTTTGGGGTTTCACTGGTCCTCTCGGGTCTTGCAGTCGCGCAGGACATACTGCGGCCGCCTCTCGAAACCACCTACAGCGCCTGGAGGGAAGCCATGATCCGTCGCGACGCGTCGGCCTGGCAGCGAGTGACCGCCGAGCACCGGCGCACGGAAGTCCGTAACCGTTTGGTTTCTGAGAAACGCTCGTTTCCCGCAGGTGTCTTCGAGGTCCCGGCACCGCCGCCGTCCTTGCAAGGACTTAAGTTTCTCGAAGCAAAGCAAAATGGAGCGACTGCCAAGGCGTCCTATTTTGGAAAAATTGATTTCGGCGTCGGTGGGGAGCCAACGGAGAATCTACTCGTGCTTTCATTCGTCAAAGGCAGCGGTGGATGGCTTTATGACCGGGCCGATTTCGTGAACTTGGCTGCATTGCCGACGGTGAGAAAGGAGCTGGCCGCCGGAAATCTCAAGTATCTGAAGGAAACCCCGGAAGCCCAACCTTCGGGAGTTGTTCCGCCGACACCGATTTCCGCACAGCCAGCCAAATACATGGCGAAGGTTTATGTTTTCAGCCCCGGCCGTGAGGTGAAGGTGCAAATCAACAAAATCAGCCATCACCGATTCGCCAATGCCAAGGAGGCGGAAATAGTCATCGGTGGAGCGGTGGACGGATTGAACGAAGTGTCATATGCCATCAAAAAACTCGAAGGCGGAACGGGTAAAGAAGTGATGACTCTAAGGGTTTACCTGCTGTCGGAGCAAGAAGGCACCAAACCCATCAAGGCTTTCGAATATCAAATCGCAGCTGGTGAACCGGTGAAACCTTCCGGAACCGGGACCTTCATCCTCGATTCAGCGACAGCCGCCACGTTAAGCGGAAAATAACTGCGGTGGG
>JBOFET010000180.1:0-1632 GCA_051648225.1 Luteolibacter sp.
CACACGGTAGTAAGCCGAAGACCAAGGGAGTCTCCGTGAGTGACCGCTGGACTTGGTGCGACGCGCTTTACATGGCTCCCCCCACCCTCACCCGCCTCTTCACCGCCACTGGCGACCGGAAGTATCTGGACTTCCTCGACCACGAGTTCCAATTCACCTACGACCATCTCTTCGACCCCACCGAAAAATTGTTTTTCCGCGACGCGACATTTTTCGAAAAGAAAACTCCTGGTGGCCACAAGACCTTCTGGAGCCGCGGTAACGGTTGGGTCTATGGCGGACTCGCATTGATGTTAGAACACCTCCCCAAGGATCATCCCAAGCGCGGCTTCTACGAGACACTCTTCAAGGAAATGACCACCGCCATCCTCGCCGCCCAACAACCGGACGGCTTGTGGTACCCCAGCCTGCTCGACCCAAAGGAAATCGACACCGGCGAGACCAGCGGCAGCGGATTTTTCACCTTCGGCCTCGCTTGGGGGGTCAACCACGGGCTGCTCGACCACACCTCCCACCTCCCGGCGATCACCCGCGCTTGGAACGGATTGATGACCCGCGTGATGCCGGATGGTCTTGTCGGCTTCGTCCAGCCAGTAGGAGCTGCTCCCGACCACCTCGAAAGCTCAAACACCCAAGACTACGGCACCGGAGCATTTCTCATGGCCGGTAGCGAAATTCTCCGTCTGCTAGGAGCTACCCCTGCCGATGGCCCGGCCCTTTTGAAGGCGGCGGAAAAAATCATCTCGCAAGACGTCTCTCCCCGCGCCTACGCGCGGCTCGTGCCGGAACGCAAGGACGACCTCGCGTGGGAGAACGACAAAGTGGTCTTCCGTGTCTATGGTCCTGCGCTGCGAAGCGGACCTGAGGACAGCGGTATCGACGCCTGGTGCAAGCGCGTCGCCCGCCCGGTGCTCGACAAGTGGTATTTTCAGGACCGCACCGCCGGCATCAGCTATCACAAGGACCACGGCGAGGGCCTCGACGCCTATCACGTCGGAGACACCCGCGGCTGCGGCGGCCTCGGGCTCTGGATCGACGGCAAGCTGGTCACCGCAGACACCTATCAGTCGGCAGAGATTCTCTGGACCCGCCCCGAAATGGCGGAATTTCACACCGTCTATCAATACCCAGTAAAAGTGGATGACAAACCGCTGTTCGAATACCGCGTCACTCGCTTGCGGCTCGGCGAACGCTTGTCCGAGATCACATCCACTTTCTCCACCCAGCCCAACCAACGCTTCAGAAACCAAAAAACCGGGGTCGAGCTTCCTTACGAAATTGCGATCGGACTTAACACACAAAACAAGGGCGCGTCGATCACCCTCGACAAGGACAGCGGAATCATCGCCGTTTATGAACCGCTGGCGGAAAAAGGTCTCGGCACTGGCTTGCAGGTCGATCCCGCTGCCGTCATCCGCACGACACGCCTGCCCGCCACCGACAAGCTGGAGAAAAACGAACATGCGCTGGTGTTCGTCCGCCCGGATGCCCAGGGCCGCATCTCTTACCGCGCGGGCTTCGCCTGGGCCGGCGATGGCGACATCCACACGGAAACCGCCTGGCTCGACTACCTGAAATCCAAAGTTGCCCGCTGAGGCCTGCCCGATGAAGTTCTTCCCGCTCCTTCCGTTT
>JBOFET010000181.1:0-11265 GCA_051648225.1 Luteolibacter sp.
AAAAAAGCCGCCCCTGCAAAGAAGGCAGCCGCGAAGAAAGCCGCTCCTGCGAAGAAGGCTGCGAAAAAGGCTGCACCCGCAAAGAAAGCGCCTGCCAAGAAAGCTGCGAAAAAGGCAGCGAAGAAGTAACTCCGAATCCCGGTGGGAAGACAGGTGGTCCACTCCAGAGTCCATCGCCTGTCCGCTCTCGTTCCACGGGTCGATCAACGGCGGGGGATCTCAGGATCTCCCGCCTCTTTTTTCCCGTAAAAAGGGGTTGCATCCCCCACCACGGCCATCCTAGTTTCCCGCCCGCCCTTACTGGGCGTCGCTTGGCGCGGTTAGCTCAGTGGTAGAGCACCTCCCTGACACGGAGGGGGTCACTGGTTCGAACCCAGTATCGCGCACCATTTTTTCCAATCCTCCCGATCCCTCTGATCCCGGCGATGAACGCAGAGCCGCCCGCACCTGATGAGCTGAGTGCTCTCCTCCGGCTTCTTGATGACGAAACTCCCGCTGTGCGTGAGCAAGTGGCACAGCGTCTCGCGCTCTGTGGCGGAGATCTCAGCGAATGGCTCTCCACCCAGCCCCGCACCTTGAGCACGCGGGAGAAATCCCTGCTGTCCGACATGCTCGGTCCTCCCCGCCGCGAAGCGCTCGCACGCGAGTGGATCGCACCCACGGGCGGTGCCGCGGCCTTGCAGGAAGACTGGGAATCCTTCGAAGCGCTGCTGCGCATTCTATCAGATTTCCTTCACGATGGCATCTCACTGCGCCAGCCTCTTTCCGATGCGCTCGACCTGCTCGCAGAAGAAGCTGCCGAGGATGGCATCACCACCGCCAACGAGCTGCGTTCGTTTCTTTTCGACGGCACCCGCCTGACAGGAAACCAGGCCGACTATTATGACCCGAGGAACTCCGACCTCGCATGGTCCATTGCGGAGGGACATTCTAACCCGTTAGGACTTTGCCTCATTTTCATACTCGTCGGACGGCGGCTCAACTTCGACATCGAGGGCGTGAACTTCCCCGGCCATTTCATGTGTCGCATCTTTGAGGACGGATACCCGATCGTCATCGACTGCTTCGACCGCGGGCGACTGCATCTCCAGTCCACTCTGTTGGAAAGTCCGGGCCTCACGCGCCCGGAACGGAATCTGATCCGCGAGTCCGTCGATCCCGGAAGCATTCTGCTGCGCCTGCTCAACAACCTCCACGCAGCTTTTCAAAAAACCGGCAGAGATGAAGACGCACAGCTGGTCAAGGACCTGACAGCCACCCTGCGGTAAGACCAGCGGGACGAAAGACGCGTCCACACACGGATAGAAATCACCAGACGCCAATCGCGGCAAGCTGGCGCTCGGCCGCCTCCGCCCAGCCGCGGTTCGCTGCCGGTGAGGCAGGCGAAGGATGCAGGACCCTTCCGACCGTCGCAGTGCTTTTCACCGCCCCGGCAGCGCGCTTCAGCCGTTCCTCGGCGAATCCGCCGACGCCGACGAGGAATGACGGCTGGAGAATTCCAATGACCTCCTGCAAGTGTTGTTGGCATGCCTCCTCCACGGGCATCATTTCAGCGGCGGAAAGCTTGTCGGGAGTTAGATTCGCACCGGTCGCGCTCATCCAAACGAGCGGGCAGTAGTTGAGGACGAAATGATCCTTGAAAAACGCCCCTGCATCCTCAAACCGCCCGGCGAAAAGCCCCCACAACCGGCGGCCACTCACTTCAGATCGCCCGCATGCGAATCCCTCGACCGGTCGCTTCGGGTGCTCAGGCTCGGGTTTCCCGACCGGTGTTTCGATCCCCATCCAGTCGCGTACCGCCGCTACCTCACCGAAGGGGATGCCGGTCTGCGCCATGCCGAAGGGCCCGGGATTCATGCCGAGGAACACCACCCGCTTGGTGCCGCTGCCATACCGTTCGAGGTATTGCCGGTGGGGCTGCCAGGCGTAGTCCAGCGTCCGATAGACACAGGCCACCGGCGGGGAGAACTCAAGATCCCTCAGCGCGGCGGCGAGGCGTTTCGTAGAGGCTGTTAGTTTGCTCATGGGATGGATGTCGCTCAGTTCCTCCACGCGAAGACGAGCACCAGCAGCGCTACTGGCAGATAGAGGAGGGTGAAGAAAAAAAGCCTTCGGGCGGATGCCCGCTCTCCATCACCTGCGAATTTGAGGGCGAGGGCCATCATCAACAGGGAGAGCAAGGGGCCGATGACCGTCCACAACAGGTTGGCGAAGCCGAGGAAGGCCGGCATCAGGGAAAATACTGCGAGCATCAGCGAAAAAATCGCGGCGAGGATGCCACTCCGCTTCCCAGTTAGATCGCCGTTCGACCACATTTTATAACCCACCGATTCGTATTCCTCGTGGTGCAGCCAGTTGATGGCGATGAAGTGCGGAAGCTGCCAGAAGAACAGGACACCGAAGAGAAATGCCGCCTCCCATCCCAACCCGCCGCCCGCGCCCACCCAGCCGATGACGGGTGGAATCGCTCCGGGAATCGCCCCGACGAGCGTGTTCGCCGAACTCATCCGCTTGAGAGGCGTGTAGATGAAGACGTAAATCGCCACCGTCGCCGCAGTCAGATAGGCAGCGAGATCTCCCACCCGCACCGCGAGGTGGATGATGCCCATCGCAGAGAGAATCCAGCCGATCCCGAATGCAAAGAGCGGATCCATGCGACGCGATGGCAGCGGGCGGTCCGCCGTGCGTTTCATCCGGGCATCGAGGTCCACCTCCATCAGCTGGTTGAACGCCGCCGAGCCAAATGCCACGGCGGCCGTGCCGAGAACGGTGTGAAGCAGCTTCATCCAGTCCATGTCCATCCGGGAGTGGATCAGAAACCCAAAGAAGGTCGTGACGAGTACGAAAAAATTCAGCCGCACCTTGAGCAGCACCATGAGATCCTGCCGCAGTCCCGGCGGGGCCTGCGGGACCAGCTCGGCGACAGTGGTTTTTTCAGTCATTCCAGAATCTTCCATGCTTGCCGCGGAACGATGCACACGATCCCGACATTTCCAAGCCGCGACTTGCCGGAGCGGCGCTTTCTCCGGCGCGCCGGGCGCTGGCCGGAGATTTACCCGTCACAGCATCCCTACTGCCTTGCGCTGAAATCGCGCTGGAAGCTCGTCTTGCGTGGCACCCAGCAGGCTTCCCACCACGGCTCCCCGGTGACAATTGTCCCCGCCGACGCTTGCGTTCGCGATGATGCCGGCTGCGAAGTCATCATGGTATTTCCAGACCAGATAGAGAGCGGCGGGCATCGCCTCTGCGATATAACAGGCAGGACTGAATCGCCCGCCGACGACCTGCTCGTCGGGCTGGTGTAGCCACCCATTCGCCTTGTTTCCAGAAATCCAGTCGCCCGCCTCCTCGCGGATCGCCACCCGCAGTGCGGTCCCCTCCGCCACGGCCCACAAGGTTCGCACGAGCGTGTCCGCCGCCCGGAGCACGTTGGCATGGGCATGAGTCAGTCCGACGTGCTCTTTCACGATCCGCCGCAATTCCTCGCGCGGGGTCCCCTCCAAGGCCGCGACCAACGCCGGCACGGTCGCCAATCCTCCGATATGCTCGTCGCTAATCCCGCATTTCCGCGGTGGCTTGCCTTGGGCGTAGCGGGTGAAAAACGCCCGGTGATACTCCTCCAGGTAGGTGTCCCGGTGCCATCCCGGTTCCAGCATCCTCGCGATGTAGTGCTCCAGCCAGGCATCCGGGTCATAGGCTCCACGTTCCTTGATCCAGGTGAAAAGTTCCGCCGCGAGCTTGAAGTTCAGTGTGTTTTCACCGGCCTTGAGAAACTGATGATAGTGGATTTCCCGCTGTCCCCAAAAGACCGCCTGTTCTCGCAGAATGTCGCCGCGATCATTGAGCGCCTTGTATTCCGAGCGCCACAGAATGCTCCCCGGATGCGGGTTCCGCGGGTCCTTGAACTGGTCAACGGGTCCGTAGTCCCGTTGCAACGCCGCGCGGTCGTAATACCAATGCACCGGCATCGCCAGCGCATCTGCGGCGAGCGATCCTTCATAAGCTGCCATCCAGGTTCCCATGGCGGTCGATTTCGCCCGGAAACCATTTCGATCAACCCCTTTTTAAATCACCTCCCCGCTTGTCCGGGGCGTGACGGGACGGCAGCTTCCACGCATGAAACTTTCCCACTACCTCACGATGGATCCCCATCTTCTCGTCGGCCTGATCAATACCGAGCTGAGAAACCATTGCGACTCCCTCGAGGATCTGGTGAAAACCCATGATCTTGACGAAGAGCGTCTTACCGAGAAAATGACCGCTGCGAACTACATCTATCACCCGGAGATCAACCAATTCCGCTAAATTCCCGAACGGGAAACCCACCGAAATTTGAACGATCCGCATCAGTTCAATGTCTAGGGTTCCAGCGATGCGGTGGTGCGGCGATGCGGTGGAAACCGGATGCGTCCAGACCACTCCCCCGGGCGGAGCAAACAACCGGGATTCTAGCGTTCGAATTGGAAAATGATTAGTCAATGTTGCTCCGCATGCTGTGGAATTGGGTCTCATCTGAGCCTTGAATTGGTTCGAGATGACTCGGGAATTTCGATCTACCGGAAAATTTCCGTGCGCAAAAGTTGCGAGGTCTGCCATGGCACGGGGCGCATGCAGGAAGAGCCAAGCCAGCTTCACACCCATTACTGCAACACCCAAGCCATCCCCCGCCGGAGAGCTTCGGGAGGCGATGCTCCGCCGAAGCCCTTCGAACGAGTGCTGGGCTATTTCCTCCTCGTGGCGTTCTTCGGCTATGCTTGGATCATGTTTTTCAAAGGACATAACGAGGTCGAGCTGTGGCCCAGAATCGCGGTCGCGCTCGCCGCATCCGTGACACTCGTGGCGGTTCTTCGGAGATTTTCCGGCACTCCGCGATTCCTGAGATGGTGCACTCTGGCGCTTTTCCTGATGATGATCTGCGGGGGAGTCGCCTTCGAGATCGTGAAAAGTTGAGGGGCGCCTTGGAGGTCGCTTCTCCCGAAGTTCTCTCCAATACAATGGCTTTGCTACCGCCGGGCGATGGCCGTGGCAGCAATGTGGGCGGTGGTCCAAGCGGCCTGGAAATTGAAACCACCGGTAATGCCGTCGATGTCGATGCACTCGCCGACGAAATAGAGTCCCGGGGTGACACGGCTTTCCATGGTCCGGAAGTCGATGGAGCGCCGCCCGATGCCGCCGGCGGTGACGAATTCGTCTTTATTCGTGGTCTTCCCGGTGGCCTCGAAACGGGCGGATTTCAATGCGTTCCCGAGATCCACCGCGGCGGCATTGGATAGATGGCTCCATGTCAGATCATCCGGGATGCCGGCGCAGGAGACGATGCGCTCCCACAGACGGCGCGGAATCGGAGCGATGGGAGTATTGCGGATGAGCTTGGCGCTCTGAGTGCGGCGAATTTCGGAAAACCGTTCTTTGATGGCGGCCATTTCCAGCTCGGGCAGCCAATCGATGAGGAAGGGGAACTGGTGGCCAGTCTCGGCGAGGGCGCGGGCCTCCCAAGCGGATAGACGCAGGACGGCCGGTCCACTGAACCCGCGGTGGGTGATCAGAAGCGGCCCTAACTGGGCGGGTTGCCGACCTTCCCGGCGGATCGAAACCCACGGATGGGCGAGACCGGCAAGATCGGCAATGCGGGGATCGACGACGTTGAGGGCGAAAAGCGAGGGAACGAGAGGCTCCACGGGTTGTTCGAGTTCTTGTAACCGGGAGAGCAGCGGACTGGCCTTGAGTGAGCCGGTGGCAAAACAAACGGCTTTGGCGGTGACCGGTATTTCCTGAGTCTCAAACTGGAGGGTGAAGTTGCCGTCGTCGAGCCGCCGGATGCCTGTGAGGGGATGGTTTTTCAACAGCGGAATCTGATAGTCACGGGCACGTTTGAGAAAACAGTCGATGACCGTATCGGAACGATCCGTGGTAGGAAACATGCGCCCGTCCGGCTCGGTCTTCAATGCGACGCCGGAGCGGGCGAACCACTCCACCGTGTCCGACGGCTGCCAGCGGTGGAATGCGGCGAGCAGCTCGCGAGAGCCGCGCGGATAGTTTTTCGACAGCTCGCGGGGGTCGAAGCAGGCGTGGGTGACATTGCAGCGCCCGCCGCCGGAAATCCTCACTTTTTGGAGGAAGTGGGAACCCTTTTCGAAGATTGCGACGCTGCGGTCCGGGACCCGCTCCGCATACTGGAGCGCGGTGAAAAATCCGGACGCCCCGCCGCCGATCACGGCGAGATCGAGAGTGGCCGGGCCTGGGTTCAGAGGCGGTTGAGCAGGTCGGATTTCTTGGCGGCGAATTCCTCGGGAGTGAGTATTCCGGCATCCCGGAGCTGGCCGAGTTTTTCCAGCAAGGTAAGGAGATCGCCCGACGGGAGCGGGGCGTTGGCCGCTGGCGCAGACGGATAAACCGGAGCGGGTGGCGCGGCGAAATTGCTAGGATTTCCCGGTTGCAGTCCAGGGCCTGAAACGAGCGGCAGGCTCAATGTGGACAGCGTGCCATACTGGCTGGTGAAGGTGAGGGAACTTTCTCCTCCCTGTTGCTGACTGACACCGCCGATGTGGTGATCCATCGTGTCGAAAACGGTCACTTGACCATCCCGCTGGACGGCGAGGCGGCGGGCCTGGGGGAAAAACGCATAGCGCGTATTGTTCTGCGAGCCGCTGCTAGACGGATACCCGAGATCTCCCGGCCACCAGTTGTTTCCGCCAGTGCCGCGCGGCAGGGGTTGGAAAATCTGGTTATTTGCGAGAATGTTAGAGAGCTCCGCGCAGAGATTGTTTACCGTGTTTTTCAGGCCGTAGTTGAACATGTCACCGACCATCGTCATGCCGCCGCGCATCCACTGCCCACTGCCAAGCTCCGGAACGCTGAACTGCGCCATGGACCCGCCGCCTTGATTGACGGAGACCAGCATGCTGACTGCGGAGTCGTAGCTGAGTCCGTAGCGGCGGGCGACGTCACTGATGAGATTCTGTCCTTGGGGGGTGAGTTGTTGCATGATGTCGGGGGTCGTGAAATGAAACTTTGACAGTCGAAAGTCTTGAGGCACATCGACATGACACACCAGCGGTCGCAGGACAACCCATTTCAAGAAAGTTCGCCGATCTCGCCAGTGCCATTGATTTCGCGCAACGCGGCAAGGCCTTGGCAGAGCCGAAATGACGTTGACCGGAGCAAGCAAACCTGCAAATTTCCGCTTCAATGAAGTTTATCCCGGCCATATCCAGCATCGCCGCTCTGAGTCTCGCCGCGTGCGACACCATGTCGGGTCCGATTACCCGCGGTGGCTATGATCCGCTCCTGCCTGCCGGCAGCAGCAACACACCGATGCAAAGCGTGACGCCTGCGTTTTCCGCCGGTCAGTTCGTCCGCGCATCCATGGACAATACGGCTTTTTTCAAATCCCGCCCGAGTGGGGATGCGGATGCCGACAAGCTGTTAAGACGTGGCACTTCCATGAAGGTGATATCCGCCGCCAGCAGCTATGTGAAGGTGGAGCTCGACAGCGGCGAGATTGGCTTCGTGCCATCAGTGATGGTGGAAGATCCTAACGCCGCCCCTCAGGCCCTCACAACGAATCCCGGTGAATACCAAGTCTATCCGCCACTTCCGGGTGCCGGTTTCGACCCGCCCATGCCGCCCCTCGACCCGACCGGCCTGCCGCCGGAGGGCGCGATTCCCACCGTGATTGACCCAGACGCGCCCGCAGAGTCGGCACCGGTGCCACCCGTCACGCCCACTACGGAAACTTTTCCGGCACCCGTGCCACCGGTCGAGCCAAAGGTGGAATCCGCTCCGCAAGCTCCGGCGGAGTCCACTCCCAAGGCCGAAGCGGAGTGAAGCACTTCATCCTTTTTCTCAGTCCTTTGTTATTGGGCGCTTGTGTCGGGACGACCAGGAAGCTCGAGGTGAAGCAGTTCCACTTCAGGGACGAGACCCTCGTCTCGACCGATGAGCCGATGATCCGAATGGAGAAACTGCGCCGTCTGCACGGTGCCGTGACAGCGATCGAGAGGCGCGAGCGCCTCGGCCAGTATTTCACCCTGTTATGGAATGATTCTGACGGCGTGGGTGACGGAGAGGTTGAGGTCGTCTTCCAATACCAGCAGGGGGCCAGTGCCAGCAAAGTGAAACGCATGTCCAAAAGATTCCCTGCTTCGGATGCGGCAGGGATCGTTGAGTTCGCAGTGATCGGCGGAGACTACTTCAAGGGTGGCAAAGTATTGACCTGGAAGGCCACCGTCTTTCGAGGGACCCGGGAGATTGGCAGCAAGCAGTCCTACCTCTGGCGATGATCCCGTGAATTTCCAGATGGGTGGTTGACCGCCCGCCCTTATGATTCTATGGTCTCAGCCCGACTGATGCTTAAACGACGTCATTTTTCTTCGTGACCACGGAATGCCCCATTTACACCGGAATCTTTGACGGATTCAGTTGGATCCGCTGCGAGGGAAAAGGTTCTTTCCTCAACAGCCCTTCGTTGAAGGCATTCGGTGTCGAGCGAATCGCGACCGGAGAGCGGTGTCTGGTCGTGGACTTGGAAGCCTGTTGTGGCATGGACTCCACATTCATGGGGACTCTCGCCGGCTTGGCCACCCGCTTGTCCGCTCAAGATGGAGGAACCTTGCAAATCGCTGGAGCGAGTGATCGAAATCGCCACTCGCTGGAAGATCTCGGCCTGGATTTCCTGATTCAAATCGAGCCCGAGTCCGCTGCATGGCGACAGGACATCCAGACGATCCGCAGCCAATTGAAGCTCTCTGGCCCCGCCCTCAGCCAAAGCAGTTTTCAGAAAGCGAAGCACGTGCTGGATGCCCATCAGATTCTCTCGGGAGCCAACGACAAAAACCTGCAATCCTTCGCAAACGTCGTCACCCTGCTGGAGTTAGAAGTAGAGACGAAGCGAAAATCCGCCGAAGTGCCCGACGAGAGGTAATGCTGCTCCGAGGTCGTGTCTGAAAATTCATTCCCCCCCAAGATGCACGATCCGGCGACCATTCTACTCATCATTTGCGCGGTGTTAGTTCCGATGCTCGGACTCGCGCTGCGAAGCCAGCGCCGCAAGGCGGAACTCGCACGGAAGCGGTCCAGCGACATCGAAGGCGAGGAGCAACGGATGTTCACCTTTCTTCACGACTTGGGCGTGGCGATCGAAAACGAGCCTTCCCCCACCCTGCTTTCCCGCATCATCGTGGACGGAATCGACAAAGTGGTCAGCGCCCGCGGCGGGGCAATTTACTTCGTCAGCGCAGAGGGTGATTTCCTCAACCCGTCTTACTTGTCCGACAAGTGCCCGCCGCTGATCGGCATTCCAGAGGAAATCCGCAAAAAGGCCGAGCGCGATCCCAGGGCGCTCGAGAGTCACCTCCGGCTTTCCCGGGTGGAACTCAACCAAGGAATCCTCGGGCACTGTCTCCACGTAGGTGAACCCATCCATGTGGATGATGTGAAGAGCCACCCGTCTTTCAGCAATGCTTTCGCCCACTACCGGGCCGATGTTTCCGCACTGCTGTCTCCCTTGCGCCATGCAAACAAGGATCTCGGCGTTCTCGTGGTCGCCCGCCATCACTCGGACGGCGGATTCACGGAGAATGACTTCGCCGTGTTCCGCTCGGCGGCGGAACAGTCCTCCTTCGCCATCGGCAACGCCCGGATCCACCGGGAGGCTAACGAAAAACGGTCGATCGAAAGCGAGCTGAAAAACGCCCGCGAAGTGCAGCGCATCCTGCTTCCCCAGCAAGAACCCATCGTGCCGGGATTCCGGATCAGCGGCACCAATCTACCCGCTAGAATCATCAGCGGGGACTACTACGATTACATCGACTTGGGGAACCAAAAGTTAGGAATTGCGATCGCCGACGTCTCCGGCAAGGGCGTCCCGGCCGGCTTGCTCATGGCCATGTGCCGCAGCGTCTTGCGCTCGGTCGCCGCTGGAGAAATGTCACCCTCCCTCGCCCTGGCCGCCGTGAACCGCCAGCTCTTCCCGGACATCCGCGAAGACATGTTCATCAGCATGGCCTACAGCATTCTGGATGCTGCGACAGGCCGCCTCACCTTGTCCCGAGCCGGTCACGAACCCGCACTTTTTTTCCACAAGGAAACCGATCAAGTCGAAATGCTCCGCTCGCCGGGCCTCGCCCTTGGGATCGACAGTGGTGCGGTCTTCGAGCGGGTCACCCAAGATCAGGAAGTGATTCTCAAGTCCGGTGACTGCGTGCTGTTTTACACGGACGGAGTGAAGGAAGCCCAAGACCCGCACGAAGAGGAATTCGGGATGAATCGCATGTGTGAAACGTTCCGTCTAGCAGCACCTCTCGGCGCGGAAGCGGTGCTTGCCAGGATGCAGGACGAGCTGAAAAAATTCACCGGGGACGGCTCTCAGATGGACGACATCACGCTGGTCGCGATCGAGAAGTGTTGAGTCCGGCAGGCGGAAAGCAAAAAAGGAGTTCCCCGGGGAACTCCTTTCTTCGATGATCCACGCATGCAGATTCGATCAGCCGTTTTTCACATGAGCGCCCGGGACCTTCAAGCGGCCCCGGACTGGGATCGTCCCGAGTTCGCCTTCATCGGCAGGTCAAACGTCGGCAAGTCGTCGATGATCAACATGCTCACCAACAAGACGGGACTCGCCAAAGTCTCCGCCACACCGGGAAAGACCCAGTTGCTGAATTTCTTCGTCATCAACGACAGCTGGTCTCTGGTAGATTTGCCCGGGTATGGCTATGCGAAAGTCGCCAAGAGCGAAAAAATCAATTTCAACGAATCGGTCGGCGATTACATCGAGCGTCGCCCGAACTTGCGGCGGGTCTTCGTCTTGATCGACTCGCGTCTTCCACCCCAGCGGATCGACTTGGATTTTATCGACTGGCTATCGGGCTGCGCGGTGCCCTTCGCCCTCATCTTCACCAAGGCGGACAAGCAGTCCACCACGAAAACCCAGATTGCGACCCAGCATTTTCTCGAAGCCATCAAGGAAATCTCCCCGGTCGTGCCAGACACCCTAGCGACCTCGTCCAAGGATCGCACCGGACGGATCGGGATCTTGAAAATGATCGAGCAAGCGCTGGCCTCATGACTTTGCCACAAGGGATAAAAAAAGGCATGACCCCGAGAGAGGTCATGCCTTGATGTTCTTGAGAGCACTCCTAATTATCCCAACCTTTTGTCCATCAATGGCTTGAGATCTGCTTTACGAATATCATGAAAGCGATACAGACCGGCTTCTTTACCCATGAGATACAACTTCGCCGGATTGATGAAATTGGAGATCCTCTC
>JBOFET010000182.1:0-1014 GCA_051648225.1 Luteolibacter sp.
CCGATGCCGTGGTAACGTGCGAGCATGGCACGGATGTCGTCGAGAGTGAGGCCCCATTTCACGCCGGGGAAGACGTCGATGACGGTGTTGATGAAATCGGTGCGGCCGGCTTCTGGCAGGTCGCGCCACCAGCGGCCGGCGGATTCGATTTGTTCTGGGGTGAAGTCGGCCTCGGCTCCGGGGCGCTGGATAGCGTGGATTTCGAACGCGGCGAATTTTACCGGATCGTATAACAAACATTCGGTGCCATCTGGCAGGACGTGGCGCATGTCGGTGCGGACCCAGTCAAGCACGGGCATGAAGTTGTAAACGACGGTGGTGATGCCCTCGGCGGCGAGGTTGCGGAGGGTGTTCGTATAATTTGCGAAAAGCGTTTTAAGATCGCCAGTGCCAGTTTTGATGTCCTCGTGGACGGGGACGGATTCGACGGCGGTCCAGCGCAGTCCGGCGGCCTGGATGGCATCAAGGTGGGTGCGGATTTCCTGCCGTGGCCAGAGTTCGCCGTAGGGAATGTGGTGGAGCGAGCTGAAGACGGCGCTGGCTCCGGCGTGGCGGATGTAGTGGAGCGGCACCGGATCCTTGGGGCCGAACCACCGGAAGCACTCTTCGAGCAGGATTGAGGGATCGGTTTTCATGAGGGGATCAGACTCCGGAATCCATGGTAAATCCTCCGTCCACGACGAGCGTGGTGCCGGTGACGAAGCGGGAGGCATCGGCGAGGAGGAAATGAATCGCGCCGTGAAGTTCGTCCGGCTCGCCGAAGCGGCCGAAGGAGGTTTGGCGGCAGATCGAGTTTCCACGGTCGGTGAGGCTGCCATCCTCATGGGTGAGGAGGCGGCGGTTTTGCTCGCCGATGAAGAATCCCGGCACCAGCGAGTTGACGCGGACGCCGCCCTGGGTGCGGCGGCCAAGATCTGCGGCGAGCCAGCGGGTGAAGTTGTCCACGGCGGCCTTGGCGGCGGAGTAGCCGATGACGCGGCTGATGGCGCGGCTGGACGATGCGGAGGAGAAATT
>JBOFET010000183.1:0-15705 GCA_051648225.1 Luteolibacter sp.
CGTCCATGCCGTGGGGACGAGACGTCCCCACCCCTTATCTTTTCACCTCGGCGCACACATAGGCCCGGTAGGGCGCGGCGATCTTTTCCGGGGAGAGGGAAATGATTTCCTGCACTTGCGGGCTAATCTTTTACAAAATGTGCCCCATCATGATTTCGTTAGCAGTGCCCGCAGCAGGTCTTCGCTTAGTTTCCCCAGGGGGGTGGAGTGGGCGTCGAGAATCGCCCCCAGCGCCTGCCGCCGTTCCCGTGTGTCCACCCCGCGACGCTCCGCTTCAGCCAGGAATTTCGGGATGATCTCACCGAGCAATTCCAGATGCAGGCGGTCGTTGCTGGTTTTATCAGGGTCGTCACGATGGTGCCATGCGTGCAGCTTGCCGATGAAAAGCGACAGCGGATCGAGCAAGGGAATCCCTTCCACCTCGACGCCGAATCCATAAGGCCGGTCGGGTCCGTCATCCACCCACGGCAGAGCCTCGAGGACTTCGATCACCGTCGAACGACCGTCGGCAAGATCCAACGGTACTACAAAATTCATTCCCAAACCGGCGGGTTCCTTCCGTTTCGCCGCCACGAGACCTTTCACTTTCGCCCCCCGCAATTTCATTCCTTGGGCGAGGGTTTGGGCGACAAGTCGGGTGCCGCGAAGGTCGATGTCCTTGCTAAAAACAGGCCCCCCGGTCGGCACCTCGTAATATTGCGCCCAAGCGCCGACTGCCAAACCGCCGATCAGCACGAAATCTCCGATTGCCGACCTCGCCGTCTCCGCCACCACTTCCGCGAAGTCATTCAATGAAACAATCCTCACCATTGGTAAATCGGAGTCTTCTTGCGTTTGACGGGGTAAATCACACGCCCCCACTCCAGCGGCGGCGCCTCCTTCATCCGCCGCGCCTGTTCCCATGCCTCGGGCGAGTTCCGGTATGCCACCCGAGCGGCGTGTTCCTCAGCCACCAGTCGCCGGTGCAGCTCACTGCCCCATTCCGTTTCGATGACCTCGATGCCTTCCACCGTGCGGACGCTACCACGCCCGGCCACCCCGGAAAAGGGTTTGTTTGCGACCGGGGCAGGGTGCCTACATTTGGATTCAATCAACCGCAGATCAACAGGACGTACGCAGATAAGAGGGATGAAGAGGCGGGATTCGGGGATGTTTCATCGCTGAAAACCGTCAGGACTCAGTCTTATCCCTTCTTCCATCTGCGTTTTTAACGTTCATCTGCGGTTGAATTCTCTCATGTAGGTGCCCTGTGCGACCGGGGCAGACCCCTCATGCCAGGCTTCCGATTACCCACGCGGCGTAGGTTTCCGCGACTGCGGCGGGCTGGACGGCGATGATTTCCGGCACCTGGTAGGGATGGAGTTCTGTCAGAGTTTTTTCAAAGGCAGGAAAAGCGGCGGTGGTGGTCTTGAAAATCGCCAGCACCTCGTCAGCCTTTTCGACCTTGCCCTGCCACCGATAGATCGACTCCACGGCGGGCAGGAGATTGACGCACGCTGCGAGTTGCCTTTCCACCAACACCGTGCCAATCTGTCGCGCCTGCTCGGAATCGGGGAAGGTGCAAAGGATCACGAGAACTTCGGACATGGCTCTTTCGGAACATCGAAAACCCAAACCCATCAAACACAAGGTGAAATCCGGCTTCTTGGAAAAACTCGTCGCCCGGCTCGACCGCGTGGTGCCGGGCGACGTCCAGCAGATCGTGACCCGTTTGATCCGGGAGAAGGGATTCATGGAGCAGGTGTTCGAGGCGCTGCACGAGGGCGTCATCATCCTGGATCCACAGGGCGTGATCGGCTTCCTGAACCGCGCGGCGTGCCAATTCTTCGGGCTGGATCCGGAGCGGGCGATCGGCGAGGTGATCTCCTCCCAGATCCGCGGACTGGATTGGGAAGCGCTGGGGAAACCCGGTCGCACGATCAGCCGCGATCTGGAGGTGTTCTATCCGGAGAACCGTTATCTGAATTTCTACCTCGCGCCCATCGACGATGCGGACGCCGGCAATCAACCCCTCGGCTACGTGATGCTCGTCCGCGACCTCACCTCCACCCGCGCGGAGGCGGAGGAGACGCTGGAATCCGAGCGGCTCAACTCGCTCACGCTGCTCGCCGCCGGGGTGGCCCATGAAATCGGGAATCCGCTCAACTCGCTCGACATCCACCTGCAACTTCTCGGCCGCAAGCTGCGCAAACTGCCACCCGGCGACCGCGGACCACTGGAGGAAAACCTGAACACCGCCCGCGAGGAAATCCAGCGGCTGGACACCATTCTCAAGCAGTTCCTCCATGCCGTGCGCCCGACGACGCCGCACCGCGAGCGGCAGGACCTTCACGCGCTGCTGCATGATTCCCTGAGACTGCTAGAGCCGGAACTCGCCTCGCGGAAAATCGCCGTGGAGCTGGATCTCGCCGAATCCATGCCGGCGGCGATGGTTGATCCCGGGCAGTTCCAACAGGTTTTTTACAATCTCATCCGCAATGCCTATCAGGCACTGCCCTGTGCCGAGGGCCGGATCACCATCCGCACGCGGGTGAATGATTTCGAGACCATCATTTCCATCGAGGACAACGGCACCGGGATTTCCCCCGAGCACATGGGGGCGATTTTCGAACCCTACCGCACCACGAAGTCCTCCGGCTCCGGGCTGGGACTGCTCATCGTGCGCCGCATCATCCGCGAGCACGGTGGGCAGATCGCCATCGAGAGTCAGGAAAACCAGGGGACCCGCGTGCTCATCCACCTGCCGCACGCCGAGCGGCGCGTCCGTCTGCTAGGCGCGCCGGAAACCGATCCGGTCATCGATCTTTGAAATTTCCGCCCATGTTACCTACCCTTCTAATCGTCGAAGATGAACGTGCCACCCGCGAGGGGCTGCGCAGTGCTTTGGAGGAGGAATTCGACGTTTACACGGCGTCTGGAACCAGCGAGGCGCTGGCCATTTTAAAAAGTGAACCGATCAAGCTGCTGCTCACCGACTTGCGGTTAGGCGGTGACTCCGGGATGGACCTGCTAGACGCGGCGCTCGCGCTGGCCGAGCCGCCGGTGGCCATCATGATGACGGCTTACGGGTCCGTGGACACGGCGGTGGAGGCGATGCGCCGCGGCGCGTGGCACTTCGTCACCAAGCCGCTCAATCTCGACGAGGTGGAGATGCAGCTCAAGCGCGCGCTGCGCAGCCGGACGCTGGAGGTGGAAAACCAGCAGCTCGTCCAACAGGTGAAAAAATCCCACAAGCTCGACCGGCTCATCGGGAAATCTCCCGCCATCCTCCGCGTCTCCGAGCTGGTCCAGCAGGTCGCGCCAACCCGCGCTACCGTGCTGATCGAGGGGGAGTCCGGCACCGGCAAGGAGGTGGTGGCGCACACGCTGCACCATCTATCCGGCAGACCGGCGGCGAAGATGGTCATCGTGCACTGCGCGGCGCTCTCGCCGCAGTTGTTGGAGAGCGAACTGTTCGGCCATGAGAAGGGTGCCTTCACCGGAGCGGCGCAGCGCCGGATCGGGCGCTTCGAGCAGGCGGACGGCGGCACGCTTTTTCTGGATGAAATCGGCGAGATCGACGCGGCGACGCAGGTGAAATTGCTGCGCGTGCTTTCCGAGCGGACGCTGGAGCGCGTCGGCTCGAACTCGCCGATCAAGGTGGACGTGCGCGTCATCGCCGCGACGAACAAAAACCTCAAGGAGCTGGTGGCGAAGGGAACTTTCCGCGAGGATCTCTATTTCCGGCTCAACGTCGTGAAAGTCGAGATGCCGCCGCTGCGGGACCGGAAGGAGGACGTCGTCTTGCTGGCGAACAGCTTTCTCCAGGAATTCGCCAAGGAAAACGACCGGCCGGTAAAGCCGCTGTCGGACGCGGCGATGAAACTGCTACTTGACTACCCGTGGCCCGGAAATGTCCGCGAGCTGCGCACAGCCATCGAACATGGGGTGGTGATGAGTAACGATCCGGTCATCGAAGCCCACCACCTGCCGCAATTCCTGTATTTTCAGGCCCTTGCTCCTGTGACCTTGCCGTCACCGACCAAAAACACCCTTGATGCTCCGTCGGAATTCAACTTGCATGCCCTCGAAACCAATACCATCCGTGCGGCCCTCTCCTTATCGGGAGGAAATCGCACTCATGCGGCGGATTTGCTTGGCGTCAGCCGCAGGACCCTCCAACGCAAGTTGAAGGAACTGGGACTCTGAGTTTTCCGACCGATTTCCCCATTTCTCACTTCATGAATTCCACCTCCCCGCATCTCGACACAGGCGTCATCGTCCGCCGCAGTTTGTTTTTTCTCATTCTGATCATCCTGACTCTGGGAAACCTGTTCGTCCTGTTCAAGGGGCTGAACTCGCCGCAAGCGATGGACCAGGCGCAGATCTCGCGGGAAATCGCCCGGGGCAACGGGTTTGCCACCAAGATGATTCGCCCGGTCGCCTACGATCAGGCGCTGCGGGCCCAGAAGCAGACCGTGGCGATGACCGGATTTCAGGATACCTACCACTCGCCGCTCAATCCACTGCTCAACGCCGCTGTTTTAAAACTCGTCGGTGCGGACAACTCCGAAGCGTGGCAGATGAATGAAAACGAGCTGGTCTATCCGCTCGACCGGGTGATCGCCACGGTGGCCACGATGTTCTTTCTCATGGCCATCGGCGTGAACTACCTGCTGATTTCGCGGATTTTCGACGCCAAGATCGCCGGTGTCTGCGCCATCCTGATGCTGTTTTGTGAAACGTTCTGGAACTACTCCCTGAGCGGGCTGCCGCAAATGCTGATGCTGCTGCTTTTCTCCAGCGCGATTTACTTCGTTTACCGCGCGGTGGAAGCCACGGTCGAGGGACGCATCGCCATGACTCCAGCGATCATCGCCGGGGTGTTCTTCACGCTGCTGGCGCTCACCCACTGGATGACGGTGTGGATCGCGCTGGGTTACATCATTTTCGCGGCGGTTTATTTCCGTCCTCGCGGCATCATCGGGATCGTGGTGGTGGCGCTTCTGCTCATCGCCGCGATCGGCCCGATGTTGCGGAATAACAGCATCACGGACTCGCCCTTCGGCACCGCGTTTCTCACCCTCTATAACGGCCTCGGCAATGGCTCCGAATCCGCCGTGATGCGCACCGCCAACCTAGCGGACCAACCGCTCGTGCTCGATGGCCTCATCTCGAAAGTGCTGAGCACCACCCTGCTCCAGACCACGGACATCCTGCAATTGCTCGCCGGAATTGTCATCGCCCCGTTGTTTTTCATCTCGCTGCTTCATCCCTTCAAGCGGGCGTCCATCGCGAATTTCCGCTGGGCCATCCTCCTGATGTGGGTGGGCACCGCGTTCGGGCTGGCGTTCTTCGGGATCTCCAAGGACCCGCTCGATCCCAACCAGCTGCATTTGTTGTTCGCCCCGATCATGACGGCTTACGGGCTGGCGTTCGTTTCGATCCTCTGGAGCCGTTTGGAGTTCGTCGCCAGCACGCCGATCCTTCGCAATGTGCACTACTTCGTGATCGTGGGCATCTGCGCCTTACCGCTGGTCCTGTCGCTGCCGAACAAGGTCAGGCTTGGCATGCACCTGCGTGACCGCGGCGGCTCGCCGCATTGGCCACCCTACTACGCGTCATCCCTGAACAGCCGCACGGCGGGCCTCAAGGCCTGGACCAAGCCAAATCAAATCATCTTCTCCGACCAGCCGTGGGCCGTCGCCTGGTATGCGGACCGCATCAGTATCTGGCTGCCACCCACCTACGCCGGGTTTGAAAAACTCGAAAACATCGCCGCCGATCTCGATACCCCGGTCGCCGGCATCGTGATTTCCCCGCTTTCTCACGGCTCCACCGGGCTGGCTGAAATCGCGGCACAAAACAGGGACTTCACCCTCATGGTGCTCGACGGCAGGAGCTTTTTCACCAACTACCCAGCCGGAGTGTCCCTTTTCGACCGCGAGCCGAAGATCCAGGGTGTCGCCAAGCGCTACCCCTACCGCCAGACACTCGCTGGGATGGACATGGTTTACTACAGTGACCGGCCCATCCGCGCGACTCCCACCAACTGACCCACATGGCACGCCGCAAATCCGACCCTGAGGGAAACGACACACCGCCGCCCGATTTCGAAACCGCACTCAGCGGGCTCGAGTCCATCGTCGAGGCCATGGAGCACGAGCACCTCTCTCTGGAAGACCTCGTCGCACACTACGAAAAAGGCTCCGCCCTGCTGGCCCACTGCGAGTCGATCCTCCAATCCGCCCGCGAGCGCATCGAACTCATCACCCTCGGGAACCCGCATGAAATTGCGCTGGATGCCGGGGCTAAAACCGCAAATGCTCCCCCACCCCCGGATGAGCCCGACGACGACGACGACGATAATGACATCCGCCTCTTCTAAGCCACCTGCCCTCGGCCCCCTCCTCTCCACGATCCACAGTCCCGCCGACGTCAAAAAACTCGCCGATGAAGACCTGCTCAAGCTTGCCGAAGAAATCCGGCACACCCTGATCGACTCCCTTTCGAAAACCGGCGGCCACCTCGGTCCCAATCTCGGCGTCGTCGAGCTGACCGTGGCGATGCACCGGATCTTCTCCACCCCCAAGGACAAGTTCGTGTTCGATGTTTCCCACCAGGGCTACGTCCACAAGCTGCTCACCGGCCGTGCGGATAGAATCCACACCATCCGCACCTATCAGGGGCTCAATGGTTTCCTCCTGCGCAGCGAGTCCGAGCACGATTCCTACGGCGCGGGCCACGCCGGCACCGCCCTATCCGCCGCGCTCGGCATGGCCGCCGCCCGCGACCTCGCGGGCGGGGACAACCACATCGTCGCCGTCGCCGGGGACGCCGCCTTCACCTGCGGCCCCACGCTCGAAGCACTCAACAACATCGCAGAAACGACCAAGAAATTCATCGTCGTTCTCAACGACAACGAGTGGTCCATCGACAAAAATGTCGGCGCCATCGCCCGTTATTTTAACGCGCTCCAGACCCACCACACCTACGCCGTCGTCCGCCGCCAGGCCGCAGACTTCGTCGAGAAAGTCGCCGGCAAGGCCGTCCGCACCCTCGCCCACCGGGTCGAAGAAGGCGCGAAAAACCTGCTATTTCAGAACGTGCTGTTCGAGAAATTCGGCATGCGCTACTTCGGCCCTATCGACGGTCACGACCTCCCGTTGTTAGTCCGCACCTTCGAGCACCTCAAGACGCTTCACGAGCCGGTCGTCCTCCATATCATCACCGAAAAAGGCCGTGGCTATCAGCCCGCGCTCGACAATCCCGGGAAATTTCACGGCCTCGGCACCTACCGGATCGAGGACGGCTCCACCGATTCTGTCACCACCCCCACCTGCTCCGACCTCTTCGGCCGCGCCGTCACCAACTTCGCGAAAAAGGACCCGAAAATCGTCGCCATCACCGCCGCAATGCCCGGCGGGACGAAGCTGGAGATCTTTAAGAACGAGCTGCCAGACCGCTACTTCGACGTCGGCATCGCCGAGGAACACGCCGCGCTCTTCGCCTGCGGCCTCGCCACCGAGGGCTTCCGCCCCTTTCTCGCCATCTACTCCACCTTCATGCAGCGCGCCTATGACATGATCATCCATGACATGGCCTTGCAGGGACTTCCCGTTAGGCTCTGCATGGACCGCGGCGGTCTATCAGGCGATGATGGCCCCACCCACCACGGGCTTTTCGACATCGGCTACCTCCGCCACGTCCCCGGCATCATCCACATGCAGCCCAAGGACGAGGACGAGTTCGTGGACATGCTCTACACCATGTCGAAATACGACGAGGGCCCCACCGCCATCCGCTACCCACGCGGCGTCATCAAGGGCACGCCGATCAAGTCCAAGCCGAAGTTGATAGAAATCGGCAAGGCGGAAATCGTCGCGGACGGCACCGACGTCGCGCTCATCGGCCTCGGCACCCTCTTCGAAATGGCGGAGCGCACCAAGGCCCAGCTCGAAGCCAAAGGCCTCTCCGTCGCCCTCATCAACCCGCGCTTCATCAAGCCGCTCGACGCCGCCGTCATCCAGGAATACGCGCGGAAATGCAAAGTCGTCTGCACCTTCGAGGACCATGTGCTCTTCAACGGCTTCGGCGCATCCGTCATCGAAAATCTCCACGACGCCTGCATCCACACCCCGGTCGAGCGCATTGGCTGGCCGGATGCCTTCATCGAACACGGCAAGCCCGAAACCCTCCGCGAACTCCACGGCCTCACCGCGGAAGCCGCCGCGGAGAAGGTGCTGCGGCATTTTTCCTGACAGCTCGGGACATCCCGGCTTGCCGCCTACCAGTTTATCTGATGATCTAGCAACTAACGCTACCGGAAATTTTATGTCAGAGCATTTGACCGGACGCCAGTAGATCCCCAAAAAATTACTGGAACACACCAGTCATGGCAGATTTAAACGACCCCTCAAAGACTCGACACCGAGCTTTTCGGCAAGTTTGCGCAGGGGTCTTTCGACGGCGAGGACACTGCCGCCGCAGAGTCCGTGATAGACGAAGTCCTCGCGGGTCCCCCCGGGCGGCGTAAGCGATGGCGATTGTTTCCTTGTGGACCTCGAGTCCGACGTAGTAGGTTTTAGTCGTGGCGTGTTTAGGTTCGATAGTAATGTCGGATAGGTCGCGGAAATCTTGTGTCTTCGCGGAAGCCCACGGAAGCGCTGGGCACGCCACTTCTTTTTTCCAAGCCCACACCTGCCACGAGCTTCAGCCATAGAATTTCAGTAGAAATATGAAGACCTCACGGAATATCACTCAAGGTGAAGGTAGTATTCTTTTGATGATAGTCACATCTGCTTTTTGGCTGTGCATCCTCGCAGCCACCCTGAATCTCGGAGGTAAGAGTTCTTGGTCCTATCTACCCTCCTGGGTCTTTGTACTTACTCTGATCACCGGCTTGGTAGGACTCACATCTTTTATGTATTTGATCTGCGTGTTCTGGAATACACCAAGGAAGAATCTTGAAGGCTTATTCATCGCGGCAGTAGTCTATTCTGGATCGCCACTTCTTATTTTTTGCATTTTTGTGATCCTATGTCGGGGATGATGCGACCGATTCAAACTCAACAAATATTTTACCGAATAGCTCGCACCACCACAACGGTTCATAAGCTTTTCGATTTTCTTTTGATCGACCATTCTTTCGCGCACCGTGCGCGCGCTCCACGTTTGGCAGAAATTCGAGTCCTGAAAACAAGCCCCCGTTCAAATCATGAAGAAGATTCAAGTCGCACTAATCGTCCTGATCCCTTTGCTAGGATTCAGCCTCTTGCCACCAGACGTTATATCCCATTTTGACACAAGCGGAACCGCCGATACGACTCTTCCTCGCGTAGCGTGCATTCTCTTGTTCACCGCTATCAGTTCGATACTGACATTTGGCCCTGGCTTCATCGCCAAGGGATTTGGGCCTTCTTTTGATCGACGTGTTCCTCGATTTCTTAAAGCTTATGGTCTATGTTTTGGCGTTTGGGCGCTGTTGTTTTGGATTCTGATCATCATCGCCAATACGATCGGACATGGCAATCTCTCGACAGTGGGTGTTTGGCTCATCGGTTCTGTTTTGTTAATCCCGATCAGCATTTTTCTAATCCCTGAATCAAACTCAAAAGGAAGAGCTGAACAAGATTCGATGAGAAGGCAGTGACGGTTGGCGCTCGATCACCATGATAGCCTACCACTGCCATAAAAACGATCATCCCACTCATCACTACCGATCTTGGTCTCAGCGATAAGAAGTATGCCATTTGCTTGCTCTGCTAACGCCGCCTCCGCCAATCCACCGGGCAACGCTAATTCAGCATCATCTGCGAATTGCTGGTCCCAGTCGTCATCGAATCGGCGCTGGGCACCACGAGTCAGATGAATTTCGCGAATCTGTGATTTCTAAGCCTAACGGGGAAATGAGAAGGTCGCCGGGAATGACGGTGGAGCCCTTGGACCGACTGAATCATTTTCCCGGCGAACTTGCAGAAATCGAGGTCGATTCGGCAGCGGGCTTGCCATGGCAGGTGATGGTGACGCGGGACTTTTTTTCCGCACCTTGTCGATCACTCCGGGGCATGTGGCCATGAATTGCGTCACCGTCATGTCCAAGGCCAACGAGGAGCCTGGCGACGGTCACTTTTCAAAACGTTAGGATCGAGTCGCTGTGGTCGGTCCCGAATCAAGCACATCCTGCCTCAAAACGGGCAGCTTGACCGGAAGGCATGCTCGTCCGCCCAGTCGTAAATCATGCGACGGGCGTTGGCGTCGTTTCTGGCGAGGATTTCCAACATCTCGCGATGGCGGTTCAGCTCCTCGCGGAGGCTGCGCTTGATGGAGGCCGGATTGGGGAGGGTGTCGTAAAAGGGATCGATGAAACGCTGGAGCGGACCGTATTGCGGCTCGTGTTTCAGGAAATGGACCTTGGCCTTGAGTTCGGCGATCTGCTCCTTGAGGACCATGCAGTAAACCTTGAGCTTCTCGTCGCCGGCGGTGGCAAGGTTGGTGGCTTCCTCGCCGAGCCATTCCATTTCGAGCTGGAGCATTTCTCGCAGATCATTGGCGGCGTAGGCGGTGTTGAGGCGCTGCATCCAGACTTTTTTGTGCTCCTTGAGCAGTGGGTCGGGTTCGAGATCCGGGTGGAAGGCTTTGGCGAGTTGTTTGAAAAGGGACTTGAGGTCGCGATTTCTCGCATCTTCGAGTTCCAGGCGTTTGCGCTCTTTTTCGGCCTGGGCCTTGGTGGGTTTGCGCGGACGTTTGGCGTCAGGAGACGCGTCTTCAAAAAGCGCGGCTGCCGCGCCGAGGCGTTCGCGCACGGTGCGCTCGAATTCCGCCGGATCGCCCTTCGGATCGAGATCGCTGAGGTCTAGCGCGACGCCTGCGGCACGCGCCGTTTGTTCGAGCATGTCGCAAAGGAAATCGAATTCCTCCTCCTCGTCCTCCTCCATCCGCCGCTCGTCTTCACACGGGCCGAGCGCCTCGATGACGGCCTGCAACAAACCGATTTCCTTCTCACTGAGGCCCACCGGATCGGCCAGCAATTCCGAAGCCTTGCCGCTCAGCAGATCGCCGAACCAGCGGCGGCGCTTGGCGGTGAGCTTGAGATTCTGCCAGGCCTTGTGACCGCAGATCACGATGTCGCGGTTGGTGCGGTTGAGGTCCTCGATCAGCGGCATCAGCTCGCGGATGGAAACGTCGAGCGTCTCATCGAGCCGCGCCTGCTCGCGGGCGTGGCGGTCTCTGGTCGATTCAAGGGCTTTCATCAGCCGGTTGAATTCCAACTGCGTGCGACTGAGCGGAGCGTCGTTGCCCGGGCGGATGGCGAGGCCCTCTTTCTGCGGGGCCGGTTTTCTGGAAGCCTTGCGTTTCATCGGGCGGCAGTTTCCCGGCGGAGCGATGGAAGTCAATCGGATGAGGCAGGAGAATTCCCCCATCGACCCTGCTAGACCACCAGATGTCCTTTGCGGGCGGCGAGCGAAACGGTGGCCCGGGTGCCGGAGTTGAATTCCAAAAAATCCTGCTCGATGCCGTCGCTGAAAATAACGCCGTTTTCCCCCATTTGCGACTCAAGAACGAGCGGCTGTGTCGGGGAGATCTTGCCGAAAATCAGTGAGGTGCCGGTCGTGTTGCTGGGAAACGGTTCGCGGACGGTGAAGTAGAGGAAATCTGATTCCCACGGGAAACGAATCTCGGTCGATGAGATTCCCGCCGTTTTACCGGAGGCCTTGGCGACTCCAGCCGCTCCGGTGATAAGACTTTTGAACCAGCCGGTGGAACCGAGTCCGGTCGAGACGATCACGCCGCTGGAGGATTGGTTTTCCGCATTCCCGCCGGTGGAGATGCGGTAGCGGGCGGAGCCGTGGGACTTGAGGCCGATAAAAAGATCGTTCACAGCGCACAGACTGAGTCCTGTGTTCAGTTTGGCTTCGGCCATGGTCACCTCGTGGGTTTTCCGGTCGCCGCGCAGGATTTCGCGCATCAACGGGTCCAGGTCCTTGACCCGGAACGGTAACAGCTGGCCGTCCCAGCGTTTTGGATCCGGGTTCACGCCGACGAGCGGCTGGCCTGATAGGTATTTCAACGTGTTTGCCACCAGACCGTCTTGGCCGAGGACGACCACGATGTCGTCCGGACCGAATACGAAATTCGGCAGAAACGAGCGCTGCACGACCTGCACGCGACCGAGCCCGCCAAGCGACTGGCGGGCTTTGGCAATCGCGTTCTGATAGGAGGTGTCCTCGCTTTCGTAATCGCCGAAGTCGGCACCCAGGCTGTTGACGTAAAACCTCGCCTGCGACTTGGTGGCGAACTTGGCTTTCAAATCGGCCAGCCGGGTCGCACGGACCACGAGGACGATTTTGGTTTCCGTCAGCCGGTTCATTTTCTCGATTCCGGCTTGTCGAGCAGCTCGCGCAGGAGATCGGGGGAAATGTTGAGCTGGCCGATTTTATCCGCCTTGCTGGCGAGCTCCTGGAAGGCGAAGGCGATGAGTTGCTCCGGCTTCATGCCGGAGGTGGTGAGCGCCTGCAGGACGGCGGCATCGGTGGTGGCGAGCGCCTGCATGGTGGTGGCGATGCCGTAAGCGCGGGCGTCGGACTCGGCCTTGGCGTTCTCGGTGGCGAGGGCGACGAGTTTCTTGCGCTCGTCTTCGAGGCTGATGCTGGTGTCCAACTGGGCGCGCTGAAGTTGTGCTTTTTTCTCCTGCACCGCGCGCTCGGCGTCCATCTGGGTTTCGCGGATCTGGCGTTTTTTGTTTTCCACGGCGATCTCCGTGTTCAACTCGTTTTCCTTGATGCCGCGCTCGTGCTCGACGGCGGCATTGCGTCTCACGTAGATGGCGTCGTCCGCGCCTTGCAGCAATTTCTCGCGGGTTTCCGCCTCAAGCGCCCGCGCGGTTTCAGGAGTGGGTTTGATGGCCAGCAGCGAAAGCCCAAGAACCTGCAATCCGAGAGATGCGATCTCGGGCGAGGTTTCGAGCTGGTCACGGATTGCCTTAACCAGGAATTCCGACGCCCGCAGCGCTTGCCTGAGTGGCAGTTTTTCGATCTCCGCCCTAGCAAGAACGTGGACAAGGTTGATCACACGCTGCGGCAGCTTTTCCGGATCATCGGAAGCGTATCCGCGGCCGTTGGCTGCCAGTGTGAAGTCCATCAGCCCAGCGACTTTCTGTGGCTCGGCGATACGGTAGGTGATCTGGCCCTGCAAGCTAACTGTCTGATAATCACCCGTCTGCTCTTCGAAGATAAACGGGACATCAATGCTTCCGACGGGAACCGCCACCAGCGAAGTAGTCGGAGAGTAATAGAAGAACGATAACCCGGCCCCTTCTCGAATCACACTTCCTCCCGAGTATTGAATGACATGGGTGGTGGGTGGAATCTTGATGAATCGAAGTCCGAACATGATGGTAGGGTGGCTGGTTGGAGAGATTTACCGGAAACATCTGACTCCAACAAGAGCGTGAGTAAAGGCCAGATCACTTCGGCCACAGCCAAGCCAGGTAGCCGGCGTAGGCCAGTAACAGCACGCCACCCTCCCAGCGCCGGATGCGGAATCCGGTGGCGGCCAGCAGAATGAAGAGGACCGCCATGCCGATCATGACGTAGTTGTCCACCATGGAAATGTTAGGCGCATGGATCGGCTTCACGATGGAGGCCACTCCGCCGATGGCGAGGATGTTGAAAATATTCGAGCCGATGATGTTGCCGACGGCGATGTCCGCCTGTTTCCGCAAGGCGGCGATGAGCGAGGAGGCCAGCTCGGGAAGACTGGTGCCGATGGACACGATGGTCAGTCCGATAAGCGCCTCGCTCACGCCCCACATTCGGGCGAGATCGGAAGCTCCGACGACGAAAGCCCGCGAACCGGCGATCAGCACCGCGAGTCCCCCCACGATGAGCAGGAGCAGCTTACCCAGCGAAGCACCGGCACCCTGGGTGATGGCGGAAATTTCCTCCTGATACTCCTCCTCGACGTGAGGCGTGGTGGTGCGCTTGGCGAGGATGATATTGACGACGGTATAAGTGACTGCCAGCCCGACAAAAACCATTCCTTCCCAGCGGTCGATCCGGAAATCCCGGAACATCCACAGGAAAAGCGCGCTGACGGCAATCATCACCGGAGTATCGAATTTCAGAAGCTGGAACTCCATCTTCAACGGCGTAATCAGCGCGGTCAGGCCGAGGATCAAGCCGATGTTCAGGATGTTCGAGCCGACGATATTGCCAATCGCCAGATCACCCTCGCCCTTGAGGCTGGCGATCACGCTGACCACCATTTCCGGGCTGCTGGTGCCGTAAGCGACCACGGTCAACCCCACCAGCAGCGGCGGCAAACCGAAGCGCAATGCCAGCGCACTGCTTCCCTTCACCAACCACTCCGCGCCGAAATAGAGCGCCACAAAACCCGCCAAAACTAGCAATAAGCTGATCATCTCGCACTTCTCCTAGCAGGGTTCGGAGCCGTTGCACCTGCAATTTTCCACGGATTTCCCACCCGCCTCCAAAACCATGAATCATGCCGGCAAACCTCATGGGGGAAGATTCGAAAAAACAGAGTGCGGATTCGAGGATCGGTCGCAGGAGAATCGGGGCTTCTAAAATCAATTCCGTTGTGACACCTCACCGGCATCGCTTGCGATCTGAGCGACTATTTCAAATGAGTTCCAAAACCAACCACACCCTCACTCCCGCCGCCCATGACACTGCGCTTCTGGTGGCACGCGTCATTTTTTACAACGGCCTGCTCATCGGAGTCGGGTTCGGTGCTGCGGTCGTCGGGGTCTTATTTTTCAACGTCGGAAACCTTGCCCAGCCGACCGAGCGCTGGCTGGTGGTGGCCGTGCTCGGCGGTCTCGCGATCATGGCGCTTGGCTTCACCGCCATGGCCAAGACCCGCATCGCCAAACTTAAAAAATCCGCCCCACGGCCATGAGCCTTACCGGGGTGGACGCCTCGGAGATCTATCCACAGAGCATTTTCCCGTGCCCGTCCGTGCCGCAACGGCTCATCCAGAGAACCCGCCCAACTCCAAAGAAATCCACAAAACGCGGGTACGCCCTACCCCGTAAAATCCTGCTTCCAATTATTCGTTATTTAGCTAAATAACCACCAGTGACGACGAAACAGCGGGCGATGGTTTTCAAGGCGTTGGGGCATCCGGCGCGGTTGGCGATGGTGGACCGGATTGCGCTGGGAGAGTGTTGTGTCTGGGAGTTGAAAGAACTGCCGGAGACGAAAAAACTGAGCGGACCGACGATTTCCCAACATCTGCTGCTTTTGAAAAATGCGGGGATCTTGCGCGATGAGAAGCGCGGGAAGAAGATTTTCCACCATTTGCTAATGCCCGGCGCGGCGAAACTCGTGCCGTAAAGACAGCCTGAAACTCGGAGCGCGAAGCTCCGGCCCGCCCGTCACTTCAGGCGTCCCGCCACTTGAAATTTCAAGCCCGCAGGCGACACTGCCGCCCATGCTCACCACCGCGCTCCAGCCTTTCTTCTCCGCCCGGGACTGGCAGCCGTTCGAGTTCCAAAAGCAAACTTGGAGCGCCTATCTGGCAGGAAAGTCCGGCCTGCTCCACGCCCCGACAGGCTTGGGAAAAACGCTCGCAGTTTATCTCGGGCCTCTCACCGAAGACCTCGAAACGAAGTCCGGCTGCCAAGTCCTCTGGCTCACGCCCCTGCGCGCACTGGCCGCAGACACACTGCGCGCCCTCCGCGAGCCACTTGCGGAAATCGCA
>JBOFET010000184.1:0-19827 GCA_051648225.1 Luteolibacter sp.
GGCAAGGTCTTCGGCCGCATCAAGGGGATGAATTGATCCTCTGCAAGTCACCGACCACCGTGCCGCCCGGCACGGTGGTCGCGATGGCAGGACTCAGAAATCGATGCCTGAAAAAACCTCGCCCACGGCTTCCAGCACCGTGCCGACCAGGTCCGCCGCGTCGTAGGTGTCCACCACTTGGTCCAGAGTGCGCCGGATGCCGATCGCACCAAAAAGTGTGGCTAAAACGCCGACGACGGCCTCGGTCGCCCGCGCCCCATCGGAAGTGGCGGGCCAGGCAAACCAGCTGAAGGCGATGAGCATCACTCCACCGAGCACCAGACAGATGCGGGGCCAGACGGACAGTGTCTGCACCCGCAGTGACCGCAGCTCTTTCTCGGAGATGAGGTGGTGACGTTTTTTGGAGGCTTTCACGCCCGCCTTGATGGCGCGGCGTTCGAGAAGCTTGCGGGAGAGTGGCATGGCGGTCAGTGGGGGAGGGCGTCGCGACACCAAGCCAAGGCCATCAAGGCGTAGCCGGTGCCGTAGGGTTGGTGGTAGTCGTAGAGCGGATAATCCCACCAAGAGCCGTCCTTTTCCTGGCGCTCGAGGAGCAGGGCAGCGAGGCGTTCTGCGTAGGCTGCGTGTTTTTCCCGAGGCAGAAGCCGGACGGATTCGGTGAAATAGAAAATGCCGTAGTAGTAAAAATACCCCGCGATTTTGAACGCGCCCTCATGGGGAATCGGGCGCTTGCGGACGTTGCCCAGGAATCCCTCGCGGGCCAAAAAGCGGTCTGCCCAAATGACGAGCACCTCGTCGGTGACGGCTTTTTCCCCGAACACCCGGAGCGCGGCATTGCAGGCTTGGGACCGGGCCAGCGAGCCGGCGGGGCGATTGATTTCGGCGCGCGGGCGCATCCGGTGGTCGAAGGAATAGGCGTAGGAAAAGTCCGGGGTGCGCTGCTGGTTGATGGATTCGATCGAACGCCTGACGTTTCTGTCGCTGAGTTTCACTCCCACAGTGTCGCGGGCCTCGGCCATGGCGAGCAGCACGGTGGCGGTGGTGAAAGAGGTGGGCATGCCGGAGGGCTTCTGGGTGGTGAGTTCGTCGAACACATCGAGGTAGCCCCAGCCGCCCCGGAGGTCTTCGAAGCGATTGACGAGATCGACTTGCTCCTGCGCGAGACGGACCCACTCGCTCCTTTTCGCAGCATCGGACTCGCGCTGATAGAGTCGGGTGATGGCGCGCAGGCCGTAAGCATGGCCCCAGACATTGTAGGTGGTGGTGGGATCCGCGCGGCGCAGTTGCGGCAGCTCCGCAGCGGCCCAGACGGCGGCCTTGTCGATGGCGGTTTGGACTTCGGGCCGCGGGTCCGCCGCATCGATGAGACCGGAAAGGGCGAGCCCGGACGCTCCGGCCCGGAATGCATGGTGGCCCCCGGGAAGCGGCGCGTAAATGTTGATGTCCTTGGTGCGGGTAGCACTTCCCCAGGAGCCGTTTTTGTTCTGGTCCGCGATGAGGAAGTCCACGCCCCGGCGGATCGATGCGTCGATGGTTTCCCGAGTCATTTCGGCTGCCCGGGAGGAGAGGCAAGACAGCATGAGGCAAGTGGCAAGACGGATGGAATCAGATCGTTTCATCACAGCCGTCCCTTTTTGATTTTGGAACCTACTTCTCGGGAACCACGATGACCTGCCCGATTTCCAGGCCGCTGAGGATCTCCGTTTCATTTCCGGAAACCCGGCCGCGCTTGACGGTGCGGTTTTCGGTCTTTCCATCGGCGAGTTTCACTCCGACGGTCCAACCGCCTGCCGCGAACTCGAGGGCACTGGTGGGGACGACGATGGCAGACGCCTGCTGGTAGGAAATCAGCCGGATCTGCGCGGTGGCTCCGGCGACGGGTGTGGCATCCTTGGGCCAAGTGGCGGTGAGGTCGGCGCGGTAAAAGCCGCCGACGTTCGGCGTGCTGGACAGAGCGGTCAGTTTGACAGGGATTTCCAAATCCTCGCGACCGGTGAGCGTGGCGGTGCCGACGAGGTTGGGCTTGAGCGAGCGGGCGGTGGCTTCATCGAGAAAAGCGACAAGCGCTAGCTGGGCGGCTCCGGGGACAAAGGTGGCGAACGCCGCGTTCACGGGCGGCTTGCCATGGGGGACGAGGTTCTTGACCCACTCGCCGACGGCCCAGCGCCCGCCTTCGATCGGGCCGTGGTAGAAAACCCCGTCGGCAGTCGCCTTGAACTCGAAGCGGGTGCGGTCCGACTCCAGCTTGGCGAGCATTTCCTTGGCGCGTTTGCGGGTGGTTTTTAAATTCTCGAGCGCGAGTTTGGCGAGTTCGATGGAGCGGGGGATGTCGGTCTCGGCCTTTTTCAGGCTGATGGCGGAATCGCGCTCACTGTCGGCGAGAGTCTTCGCTTCGCGGGGCAAGGTGACTTCGAGCGTGCGTTTGTGATCGAGCACTTCCATGCGCAGGGCGAACTCGGCGGCGGCGACGGCGTCCTGCTGGCGCACAAGGATGATTTCCTCGGTGTTCTCGGTGACGTCGTCCGCCTCATACATCCGGGTGAGTTGTTTGAGTTCCTCGCGCTGGTTGGAGAGGATTTGCTCGCTGCGTTTGAGCGCCTGGGTGGCGGTGTCTTCACCAGCCTTGCGCCGGACTTGGGTGAAATAGGTGTTTTCCTGCTTCGCGATCTCGGCGGAGCGACGGAGCGACTCAAGTTTGTTAGGCGAAGTTTCCTCAAGGAACTTCAAGTCCGCCTCGGCTTGGGCGAGGGTGAAGGCGCTGGCTGCGAGGTCCATCCGAGTGTCGCCGATCTTGCGGTCGATGTCTTCCGGGTCGAAGCGCACCAGCACATCGCCCTGGGAGACGCGGGTCCCGTGCTCGGCGATTTCGGTGATTTTAAACTCCGTCCACGCCTCGGGTTCGATTTTCAACAAGACAATCTCCCCACTCGGCAGAGCGGTGGCGGTAAAGGATTTCTCGATCAAAAACGGCCGGGGGTCGATAGTGACCTCACTTGCGTGGGAAGCTGCTGCAATCAATGCGGGAATGAGGTGAAGGGGGGTGAGGCGGGACATGGGGGCGGCGCAATCAATCACGCAACTCGCGAAAGATCAATCCGCCGATTTGCCTTTTCGGGCAAGCCAGATCGGCAGGAAACGCGGGCGCTTCGCATTCGGCGAGGATGGCACGGTGAATTCCGCGACCTCGAAACCGGAACCCTGAAGCCGACGGGTGAGGTTCGCCACGTGGCGGGACCCGGCGATGGCAAGCAGCCCGCCCGGCTGCAACGCTTCGAAAGCGGCGGAAACCCAGCGGCGCTCATCGATCCACGTGCGGTTGCGAGGACCCGTCGGTGAGGCGTCCAGATGGACGAGGATGGCGTGCAGCAGACCGGCGTGCTTGATGAGTGACTGCGGACCGCAATCGTTTTCCATGACTACCCGTGCATCGGCTAGCAGTGGGCTGTCCGGCATGTGGGTGCGGTGCCAGTCCGGGATCGCGGCGAGCGGCTCGGCGACGAAGAATGTTGCCCGTTTTTGTGGTAGCTCCCTCGCCACGGCGGCAAGCGTGTGGCCGAGTCCGAGACCGCAGAACCAGATCTGTGGCTGGCGTGCCGGGCGAAATGGGGCGCAGGCAAGGCGGGCGAGTTCCTCTTCCGCCGCGAGCGTGGCGGGTCCGCAGATTTGCTGGCCGTGGACGAGCAGGGACCGGCGTCCGTCATGCTCTTGGAGGGTGAGGATGTTCCCATCGGCGAGCTGGGTTTCTGCGAGAGTGATTCTTGGTTTCATGGCGCGTTCTGCGGGCACGGCTTAGGGGAAGAACGCGGAGCTGTCCACAGAACCTTCCGCCGGGATTGCGGCTTGCTTGAAACCCAACCAAGAAAAAACCCCGGCCTGAGGGGCCGGGGTCGGATGGTTTTTTGGGGATGAATGTAGGGTTGCCGAAGCCACCTTGGGTTTTTACAGGCTCGCCTTGAGAACCGAGGACGGCTTGAATGAGACTGACTTGGAAGCGGCGATTTTCATGACCTCTCCGGTCTTCGGGTTGCGACCTTGACGGGCAGCGCGCTTTTTCACCTCGAAGGTTCCGAATCCAATAATTTGGACCTTATCATCCTTCTTCACGCCTTTGGCAATGGAGGAGAGGACGGCTTCGAGAGCTTCGTCGGCGGACCGCTTGGTGGCTTCTTTTCCGAGTGCGGCTTGGATGGCTTCAATCAATTCAGATTTGTTCATGGCAGCGACGTTTGTGCGAACGCCGCCGGACCTTGGCAAGAGAAAATCTGCTGAAAATAAAGGGCTTTTTTCACATCGACTGCTTGACGAGGGGGGTGTTTTTGGTGTTACCCGAGACGCTTGGAGAGGGGCTGTTGCAGACCGATCAAAGGCCGCGATGCACCCCGTAGCGGGACCCCATTCACCCATCGTCTGTCAGATGTTGGAGAATCATCCGGGCCATGCGCCGCTGGCCAGTTGTTGGACCCGAGCAACTTTGAAAACGGGTGGGATTTCCCTGCTTGTGAAATTTTTCACAAATAGAACTTGCTGTGGCTGGCGACGATCCTTTAACAACCCCGCACCTGCGTTTCGCGGGTCCTCTGCATGCGACTTTTCTTCTCTACATCGGTTGTCTGGCTCCTCGGATTGGTTTCTTCCTTTGCAGCTGCGGAAGGTCACGACGTCCTGCCGCAGGCGGCCGAAGAAATCCTGAGTATCGGGAATTTCGTGATCACCAACTCGATGTTGATGGTCTGGATCGTCGCCGCCTTCATCATCATCGTGGCGCAACTCGCGACCCGCAAAATGGCAGTGGTGCCGAGTGGGCTGCAAAATTTCGTCGAGTGGGTCGTCGAGAGTCTCTATGACTTTTTGGAAGGAATCCTCGGCAAGCATCTCGTCAAGCGCACGTTTTGGTTCTTCGGGACGATCTTTGTGATGATTCTTTTCACCAACTGGTTTGGTTTGATCCCCGGTGTCGGCACGGTGGGATGGCAATTAAGCGGACCAGGTGTCGATCCCCACGATACCTTCCGGCCTTTCCTGCGCGGCGGAAACGCAGATTTGAACATGACGGCCGCGATGGCGTTCACCTTCGCCCTCCTCTGGTTCTACTGGGCCATCACGGAAAACGGTCTCAAAGGGTTTCTCGCTCACATCTTCGCACCGAAAGGCAAGTTTTCTGGAATCATGAGTGTGATGATGCTCGCAGTCTTCGGATTTGTGGGGGTCCTTGAAATCATTTCCATCCTGTTTCGTCCGGTCGCTCTTTCGTTCCGGCTCTACGGAAACATTTTCGCAGGGGAGAATATCTTGGAAAACATGATGTTCATGGGCGGCAAGTGGCTTGCGTGGTTGCCACCGTTGCCATTCTATTTTCTCGAACTTCTCGTCGGCTTGATTCAAGCCCTCGTATTCATGCTTCTCACCGCAGTCTTTCTGAAACTCATCTGTGATCATGGCGATCACGACGATAAGGATCACGAACACTCGCACTGATACTCCTTTCCCGCTTCGACCATGGACCAAACCGTGGGAATCGGAAAACCAAACAACCATACCAATTGATACCATGTTGACTCCAATCCTCGCCGAACTCTCCGGTAACATGCACGTGGCCTTCGCCGCCATCGGCGCTGCCATCGGCATCGGCATCCTCGGTTCCAAAGCGGCCGAAGCCACCGGTCGCAACCCCGGCGCTGCCGGTAATATCCTGACGCTGTCGATCATTCTTGCAGCGCTCATCGAAGGTATCGTGTTCTTCGCGATCTTCCTCGTCAGATAATCCCGCTTCAGCCGGATCAGTGAAAATCTGATCCGGCTTTTTCTTCCCCGCTCCTTAGTCTTCAATCGATTTTCCAAACGAATTTATCCAGATGATGTTCGAAATACTTGCTGCGACTCCCGCTGCCGAATCCGAAGGCGTGGTGGGTGAAATCATGAAAACTTTCAACGTCACCTGGCCGCTTTTCATCTCCCAGTGTGTCAGTTTTCTCATCGTCGCCTTCCTGCTGAAGAAATTCGCCTTTGCTCCGATTCAGGCGATGCTTGAAGAGCGTCGCGGGAAAATCGCTGCCGGCGAGGACAAACTCAAGCACATCGAAAAGCAACTTGCTGAGTCCGAAGCGACCACCGCTGCTGCCATCGCCAAGGCAAATGAAGAAGCCGTCCGCCTGATCAATGAGGCCAAGCAGGGAGCCAGCGCCTTCACCGAGCAGAAGTCCCAAGAGGCCATTGCCCAAGCACAACAAATCCTCGCAAAAGCGGAAGCCGCCGCTAAGGCCGACCGCGACCGCCTGAGCGCCGAGTTGAAACGTGAATTCGGCCGCCTCGTGGCCGCGACCACTTCGCAAGTCACCGGCAAGATCCTGACTCAGGACGACCAGAAGCGAATCAACGAAGACGCGCTCGCCAAGGTCGAAGGCTGATTTTCCGGCTCTCCTCCATCTCTCTCATGAAAATTTCCAAAACCGCCGCCATCGCCGCACGCAGACTGTTTGGCCTTTGCCAAACGGATGGCCGATTGGATGAGGGAAAGCTGCGCAAGGTCATCGCCAGCCTCATCGAGACCGCGCCGCGGGACTACAAGGCGATTCTTGCGGCCCTCCAGCGCCTCACTCGCTTGGAACTCGAGCGCCGTGCAGTGACTGTGGAAAGTGCGGTCTCACTCGATGCAGATACCCAGTCCCGCGTCGTCGCCGGTCTCACCAAGCAATATGGGCCCGACCTCGTGGTCCAATACAAAACCACTCCAGAACTCCTCGGCGGTCTTCGTATCCGCGTGGGAAATGATGTCTTTGACGGCTCCGTGCAGGGCCGCCTCGTCCGCCTCGCCAATGCCTTTTGATTTTTCAAACTTGCTACACTAACCGAACACCGACCCCTAGCAGATTTTTATGAGCAGCATCCTTCAGGAACTCGAACAACAGATCGCCGGCATCACGTCGTCCGTTCAAAAAACAAACATCGGCACCGTCCGCAACGTGGGTGACGGCGTCGCCAAGGTCGAAGGTCTCTCCGACGTCATGCTCAACGAAATGATCGAGTTCGGCGGCGGCGTCACCGGCATGGCGCTCAACCTTGAGGAAGGCGAAGTCGGTGTTGTGCTGCTCGGCGATTATGCAGCCGTCAAGGAAGGTGCCGAATGCCGCACCACCGGCAAGCTTCTCTCCGTGCCTGTCGGCGAGGCGGTCCTCGGCCGTGTGGTGAATGCGCTTGGCGCTCCAATCGACGGTAAGGGCGACATTGCAGCCTCTGCGAACTATCCGATGGAAAAAATCGCGCCGGGCATCATCAAACGGAAATCCGTGAGCGTTCCCGTGCAAACCGGTATCATGTCCATCGACGCGATGATCCCTGTCGGCCGCGGCCAGCGGGAGCTGATCATCGGAGACCGCGCTACTGGCAAGACCACGATCGCCGTGGACACCATCATTTCCCAAGCCCAACAGAACAAGGCGGCGGAAAACGGCAAGCTCCAGAATCACAAGCCTCTTTACTGCATCTACGTCGCCATCGGCCAGAAGCTCTCCAACGTCGCCCGGATCAACAAGATTCTCGAAGATGCCGGTGCTATGGAATACACCACCATCGTCTCTGCGTCCGCGTCGGACGCCGCCGCTATGCAGTACCTTGCGCCCTACGCCGGGTGCGCTATCGCCGAGTATTTCATGGATCAGGGCAAGGACTGCCTCATCGTTTTCGACGATCTTTCCAAACACGCCGTCGCTTACCGCCAAGTTTCACTCATTCTCCGTCGTCCATCCGGTCGCGAAGCTTATCCGGGCGATGTGTTCTATCTGCACAGTCGTTTGCTTGAGCGTTCGGCCCGCCTCTCCGAAGCGGCAGGAGGTGGTTCGCTCACGGCGCTTCCAATCATCGAAACCCAGGCTGGCGACGTGTCCGCCTACATTCCGACCAACGTGATTTCCATCACCGACGGTCAGATCTACCTGGAAACCGACCTTTTCTATCAAGGTGTCCGCCCCGCGATTTCCGTCGGTCTCTCGGTGTCTCGTGTGGGTTCCGCTTGTCAGACCAAGACCATCAAGTCCGTGGCCGGCACCACCAAGCTCGACCTCGCGCAGTATCGCGAACTCCAGGCATTCGCCCAGTTCGGATCCGACCTCGACGCGTCCACCAAAAAGAAACTCGACCGCGGTGCCCGCATCGTGGAGCTCTTCAAACAGAATCAATACAGCCCGCTCGCCATGGAAATGGAGTCGATCTATTTGTTCGCGATGCAGAACGGCTACTTCGACGATGTGGCGGTGTCCGACGTGAAGCGCTTCCAGGCCGCACTCGGTGACTATTTCAACACCCGCAAGGGTGAGATGCTCGACAAGATCCGCAACGAAAAGCCGGACCTCAAAAAGGACAAGGCGATGGTGGAAGCTGTCAGCCAAGGCATCGAGGACTTCAAAAAGTCCTGGAAATAAGTTTCTTCCTCCTCCGTGATTCTGGATTCTTGACTCTATCTATCTTCTAATATGGCAAACCTCCGCGACATCCGCCGGCGCATCAAGTCGGTCAAAAACACCGCGCAGATCACCCGCGCGATGCAGCTTGTCGCCGCGGCCAAGATGAAGAAGGCGCAGGATCAGGCACTCGCAGGCCGCGATTATTCCAAACAGCTCAATGCGGTGCTGGCCGACATCGGTGAGAATTTCAGCGAGGCGACTCACCCTTTGCTTGAAAAACGCTCTGGAAACCGGGAGTTGGTTTTGTTGATTTCTACCGACAAGGGGCTATGTGGTGCCATCAACACCAACCTCGCCAAGGTGGTTCGCAGGGAATGCTCGCCTGACGCTGTCTTCGTGACGGTCGGGCGCAAGCTGCGCGTCATGATGGAGAAACTCGGACTCAAAGTCATTGCAGACTTCTCCGTGAAGGATCCGGTGCCCTTCCGCGACGCACGGGCCATCGCAAGCATGCTTTCGAAGCAGTTCCTATCAGGAGACTATGACAAGGTAACCGTCGCCTACACCCGCTTCGTCAATACCATGAGCCAGCAGCCGGAAGTGGTGCAGCTCCTTCCGGTCGTGACTCCGGAGAACCACGATGCAGGTGCCGTGGCGACCAACGATTTCCTCTTCGAACCGTCACCGAAGGACGTTCTGAGTGCGATCCTGCCGCTTTACGTGAACTATCAGGTCTTCCAGGCACTCGTCGAAGCCCGTGCCTCCGAGCACTCCGCGCGGATGGTCGCCATGAAGTCCGCGACGGACAACGCGAAGAAGTTCATCAAGGAACTAACGCTCGAATACAACAAGCTCCGCCAGGGAGCAATCACTGCCGAGCTACTCGAGATCACCACCGCCATGAAGGCCATGGAGTGATCCACGATTTGTAACATCTAACTTCCACTAATTTTTCCCATGAGCAACACCGGAACCATCGTCCAGATCATCGGCGCCGTCATCGACGCTGACTTCTCCAAGGCAAGCAAGCTGCCAGAAATCTACAACGCCCTAGAAATCCAATACGTCCTCAACGGCGTGGATACCAAGCTTGTTCTCGAAGTCCAGCAGCACCT
Organism: Luteolibacter sp.; assembly: GCA_051648225.1. Classification (GTDB taxonomy): domain Bacteria; phylum Verrucomicrobiota; class Verrucomicrobiia; order Verrucomicrobiales; family Akkermansiaceae; genus Luteolibacter. Next base: position 9,512 of record JBOFET010000184.1, read on the forward strand.
GGGTGACAACTGGGTGCGCGCCGTCGCCATGTCCACCACGGATGGTCTCAAGCGCGGCATGGCACTGACTGACCTCGGGAAGCCGATTTCCGTGCCAGTCGGAAAGCAAGTCCTCGGGCGTATCTTCAACGTCACGGGCGACTTGGTGGACGAAAACGTTGCTCTCGCGGACGTGAATTTCCGCTCTCCAATTCACCGTCCCGCTCCGGCATTCACCGAGCAATCGGCAAATACAGAAGTGCTGCCCACCGGAATCAAAGTCATCGACCTCATCTGCCCGCTGCTCAAGGGTGGTAAGGGTGGTATGTTCGGTGGTGCTGGCGTCGGCAAGACCGTCGTCATCATGGAGCTCATCAACAACATCGCCAAGGCGCACGGGGGGTTCTCTGTCTTCGCTGGTGTCGGTGAGCGGACGCGGGAAGGAAACGATCTCTACTGGGAAATGATCGAGTCCGGCGTCATTGCCACCGAGCGCGACGAGCACGGCCATCCGAAACTCGATGATAAGGGGAATCCGATGCTCATCGACGGCTCCAAAGTCGCTCTTTGCTACGGCCAAATGAACGAGCCTCCTGGTGCGCGTCTCCGCGTCGCTCTCTCCGCGCTGACCATGGCCGAGCATTTCCGCGATGAAGACAACCAGGACGTGCTTCTCTTCGTGGATAACATTTTCCGTTTCTCCCAGGCCGGTTCCGAAGTGTCTGCGTTGCTTGGCCGGACACCATCCGCCGTGGGTTACCAGCCCACGCTTTCCGAGGAAATGGCTGGTCTCCAAGAGCGAATCACTTCCACAAACAAGGGTTCCATCACCTCGATCCAAGCGGTCTATGTGCCTGCGGACGACTTAACCGACCCGGCTCCCGCGAACACCTTCGCCCACCTTGACGCCACCGTCGTTCTTGAGCGTTCGCTTGCCGAGCAGGCGCTGTTCCCCGCAGTGGATCCGCTCGCATCGACTTCCAAGGCGCTCGCTCCAGAGATCATCGGTGAAGAGCACTATCGCGTCGCACGGGGTGTCCAACAAGTGCTCCAGCGCTACAAGGATCTCCAAGACATCATCGCCATCCTCGGCATGGACGAGCTTTCCGACGAGGACAAGATGACCGTCTTCCGCGCCCGGAAAATCCAGCGTTTTCTCACCCAGCCGTTCCACGTGGCGGAAGTTTTCACCAACGTCCCCGGCGTTCTGGTCTCCATCGAGGAAACCGTGAAAGGCTTCGCGCAAATCCTTGATGGCAAGCTCGACGATGTGCCGGAAGGCAACTTCTACATGAAGGGTGGAATCGACTCCGTGCCACGCGACTGATCATTTCAGATTTTAAATCTCAAATCCCTCTTCCATGCCTCTCCACCTCGATATCGTCACCCCCGAGAAGAAGATCTTCTCGGATTCGGTGGACAACGTCTATCTGCCCGGAGCGGACGGTGAAATGGGAATCCTTCCGCAGCACGCCGGTCTGGTGACTGCCCTGCAACCGGGTGAACTCCGCTATCTTTATCACGGGAAGGTCGAGACCCTCGCCATCGGCTCAGGATTCGCAGAGGTCACGCAAGGCAAAGTCATCGTCCTGACTGACAGTGCGCTGGGTGAGGCGGAAATCGACGAGGATCAAGTCGAAGCTGCCATGAGTCGGGCCAAAGACAAACTCGCCGGCCTCGACCACAACATGAATTCCGAGGAGGTCGCATACCTCCAAGGGGTCATCGCCCGGTCGTCGGCAGCGCTCCTGTTCAAGCGCCGCAAGCACTGACCATCGCAGCGGAACTCAACCGGGTTCCTTGCGTCGCAAGAGCATCGGTGCGAGAACGAAAAGTGTTAGCACGGCCGCCATCGCAGAGGCGGCGGGCAAATTACGGTCGGAAAAATTCCGTTGGGCGATTTTGTTGCCGATCATCTGGCCATCCGTGCCGCCCACCAGATCAGGGACGACGTAGGAACCCAGCATCGGAATGAAGACGATGACAAATGCGGTGATGATGCCTTTGCGAATACCGGGTAGGAAGACTGAGCGGAAAGCGAGGAAGGCTCCGGCACCGAGGTCACGCGCAGCGTCTAGCAGATTGAAATCAAACTTCTCGGCGGCGGAATAGATCGGCAGGATGGCAAAGGGCAGATACGTGTAAACGCTCACGAGCAGGACTGCGCCGGAGTTGAAGAGCAGGGATTCGTTTTCGCCTAGCAGATGGATGGAGCGGAAGAAACGGGCAAGGCCACCTTCGGAGTGTAGGATTTGGTTCCAGGCAAAAACGCGGATGAGAAAATTCGTCCAGAACGGGACAATGACGAGCAGCAGCAAGCGGTGTCGCCATTTGGCGTCAACGCGGGCAATATGCCAGGCGGCGGGTAGCGCGAGCACGATGCAGATGACAGTGGTGAGCGCGCTGATCCAAAGCGTGCGCCAGACCAGTAATAGAATGCTCTTCTCACCGAAGACTTTGAATTGGTCGAGCGTCCAGCCGCCGCCGATGCCACCGGCGGGATCGGTGGTGCGAAAGGCAAAGGTGAAGATGAGCAGAGTAGGGACCAGGACGAACCATGCGAGCCAGCCGAAGCTGGGAAGGGTGGCGAGGATCTCGGCGCGATTTTTTTTCATAAGAGCTGTCGCGCGGAATTCATTCCGCCCTCCAGTTAGGCTTCCAGCGATGGGATGCCGACGAATGGATCCGTATCCGCGCTGTAATCCACGCCTTCGAGGCCGAAGCCGAAGAGGCGCAGGAAGCTGGACTGATAGCCTGCAAAATCGCCGAATTCTTGGAAATTTTCCGTATCCACGGATTCCCAGCGCTCGGCGATGATGTCTTGGACCTGCGGTTTCATTTCCCAATCGTCCACGCGGATGCGGCCCGTTTCGTCGGGTTGCGGGTTTCCTTGATAGAGTCGCTCGCGAAGCAGCCGGTCCATCTGCTCGATCGTGTCTTCATGGGTTCCCTCGTTTTTCATGACCTTGTAGAGCAGGGAAATGTAAAGTGGGACAACTGGAATGGCGGAGCTGGCTTGGGTGACGAGTGCTTTGTTCACGGAAACCCATGCCTTGCCGTGGAGCGGGGCGAGTTTTTCGTCGAGCGCTCGTTGGACGCGTTCGAGGTCTTCCTTGGCCTTGCCGATGGTGCCGTTTTTATAAATCGGCCAGGTCATGGACGGCCCGATGTAGGAGTAGGCGACGGTCTGGCAGCCCTCGGCGAGCACGCCGGCTTCGAGCAGTGCGTCGGTCCAGAGTTCCCAATCTTGGCCACCCATCACGGCGATGGTGTTGGCAACATCGTCACCTTCGGCGGGTGGGATGGTGATTTCCTTCACGACGCCGGTAGTGGTGTTGAGGTTCTTGTTCGTATAACTCTCGCCGACGGGTTTGAGCACGGATTTGTAAACTTCGCCGGTTTTCGGATCGGTGCGGCGAGGCGAGGCGAGACTGTAGATGACGAGATCGACTTGGCCGAGGTCCGCCTTGACTGCGTCGATGACTTCCTTTTTCACCGCGTCGGAGAACGCGTCACCATTGAAGGAGCGGGCGTAAATCCCAGCCTTGGCGGCCTCAAGCTCGAAGGCGCGGGTGTTATACCAGCCGGCGGTGGCACAGCTGTCCGTGGCACCCGGACGCTCGAAAGCCACTCCGATGGTGGCGGCATTTGCCCCAAAGGCGGCGGCGATGCGTGAGGAGAGACCGTAGCCGGTCGAAGATCCGATCACGAGCACCTTCTTCGGGCCGTTAGCGATAGGTTCGCGCCCTTTTACGACGGCGATTTGCTCGGCGACGTGCTTGGCGCAACCTTCCGGATGGGCGGTGGTACAGATGAATCCACGGATCTTTGGTGCAATGATCATATCGCCGCGCAGGGTATCGGTGCCGGGCGGGGTGGCAACTGTTTTTGCGGTGGCCAGCTGCCTGTGAAATGTTATCCCTCCCGTGCCATGCAGTGGTACTACTCGAAAAACGGCGTGCAGCTTGGTCCGATCTCCGATGGCGAAATCCGTGGAAAAATCGCCTCCGGGGAGATTCTCATGACCGACCTGATTTGGCGGGAAGGCATGCGGGACTGGCTGCCTGCGGCGCAGGTCTCGGAGTTTTCCTTGCTCTCGGCTGCGGCGACTCCGCCAGCGGAAGTTCCTCCGCTTTTCGGCGGCTCTCCGGTCTCTCCCTACTCGCCGCCCTCGACGATTTCTCCCCAGATGGGAAATGGCGCGAACATCCCGAACTACCTCTGGCAGTCCATCGTGGTAACCATTTTCTGCTGTTGGCCATTCGGCATTCCGGCGATCGTTTATGCGGCGAAGGTGGATGGCCTGAAGGCCCGTGGTGACATCGCCGGAGCCATGGCCGCTTCCGCCAGCGCGAAAACTTGGTGTATGGTCTCGGCGGGCATCGTCCTCGGATTTGCCGTTCTGTGGTTGATCGCCGCAGCGATCGGAGCTGCCACTTCGAACTAGTCGTCGGATGCACCGAGATCGGGCATGTTGGGTGGCGTGTGGGGTGTTCGGACTCGCGTTTGCCGCCTTTTGGCTTCGGGAAAACGGCCCTTATCGGGCCAATGGGTTGCCAAGTTGCATTTTCCATCATCTCACCGGGCTTCACTGCGCGGGTTGTGGCATGACGCGAGCCGCCTACGCCACGCTGCATGGGCGGCTGGGAGAGGCATTTCGGCTCAATCCACTGGGGATGGTGCTGCTCCCCGTGGCCTCGCTCGGTGTCGGACTCGAGATCTTCGGCTGGATGCGAGGCTGTCCGCCACCGTTTCGGATGACTTTCGGAAAATACGGTGCATGGGCGCTGGGCGTCACGATTCTCGGATTCTGGGCACTGCGGAATGTTCCCGCGTGGCCTTTCACCTTGCTCGCGCCGCCGTGATTTCCCTCGCGGAAGTGGATCTTGCCGCTGGCGAAATCTGTCGCTATTTCCGGGCATGCCATTGCTTCTCGGAGTCAATATCGATCACATCGCCACCTTGCGTCAGGCCCGTTACGCAGCCGAGCTGGACTCGCCAAATGCCGAACCCTGCCCCGTGCTGGCGGGGCACGACGCGCTCGCCGGTGGCGCGGACTCGCTCACAATCCATGTCCGCGGTGACCGCCGGCACATGCAGGACGCCGACGCCTACCGCATCCGCGCTGAGTTGGAAGTGCCGCTGAATTTGGAAATGGGCGTCACCGAGGAAATGCTCGGCCTAGCGCTGAAAATTAAACCCGAGTTTGTCTGCCTCGTGCCGGAAAACCGCTTGGAGATCACCACCGAGGGCGGGCTGGACATGCTCGCAAGTTTTGAAAAAATCCGAAACGTCATCGGTCGCCTCCACGACACCGGCATCCGCGTGAGTGTTTTTATCGATCCAGATTTCAATCAGATCGAAGCCGCCATCGAAGCGGGAGCTGAGATGATCGAGCTTCACACCGGTGCCTTCGCCAATGCCACGGGTGAAGCCGTCATCACTGAACTCGATCGCCTCATCGCCGCCGCTCGTGCCAGCCACTCCAGCCTGCAGGTGAACGCCGGACACGGCATCAACTACACGAACATCGCGCAGATTCTCACGATCCCGCATCTCGCCGAGCTTAATATCGGCCACAGCATCATCGCCCGCTCCACCCGCATCGGTCTAACTGCCGCAGTGCGGGAGATGAAGAACCTGATGTCTAACTACCCCAGCTGACCATGCGGATTTTTGGTATCGGCATCGACGTGGTGGAGGCGGATCGCATCGCCTCGGCCATTGAGCGTCTCGGCGAGCCGTTTCTAGCAAAACTGTTCACCCCGGCCGAGCGCGGCTACTGTGAGGCGCAGAAAAACTCGTCGCTTCACTACGCCGCCCGCTTTGCCGCGAAAGAAGCTGTCTCGAAAGCACTCGGCACCGGCATCGGCAGTCAAGCCGGCTGGCTCGATCTGGAGATCATCCGCGATCCGTCCGGCGCGCCGAAACTCCAGCTGCAAGGAAACGCCGCCGACTTCGCAGAAAAAAACGGCATTACCGAAATTCAAATCAGCCTCACCCACGCTCGCGATTATGCAGCCGCAAATGCGATTGCCATCGCGGGAGAAAAGCAAAAAGTTGAAAGCTGAAAAAAGTTCTCTTCATTTCCGCTTTCAACTTTTCCAATTTCAACTTTACCCACCATGAACCGTCCCCGCCGCAACCGTCGCACGCCCGCCATTCGCTCGATGGTGCGGGAAACCACGCTCACGCCCGCTGATTTCATCCTGCCGATATTTATCCATGCGGAATTAGAAGACACGCCCATCGTCTCGATGCCCGGCGTCACGCGCTGGTCCTTGGTTAGCCTCGTCCGTGAGGCAGGGGAAGCGCATGCGCTCGGTATCCCGGCAGTCGTGCTTTTTCCGAAAATCGACGAATCTTTGAAAACCCCGCTCGCCGAGGAATCCTGCCATGACGATGGACTCGTTCCTCTCGCCATCCGCGTGCTTAAGGCGGCTCACCCGACGCTCACCGTCATCACCGACGTCGCGCTCGATCCTTACAACTCGGACGGCCACGACGGCATCGTCCACCGCGACGAGCGCGGCGAGCTGCACATTCTCAACGACGAAACCGTCGGCGTCCTCTGCCAGCAGGCGCTCTGCCACGCCCGTGCCGGAGCCGACATCGTCGCCCCGTCCGACATGATGGACGGCCGTGTGGCTGCGATCCGTGAGGCGCTCGATGGCGAAGGTTTCACCAGCGTCTCCATCCTGAGCTACACCGCGAAATACGCATCCGCGTTTTACGGCCCGTTCCGTGGCGCACTCGACTCCGCGCCCAAGGACGGCGACAAGAAAACCTACCAGATGGATCCAGCGAACTCGCGCGAAGCCATTCGCGAAACCCTGCTAGACGAAGCGGAGGGCGCCGACATGCTGATGGTGAAGCCCGCCGGACTCTATCTGGACATCATCGCCAAGGTGCGCGAGACCAGCACGCTGCCCGTCGCCGTCTATCAGGTCAGTGGCGAGTATCTCATGCTCAAGAGCGCCGCCGCCGGTGGCTGGCTGGATGAAAAAGCCATCGTCATGGAATCCCTGCTCGCCATCAAACGCGCCGGGGCGGACATGATTCTGACTTACTACGCGAAGGAAGCCTGCCGCTGGCTGTGATTCGAAAATGTGTCCCGACTGTCTCAGTCAGGAGCGAGTTCCACTTCATGTTCGTTCTGGCTCTTCCCCGAGCCTCCGTTCTAAAGTCCCGTCATGGACGCGTTGATTCACCACCTCGAAGAAAAACAGGACCTTACCTCACGCGAGGTGGAGGTGGCGGCGGCGCTCCTGCTAGATCCTGTCGCGCCGGATGTGAAGAAGGAGCGGTTGCTCGAAGCGCTTTCCGTCAAAGGCGAAACTCCGGCAGAAATCGCGGGCTTCGTCGAGGCGTTCCTCGTCCACGCGGTGGTCCCACATCTCGGTCTGCTAGAACTCGAAGGCCCCACGCTCGACGTCTGCGGCACCGGCGGTGACCAGCTGGATCTTTTCAACGTCTCGACCACCACCATGTTCGTCGCCGCTGCCGCCGGTGCGGTGGTGGTGAAACACGGAAATCGCGGCATCACCTCGAAAAGCGGCGGCGCGGACGTGCTCGAAGCGCTCGGAGTCCGCATCGATTTGTCAGCAGACGAGTTCCGCAACTGCATCGAAAAGGCCGGGCTCGGCTTCATGTTCGCGCCGATCTATCATCCCGCGTTCAAGGCGGTCGTCGCAGTGCGGAAATCACTCGCCGCGCGGGGAGTGAAGACGATTTTCAACCTCATCGGCCCACTGCTCAATCCCGCCCGGCCGGAGTGCCAATTGGTCGGCGTTTTCTCGCGCGATCTGTGCCCCGCCTTCGCCGAAATTTTACAACGGCTCGGCCGCGAAAGCGCGTGGGTCGTGCATGGCACCACTGGCGACGGTCGCTCGGTGGACGAGGTGAGCCTCATGGGATCGACCCGGATTTGCAAAGCCGGCTCGATGCAAGAAATGGACGACGAGGAGGTTCGCCCGCGCGATTTCGGCTTCCAACACGCGGAAGTGGAGGACCTCCAAGGCGGCGATGCCAAGGCAAACGCCATCATCCTCGAAGCGATCCTCGCGGGCCGCGAAACCGGACCGAAGCGCGACATGGTGCTCATGAATTCCGGTGCCGCCCTGGCCTGCGCCGGACTCGCGGATAACATGGGCGACGGCATCGAGATTTCCCGCGAAATGATTTCCAGTGGCGCGGCGCTGGAGAAGCTGCGGCTGCTCCAGAAATTCTCGCAGGGATAACGGATCTTTCAAATCGCCAACCGGCCCGGAGTTTCCGACATTTCTTTGTAGCTCCCTCACATGAAAATCGTTTTCCGTCTGAACTACCACTCGGCCCCCGGGCAATCGCTTTGGTTGAAGTATTCCACCGTGCTCGAAGAAAAGGGTGTCCGCTTCGATCAGGTCGTGCCGCTCCACTGGCTCAATGACGGACAATGGGAGACCCACGTGAACATGCGCGGTGCGGGCCGCTTCCGGGTGGAATATCACTATCAGCTCCGGCAGGTGAATGGCGTGGAGCTGGACGAGTGGCACGCGCCGCGAATCGCGGAGGTGGATCTCGACGCGCACGACGCCCTGCTATTGCTAGACTCGTGGTGCTCGGCAGGCACGGTGGACTATGCTTTTGAAACGAATGCCTTCCTCGCCGTGCTGCCTACCCGCGGCCCGTTTGAGGAACCCGAGATGCCGGAAAATGCCAACCACGCGTTCCAACTCCGCATGGCGGCGGTGCCCGCAGGTCAGGTGCCGTGCTTGATAGGCAGCGTCAGCGAGATCGGCAACTGGGGTTGGTTCTCCGCCGTGCCACTCGTGGAGACCGCGCCTAACGTCTGGCGGAAAAATCTTTATCTGCCAGCGGACTGGGGGATCGAATACAAATACGGCTTGTTCGACCTGAAGTTGAAATGCGTGGTGAGTATGGAGTCCGGCGAGAATCGGAAAATCGCCGCCCGTAGCATGGCGGCGCGCCAGTGGACGAAGGTGGAGGACGAGTGTTACCGCCGCGATCACGGCCAACTCTTCCGCGGCGCGGGAGTGGCGGTGCCGGTGTTCTCGCTGCGGAGTGACAAGAGCCTCGGCGTTGGCGAGTTTGCGGACCTCAAGCCGTTCGGCGATTGGGCTCATTCGGTGGGACTCAAGTTGATCCAGATCCTGCCGATCAACGACACGACGTCCACGCACGAGTGGACGGATTCCTATCCGTATTCGGCGATCAGTGTGTTCGCGCTGCATCCTCTCTATCTGCGGATCAGTGATTTGAAATACGCCATGCCTGCGGCTTTCCAACAGGAACTCACCACAGCATGCGAGAAGCTCAATCCTCTCGACAAGGTGGATTACGAAGCGGTGAGGCGGGTGAAAACCAAGCTCACCCGGAAAATCTTCGATAAACACCGTCCCACAATCACTGCCAGCGAGGAGTTCGGGAAATTTCTAGCAAAAAATCGCGAATGGGTGGTGCCCTACGCGGTGTTTTGCCTGAAGCGTGATCATTACGGCACCGCCGATTTCAGCCACTGGGAGGAATGGGCCGTCTTCGACCGGGAAAAAGTCGCAGAACTCGCAGTTCCCACCCACGCGGACTGGCTGGAGATTTCCTATCACATCTGGCTGCAATCCGAACTCGGCCTCCAGCTCGCGGATGCGGTCCGCCACCTGCACGAACACGGGCTCGCGCTCAAGGGGGACCTGCCGATCGGGATCGACCGCCAGTCGGTGGATGCGTGGTCCGCGCCGCACTTGTTCAAGATGGATGCACAGGCCGGTGCGCCGCCGGACGACTTCGCGGTGAAAGGCCAGAACTGGGGGTTCCCGACGTATCACTGGGAGGTGATGCAAAAGGATGACTACGCCTGGTGGCGCTCGCGGTTCGAGCACTTGAGCCATTATTTCGATGCCTACCGGATCGATCACATCCTCGGCTTCTTCCGCATCTGGCAGGTGCCCTGCGAGCATGTCGAGGGCATCATGGGTCACTTCGATCCGGCAGTGCCCATCCACATCGACGAGATTCGCAAGCGGGGAATCGACTTTAATTACAATCGCTTCTGCCGACCTTACATTCGCTGGCAGTCTCTGCTAGAGCGCTTCGGCGACTCGGTGGAATACGTGAAAGGCCGCTTTTTCCACGAGTGTGGAAACGGCTATTTCCAGTTGAGCGAGCAGGTCGCCACCCAGCGCCGCATCGTCGATTTCCTAGCGGAAAATCCGCACGATGCGTTCATCCGGGAGGGATTGTTGGACTGTGCGAGCGAGGTCTTGTTTTTCGAAGTGCCCGGGTCGCACGGGTCGCAGTTTCACCCACGGATGTCGATGCAGGCGACGCGTTCCTATCAA
>JBOFET010000185.1:0-1964 GCA_051648225.1 Luteolibacter sp.
GGGACCTCACGGTCGCGCAGTCGGCACAGGTCGCGGCCACCTTCGAAGACGCGATTTCTCCGCTGCTCACTCCGCTCGCCGTGGATCCCGAGGGTCCACCACCCGTCGTGCCAGCCCTGCAAATCACCGTCGCCTGCCGACTTTTCGACCCCGAGAGTCAGACAGTCCGCCACGCCTTGATCCCGATGCCGGAAATCCTCGGGCGCCGCGTGAATATCACCCTGGAAGGCGACGGGCACGGGTTCGTGCTCATCGAGGATCTCGTCGCCGCCCACGCGGGCCAACTTTTCCCCGGAGAAACCGTCACCGCCACCACCGCTTTCCGCGTCACTCGCAACGGCGATATCGTCGTCCAGGACGAGGACGCCGCCGACCTTGCCGGAGAAATGGAGGACGTTCTGTCCGCCCGCCGCGTCGCGGACACCGTCCGGCTCGAACTCCGCTCGGACGCACCGCGTGACCTTGTCCGCATGATTCACAGCGTCACCGCAGTCACCCCGCAGGAAGTCTATCGGGTTGACGGCCCGCCGGGACTTGCCTCCTTCATGGAACTCGCATTCCTGTCTGGATTCGATCACCTCCGCGATGCTGATTGGCCGGCACAGAACTCGCCCGCCATTACCCCCGGCGCGTCGATGTTCGAGACCATCGCTGCGAACGATGTTCTGCTTTTCCATCCCTACGAATCCTTCGAACCCGTCGTCCGCCTGATCGAAGAGGCCGCCGAAGACCCGGACGTCATCGCCATCAAACAAGTCCTCTACCGCACCGCGCGGAAGTCCCGCATCGTGGACGCGCTCATCAAAGCTGCGGAAAATGGCAAGCACGTCACCGCCCTCGTCGAGCTCAAGGCCCGCTTCGACGAAGCGCGCAACCTCGACCGCGCAGACGAACTCCAGCGCGCCGGAGCGCAAATCGTTTACGGCGTGAAAAACCTCAAGACCCACGCGAAAATCTGCCTCATCGTCCGGCGTGAATCCGGCCACCTCCGCCGCTACGTCCATCTCGGCACCGGAAACTATAACGAAACCACTGCCCGGCTCTACACCGACCTCTCCTACCTCACCTGCAAGCCGGAATACGGAAACGACGCATCCTTGTTCTTCAACGCCGTCACCGGACGCTCCAAGTTGCTGCGGTTCCAGCGCCTTGTCCCCGCCCCCACCGCCATGAAGCCCACGCTCTTGGACCTCATCGCCGGCGAGGCGGAGCGCGCGAAACACGGACTCCCCGCCCGCATCGTCGGCAAGGTGAACTCACTCCAAGACCCGGAAATCATCCAAGCGCTCTACCTCGCATCCCAGGCCGGCGTCGAGATCCGCCTCAACATTCGCGGCATCTGCTGCCTCAAACCCGGTGACCCAAAATACTCGAAAAACATCGAGGTCATCTCCGTCATCGATCGCTTTCTCGAACACGCCCGCCTCTTCCAGTTCCATCACGGCGGCAACTCGGAAGTTTACATCGCCTCCGCGGACTGGATGACCCGCAACCTCGAAAAACGCGTCGAGTTGATGATCCCCATCGAGGAACCCGCCCTCAAGCGGCGCCTCGTCCGCATCCTCGAAGCGTATTTCCAGGACAACACCCAGGCTTCCCGCCTACTTCCAGACGGCACCTCGAAGCGGCTCGTCCGTCAGAAAGGACAGAAGGCATTCCGCGCTCAGGACCATTTCTATCAGCAAGCCCGGAAAGCCGCAAAAGCCCGCGCTCACGAACTCTCGATGACCTTCGAGCCTCACGTGCCCGCAGAAGATCCTGCCTGAATCCGCCCCAGCCCACCCATGCTCACCCTTCTCAAAATCCGCAATCTCGCACTCGTTGACGAACTCGCCTGGGAACTCGGCTCCGGCCTCATCAGCGTCACCGGAGAAACTGGAGCCGGGAAATCGGTCATCGTCGGCGCCCTGAAACTCGTGCTCGGCGAGCGCGCGGAGAAGTCGCTCATCCGCACCGGCGAGGAC
>JBOFET010000186.1:0-1553 GCA_051648225.1 Luteolibacter sp.
TCACGACATCGTCGTAGAACTCGGCTGCGCCCCTGGTGGCGTGGTGCTCGCACTTCTAAACCGCGGCGTCTCCGTCATCGGCGTGGACCCCGCGAAAATGGCGGATGTCGTGATGGCCTCGGCAATCACCCCTCGCGACTCAGTTCCGACTGGCCGACCCTGGTTTTTCCACAGCCGGAAACCCGCAGCACTCACCAGCAAGCGCGACCTCGGCCCGGGCGTCACCTGGTTCATGTCGGACATGAACCAGTCACCCGAAGTGGTGCTCAAGGAATGCGCCCGCTTCTGCAGGATGGCACCGTCGATCCGCGGCGTGCTGATCACCCTGAAGCTAACCGATTTGCAGCAGGTCGCCGAAAAAGCGTCGTGGTTCGCCGCTCTGAATGCCATCGGCTTCAAGACAATCCGTCTCCAACAGCTCGCCGTCCATCACAAGGAGTTCGCGCTGCTAGGGCTGAAGTAGCTGTGGAAGAGCTGTGCCCGGATCATCCTCAACGCGAGCTGATCGCCATGCGCGCCGCACCTCCGGCGTCCTTTTCGGGATCCGGTCTCCAGAAAATCGAGAAGCCCCGCTTGAAAATTTTGCTCCCTTTTTCCAAGCTCAATGCAAATGCGGAGTTCGGAGATGCCGTTAGGACAAGCTCTCTTCCTTGATAGAGTTGCAGTTCCATCCCGATTTCTGAAATGCCCACGCCGCTGATCGCTGCCGATGCAAGATCGGCGGGCTCCAGAATCGGTTGTTTCACCATCTTGCCATCCAGCAACTTCAGATTGAGCGTCTCTCCCTCGACTTTCTTTTCGAGGGTCTTGTCCCGCTTTGCTTGCAGCGCCTTCTCCTCCTCGGTTTTGTTGCCCTTGCCGGTCTCATAGGGCGCATAAAACCGCGGTGAGCGCCCGATGAGGGCAAAGCGTTTCAAATTCTTGCCCGGACCCGGCTCCACCACGCGGCCGCCGATCAGGAAATTGTTACGGCTCTGCTCCACGGTCATTTCGAGGGTGCCGCCACCTTTGACATCTCCGGTGAAGATCACCTTCTCGATTTTATTTGCTGCGGGTTGGGAAGTTTTGAGGGATTCCTGCACCAGCTCCCTAACAACGATCTTGCCTTCCGGCGTGGTCTCTTCGATGACGGGCCTCATGCGGAAGGACCAGCCGCCGTTCGCTCGCGTCGCGTTCTCAGCCGGGGTGAAGTGGATCTCCCCATCTGAGGCGATGCCAAACGTGCAGCGTGAGGTTTTCTCACCCGCGAAGAATCCCAACCAAGGGTCCACACTCAGCGATGGAAGCTGTGCCGTGGCGGGCTGCATGGTGAAGAAAGCGAGGGCGAAACCGAGGACGCCGCAGGTGGTTTTTGGGTTCATTCTCCGCAGGTAAAACCACATGGTCCCGATGCGCCAGCAGAAAAGGCAAATGCCCCAGGGCTACCTCATTTTGAAATGTGAAGTTTCAGAAGGGTTTCGAGCGTTTTCTCGCAAAGCGCGGCGCGGATGCGTTTGCCGCGCATCGTGTCTTTGATGGTTTGATCATGCCGGAGGAGGTTGAGGGTGAGTTTG
>JBOFET010000187.1:0-2229 GCA_051648225.1 Luteolibacter sp.
AAGCGACCGTTCCATGCGGATGAAGCCACGGGCGCGCGCATCACTTCCGCCCGGATGGAGTCTGGAGACTATCAGTTCGATCCGTTTCACTATCATGGCCCCACGCTCAGCAGCCTCGCCGGTCCGCTCTGTCAAATGAGTGGCCAGAACCGCTGGAGCGAAATGAGCAAGACGCCGCCGCGCGTTCTAACCGCCATCGCTGGCACGCTGTTGATTCTCGTCCCGCTGCTGTGGCGCGGGCGTTTCGGCGATGGGCCGATGTTGCTGACCGCCGCGCTGTTCGCGACCTCGCCGCTGTTGGTTTATTACAGCCGGATGTTCATCCACGAATCACTGCTTGTGTTGTGCGGGATGGTGGCGCTGGTCTCGCTAACAAAAGCACCGCGTTATGGGATTCCGGGTGTTTTCATCGGCCTGATGTTCGCCACCAAGGAGAGCTTCGCCATCACCATGCTCGCGTGGATGGGAGCCGCCGTGCTGGTCGCGCTGGAAAACCGGAAACAACTTGACCGCACTTGGTGGATCGCCGCCTGGCGAGACTATCGGATTCCGGTCGCCGCCTCGGTGCTCACGGCGGCTCTCATCTCCGGATTCTTTTATACCGATGGCTTCCGCCAACCCACCGGAGCCATCGACGCGGTGCGCACCTTCTTTGTCTATGAGACAGTGGCCGGACATGACAAGCCGCTCGGATGGTATCTCAGTCTGCTAGCCGTGCCGTTGAAATCAGGCGGCGTCTGGTGGTTTGGAACGCCGGTGGTGATTCTTGCGCTGCTGGGTTTCATTTCTTCGTTTCGCAGGCGGGAAGGTCGACTCACCATCCGCTTCATCGCCTACGCTGCGGTCGGGCACTTTGCCATTTACAGCCTCATCGCCTACAAAACCCCGTGGCTCGCCTGTCTGCCGTGGGCGCATGTCTGCCTGCTCGCCGGATTCAGCATCTCGGGATTTTCCCACCACCGGGTATGGGTGAAAATCACACTCTACCTGTTAGTCGTCGCGACGCTTGGTAGCCAATTCCATCAAGCCCGCAAAGCCACGGGACGCTTTGCTTCGGATGATCGAAATCCGTTTGCCTACGTCCCGACCCGTAGCGACATGGAAAATCTGGAGCCATGGCTCGTGCGACTCCGCGAGGTCGCACCCGGTGGCACGCTGGAACCCATCGGCGTAATCGGCACCGATTACTGGCCGCTGCCATGGTATCTGCGCACCTTCAAAAAGATCGGCTATTGGCCGACACCCTCCGGCGACTTCACCCTACTGCCGCTGGTCTTCGCCATGCCGGAGGTCGAGGAGGCTGTGGCAAGCCAACTGCAACAGACCCACACTCCACTGCCCCGCGGACTGCGCGCCGGGGTGCCGGTGGTTTTGTTTGTCAGAAACGATATCTGGAACTCATGGAACGAAGCAGGAAAATGAACCCACTCCCACCCGCCCATCTCTTCACCCACGAGGCGATGAACACGACCTTCACGCTTCGCCTTCGCGCTGCCGAGGCTTCCTACGCGGCGGACATGGCCCGGGAATGTTTCGAGCATCTCGAGTTTCTCGAAGCCCGCCTCAGCCGCTATGTGGACGACAGTGATGTCTCGCGCATCAACCATCTCGTCACCCGCCAGACCCTTCACATCAGCGAGATTACCCACCACTGCCTGTTAGCCGCGCTCGACGGTTACGCCCGCACCGGCGGCTTGTTCGACATCACGCTTGGCCGCCGCATCGAGCATCGGAAATCGGGCGACGCCGGTGACACTCCGCCGTTGTTAGGGCGACTGACCATTCACCCGGACATCGCCGCCGTCACCTGTGATGAACCCGGCCGCGAGATCGATCTCGGTGGCATTGGCAAAGGTTTCGCGCTCGATCAACTCAGGGACATTCTCATCGACTGGGGCGCGGAAGGTGGGCTGCTCACCGCTGGGGCGAGTTCGTTGTTAGCCTTCGGCCCGGACGTGTGGCCGGTCGAACTCACCGGTGCCCGCGAGACGGTGCGTGTTCCACTTTGCAACCAGTCCCTCAGCGCTTCGGGAATCGGCATCCAAGGCAGCCACATCCTCCATCCCGGCGGCGACGACGCGATGCCGTCACGATCGTGTGACCGCGTCTGGGTGGTGGCCACCCAAGCGGCGCTGGCGGAAATCTGGTCCACCGCGCTGATGCTGTTGGAGCCGGAAGTCATCGTGGATTTCCTTGCCGGAGACGAAACCGTGACGGCGGTTTACATCG
>JBOFET010000188.1:0-3459 GCA_051648225.1 Luteolibacter sp.
TCTTCACTCAAGACCTCCCGGAAATCATTGGCGCCCACGAGTCCATCGACCTGCGATTCCTCGTCATACCGTTCACGCCGATCGTGCAACTCCCTGAAGTCGCGATCACGGCCTCGGATGCCGCCGCTGGCGAGTTCGGCGCGGATCAAGCGTTGGAATTCACCATCACTCGCACGGGTTCCACCGCCGCCGCATTGACGGTTCCCCTCACCGCCAGCGGAGCCACTACCGCAGCAGACTACTCAGGTTTCGCAAGCAGCGCGATCATCCCCATCGGCCAAGCAACCGTCACCCTGCCGCTCACCGTCATCGCTGACGAACTCGCCGAAGGTCCAGAAACCGTAACGCTCGCCATCTCAGCCAGCGCCAGTTTCATCATCGGATCGCCTAACAGCGCAGACGCCGTCATCACCGACAAACCTGCCCAAGGTTTCTACTTCACCAACATCGCCGACGCCGCCAAGCGTGCACCCGGCCTCGATGCGGACGGAGACAGCAGCGCCAACATCATCGAATACTTCATGGGCACCTTACCCGGCGACGCCAGTAGCAACGGTGTCCTCGCGATCCCATCCACTGGTTCAAATACCTTCAAGGTCCGCTACCCGCGTGCCAAGAATCGTCCCGACGTCACCGGCAGCCTCCGCTGGTCCAGTGACCTAACCAACTGGCACACCAGCGGCCAAAGCAATGGCACGCACTCCGTGAATTTTACCGAAGCCATCGCCTCCGCCCCAGCCGCCGATCCCGAAACCGTCGAGGCCACCGCCACGATCACCGGCCCCGGCGAAGCTCCGAAAATCTTTGTCCGCCTCGGCGTGGAGTGAGTTGCTAGAAACGGAACACAGGAACGTTTCTCCTGCTTGGCCGTCACCCAAAAGCCGCATCCGGTCCATCCGGTTGCGGCTTCTTTGGGAAAAGCGGACTGATTGGAAAAACGGCTTTTACACTTGTCCCACAGTCTAAAGCACTCACATCGCCGCTATCAGTTAAGGCAAATTTGTCACCTTGCCAGCCTTGTTGCTTGGTTACGAAGGAATGAGAAATCGTCCTGTCGCCTTCGTGAGCGAACGTCCTCCCCCCGATATCGTCGGCAATCTCATGGTTATCCAAATCACTGATGGTAACACTGCTCCTGTTTGAGCTGTTTTCAGCATTGGAAACTGCATCTCAGTGAAAATTTCTATCATGATAACTCGCTCCCGCTCCGGTCTGATTGTGGCATCGTGTGTTCTCGCGATTGCAATGTCTCGTGTCTCCCACGGGCATGGTGCCTATCACGATGTCGTCGATAAAATCGAAGCAAAACTGAAGGTGGCTCCCGATGATGCCGCGCTCCATCTCAAACTCGCGGAAGCTCATGCGGGACACGATGAATGGCAAAAATGTCTTGAGGAAATTTCCCAAGTTGAACGCCTCACTCCGGGCAAATTTCCGACCGGATACCTGCGCGGCCTCGCTCTTTTCATCGGCGGCGAGGACGAGAAGGCGAAAGCTGCGCTTGATGTCTTCTTGGCCGAAAATCCCAAGCACATTGAAGCTCTCGCGACGCGGGGCCGGGTTCTAGCGAGACTGAATCACCCCATCGAAGCGGCGGCGGATTTGCAGGCGGCGGTCAAATCTTCACCCGCTCCAAACAGCGAGTTAGTGATGGATCTCGCTCGTGCCTACCAGCAGTCTGGAAAGCCGGAAGAGGCCACGCGATGTATCGATGAAGCGTTGAAAATTTCCAGCGATGCACCGTCGCTTCTGGCCTGCGCGTTGGAAATCGAAACCGCAGCCGCAATGTGGGATTCCGCTCTGGGCCGAATCGCAGGCTTACAAAAAAACGCGCCGAGTCCCGAACCGTGGATGGCGAAACGTGCGGAACTCCTTACAAAAGCAGGCCGCCCTGAAGACTCCCGCGCCGCGTGGACCGCCCTGCGCGACCATTTGATTTCCCAGCCCAGCCTCAAACGCGGCAATCCTCAAAACACCAAGCTGCTAGCTCAAGCTCGCCAAGCAATCGGTGAGGCAAATCCCAAGCCCGTGGCGATTCCACCCGCATCCTGAGTCACTTTCAAAACAACAATCATCATGAAATATCTACCCATCGCCAGCGCACTCGCGCTGCTCACCTTGCCAGTGGCCGCACAAGATTCCTTCACGGGAAATTATACTCAAAATTTCGACGCCATCGGCACCGGCACCGCACCGCCGACAGGCTGGTCCCATATCGGCGGACTGGGTGGCGACAACGCCAGTTGGACAAGCACAATTCCCGCCAGCGGCACGATCTCTGCCGCCACGGCTGGCACTGCGAATAACACCCTCACCGTCAATTCCAATGCGGCGGCAGCGACTGCGCGGAGCAGCAGCATCGGCTACAACTTCGCTCTGTCCGGCTCCACAGCGGACCGCTGCATCGGCACCTCTCCCACGACTACGGCGGGAAATCTTTTCCAGCTCCGTTTGACTAACAACACGGGCTCACCTCTGGCAGGCATCCGCATCGGCTACGACATCCGCCGCTTCACCGCAGTGTCATCCGCTAACGAGCTCCCCGGCTACCGCCTCTTTTACAGCATCGACGGCGGGACCACTTGGACGAACGTGACGGAACTCAATCCCGCGCTCTCGGGTGCTACCGTGAACGTGCCGAATTCTGTTGGCGTCACTGCTGTCGCTGCCACCACGATTACGTTCGCCTCCAGCGTGGCGACCGGTGCGGAACTTCGCCTCCGCTGGATCGATGACAATGCGGACCAAACTTCGCCCGACCAGATCATCGGTCTCGACAATGTCGTCATCCAGCTTCCCGTCGTAAACGCCGCGCCCACCGTCTCTCTCACCGCCCCGGCAAATGCCGCCGCCTACGACGCTCTGGCCACCATCAACCTCACCGCAGACGCGAACGACACCGATGGCACGATCACCAAGGTCGAGTTCTTCAACGGCGTCACCAAGCTCGGCGAGGATACCACGGCACCTTACGAGTTCGCCTGGAACAACGTTATTTCCGGCAGCTACGCGCTCACCGCGAAAGCCACGGACAGCCTCCTCGGCACAGCGACCTCTACGGCGGTCAACGTCACGGTGACCAACGCCGACAATGTTTCACCCACCGTTTCCCTCACCTCTCCCGCGAACAATGCGACCATTCTCACGAACAGCGTCGCCCTCACCGCCGATGCCGCAGACACGGATGGCGTCGTTTCCAAAGTCGAGTTCTTCAACGGCACGACCAAGCTCGGCGAAGATCTCACCAGCCCCTTCACCTTCAATTGGACTGGCGTCGCCACCGGCACCTACACGCTCACCGCAGTCGCTACCGATAACGACACCGCCACCACGACCTCCACTGCGGTGAACATTTCTGTCGCCGTGCCAATCACTAACACCCTGATCGCCCGCCGCCCGAGTGGTCAGCCCGGTGCCGTCTGGAAATACCTCGATAACGGCACCGACCAAGGCAGCGCG
>JBOFET010000189.1:0-1274 GCA_051648225.1 Luteolibacter sp.
CGAGCAGCCACAAAAGCCATTGCCCCCGATTCTGTGCTCCGAACCTCGGAAATGCACCGACACATCATCCCAATAGGCGAAGGCCTTTGTGATGGCCCGGAAGCTCTCGGGATCTGCCTTCTCGAAATTGTCCAGCGTCTGGTCTGAAAATACGACGCCAAAGCCGAATGTGTCGTCGGCCTTGTTGCGCTCGATGATGCGGATATGCGCGTTGGGGAAGGATTTCTTTGCCAGAATCGCGAAATAGAGACCGGAAGGACCGCCGCCAATGATCGAGATTTTCACGAGAACGGGCTCCTTCGGCAGGAAATCAGGCTTGGAAATGATTTAAGCTTGAAACAAATTGGCGTGCAACCCAGGGATTGCGAGCGGCCCGGAATTCATCACTCGTTCGGGGGATGATTCTTGGCTATATTGCTGCGAATGGCTCAAAAGCGACCATTTCTTGCCAACTCGTTAACGCGAATTTGCCGAAACAGCGCGAAAACTCAATTTTTGTGCAGCCGACATAACGGAAGGCGCGGAGGTGTTGCTTTTATGCACTAGGAGCGGATCGCGACTGAAAATAAGGTGATGTTGTGAGGTTTCGATTCTCCATCTTCTCGCAATCAACTTGGTAGGGTTTCACCATGAAAAAAGTTCTCGTCATCACCGCCGCCGTTCTCCTGGCCGTTTCGTCCGCCGCTTGCGTCGGCAAGGGCAAAGGCAAGGGCAAGGCCCCGGCTCCGGCCCCGGCTGCTCCGGTCGTCTACAAGGGCTGATGCCCTGACACTTGCAGGCGTGCCGTTTTTGCGGCTCGCCTGATAGGTGTCTTCTATCCGCCGCGATTTTCGCTGTGGGGCTTCTTCGGAGACCTCAAAGTGAAGGTCGCGGTTTTTCGTTTGCGGGGGCCAACGATACGCCATTCGGGATTTTCGTCGATGTCAGTTTTCTTGAAGCCATTCTCATTCTTGCTTGGCCTGCTGGTTTTCAGTTTTCTTCTCACCGCCGGTCCCGCAGCTGCTCAGACGACACCTGCCAGTGGCCCAACCGATGAGGCGAGCGTTCAGCTGGCGCAGTTTGCGTCTGGCGTTCGCCCGCAAGCACCGCGCACCGGTCGCGGCACCTCGCCCATCTCGCAGAAGCCCTATTTCGTCGAGTTTCGCGCCCGTTCGGCGTTGAGCTATGGCCATACATTTGCAGCCTTCGGTCGGCGCGCGCCGGACGGCTCCATCCGCAAGTTTGAAGTGGCAGGTCTGCATCCGGCGACAGAAAGCCCTGTGCCGTGGATGGTG
>JBOFET010000190.1:0-1285 GCA_051648225.1 Luteolibacter sp.
AGCGGCGGCGAAGTCGTTGCTCTCGGAGGCGGCATCGATGCCACGTTCGAGGAAGCCGAGGGTGGTTTTGGTTGCTCCGTCGAGGTAAGAGGATGGTTCTGATTTCCAGAAGGCCAACCAGTCTTCCCGCCAGCCATCAAGGGAAAATCCGCCACGGGTGATGATGCTGCGTAGGAGGATGAGCGTTTGGTCACCGTAGTGGGTAAAGTCGCCTGCGGATTTCCCGGGGTGGTATTTGCTATGGGGTGCATCGTAGCTGTGCGTGCCTTCTGGATACAGTGTGCCGATGGCGGATGGTTCGTAGATCCAATGGGAACCGAGCGCGAGTGCGTCGGCGCATAGCGAAGGAAGAATGAGGTTGCGGGCCGTGGGCGTATTCATGTTGTTGTGTTTACTGGGATGAGTGCCGCGAGAGCACGGGTGAGATCAGTGGCGTTGTGATGGATGAGCAGCGGCGCGCCCTGTCCTGCGTAGAAAATCCCGTCTTCGATGGTTTTTAGTGGGCGGGTGAGCTCCCCCTGCATCGGATAACCGAGATGATTGTCACAGTGGTCGAGTTCGTCGAGCGCAGGGGTGGCGATGAATCGAGCCAGCCGCCCTGAAACGCGGTCACTCAAACGAGTGTGCCGTGCCGAGGAAAGGAACAGTTGGCGCCTATGCAGAGTGTTAGCGCCAGATTCGTCACAGCCGAGAAAGGCGGTTCCGATCTGCACTGCGGAGGCACCCAAGATCATGGACGCAGCGACGCCTTGAGCATCGGCGATGCCACCAGCGGCGACGACAGGGAGCCTGACTGTTTCGACAATTTGCCGAACAAGGGCGAGCGTTCCGTGCAACGAATCAGAGGCGGGACGGAGAAATGAGGGGCGATGACCACCCGCCTCGAAGCCGGTGGCTAGCACGATGTCCACGCCAGCGGCTTCGAGTCCAAGTGCTTCATCGAGCGTGGTGGCCGCGCCCATGGTGACGATATTTCGCTTGCGACACTCAGTCAGGATTTCCCTCGACGGAATGCCAAAGACGAAGCTGAAAACCGGAGGACATGCCCGCAAGATGGCCTCTGCTTGGCGTTCAAAGTGGACCGACTCCTGCTGAACATAGGATGGCGGCTTGATTTCATGCTTCTGGTAGAGTGGGGCCAGTTCGCTAGCGGCACGATCAAACAACGCGGAGTCCGCCTTCCGAGATCTAGCGTCCTCACTGTCCACCCACAGATTCATCACGAATGGACCTTGTGTCTCGGTGCGGATCGCTGCAGTGGTGCTGACAATTTCCTCCGGTGATA
>JBOFET010000191.1:0-21580 GCA_051648225.1 Luteolibacter sp.
GATTCCGCCGATGGTGCTTGTGGCATCTGGGACAGTGATGAGCGTGGACCAAGAATCGGAGATCCCGAGATCACTGCTGTGCTGCACTTGGAGCGAAGCGGTGCCGCGTGCTGCAAGATCGCGCATTTTGAACGTCAGCGTCAAGGCACCCCCAGTCTGGGTGGGAGCGGGAAGGAAGCTGTTGGCATTCACATTCACATCGGCCGCACCGAGCAGGAAGGCGAGGCCATTTCCGATGCCGTCATTGTTCGTGTCATCATTGAAAGCAGCACCGAAAGACCATGCGGCAAAGGGGTCCGCCGCATCAGTGGCGATCACGATTTGAAGACCCCCGCTGCCAGTGCCACCGCCGTTTTGGAAATAAACGGTTTTCCCGGAGCCTGCGACATTGGTGACCGCGCCACCCGGACCGAAATTGCCGATGGTGTTGAAGGTGGTGGCCGTGGTGCCAATCAAAGTGTATGTCCCATCAGGAATGCTCGCCCAAGGCACTACTTCGCCCTGGCTACCTCCAACAAGGTTGTCGATGCCGAAGGTGGACGGGTTGTTCACAGTCACCGTGCCGCTCACGTCAAAGGGGACATAGGTAGGACTGTAGAAGAAAAAGAAATTTGCTCCCTCGTCCAAAGTCAGGTTTCCAGTAGTCCCTCCACCGCCACCAAGCCGCGCGGTGGATTCGACTGTAATGTTAGAGGTTAACGAAGCTGTGCTGGAGATTGCAAGCGATGCTGTGGGCTTCACGATTGTCGGGCCGGTGTAGGTGCTCACACCCGTCAGAAGTGAAGTGGTGGCAAGACTACCAGCCGTCCGTGTGATGGTCAGTCCTCCGTTTCCTGAGATGGCCCCTCCCAGCGCCAATCTGCGATCCGCCGTTGACCAGGAGTGGTTCAGCGTCAGATCCCCGTTGAGGGTGACTCCTCCATTGAACGTGACGTTGATCCCGAGGCCGCTGTTCCCTGTGATCGTCCGGGTGCCGCCGCTGCCGCCAGTGTTGACGATGATATCGTTCGTGTAAGTGATGCTCCCCGCATGAGAGAAACTTAGAGCAGCTGGGCTGGTACTACCTGTCGCCCCCATGACGATGTCGCCCGTTCCGGAGGTGTTTGAGGTTCCGAACAAATTGACAGTTCCATTCGAGATCACAAGGTCGCCGCTCCAGCCTGAGTTGTTAGCGGTCAGGCGGGTAAATCCTCCAAGTGTTCCCGTCGTCACGGTCAAATCGCCCGCTCCCGAGATCACCCCGTTCAGGGTCATGTTTTTATCATTGAAAAACAAACCGTTGTGCACGTTGAGATCGCCTTCCAGCGTGATACTTCCGTTGATGTTGTAGCTGTGATCGCTGCCTCCCCGGAGGGTTCGGAAACCGTCGGCACGCACGACGATGTCATTCGCGAAGGTCTTGGCGCCAGCCGTAGGAGTCGATGCACTGAATAACAGCGCAGCACCTGCGGTACTGCCGGTTTGACCGATGAAAACGTCGCCAGTGCCCGCACTGAACGCACCGACTGCGGTGTCGCCAAAAATTTCTGCAGCTCCTTCGCGGATGACCAAGTCGCCCGACCATCCGCTGTTGTTGCCACCCAGCGCGACGCGCCCGTTTCCGAAACTGGTAGTGCTGCTGGTGAACGTATTGTAGCCATCAACAAGCAAATCACCCGCACCCGTTAGGGCACGACCAATCACGACCGGGCTGGCAAGAGCCGTGTCTGAGGAAATGTTTTGCACGGTCAAATCTGCATTCAAAACCAGGGAGCCTGTGTTAAGAGTCAGAGTCCGGGTTGCCGCCGTAGTGTTGTTGTAGGCAAGAGTGCTTGCAGAGGAAACTGTAGTGCTGTTAGCAATGATTTTGCTGACGGCAACCGTGGTCCGCACTTCCAAGGTGCCCCCACCGAGATTGACCGCAGAAGCACTGAAGAAATCTGCGGATGCGGACGCGGTATTGGTATTGCCAACGATGAGCCGGCCCGCATTGATATTGGCGGGACCAGAAAAAGTATTGTTGGGGAAAGCACTGATATTCATCGTACCCGAGCCGAGCTTGGTGATGCCTCCGACCCCCGTGACTTGGCGGCTGAAGAGTAAAATGCCGCTGCCGTCGTGGGTGACATCAAGATTGTTATTTAGAATGAAAGACCCTGGATTGGTCCCTAAACCGTTCCATCCAAGGGAAATATCGCCAATCGCACCGGGATCGACTGTGATCGCGGCATTTCCTGAATCGGCTGCCAGTGTTAAATTCGCAGCAATCGAGCCACCGTTAAAGTTCTGAAAGTTGGTGGTGAAAGCAGCATTGATTGCAGAGCCGTAGGCGATGGATTTGACCGTGATTCCTGTCGAGGTGGCATTTACCGGCCTCGTCATATTATTGAAGGTCAGTGCGGTGGTATTTGCGGATGCAGGCACCCCATCTGGGTTCCAGTTGTTAGCAGCACCCCATCCATTGCTCGCAACATCTCCTCCATCCCATGACTGACCATGGAGCAGGGATGACATTGCGAAGGCTACGGCGGCATAGGCCGTTACGGAAAACGGGCGGAATAGGTTTTTTTTGGTTTTCATACGGGTTGTTGTTTTTGACTTTGAGTCTGGGTTATCGGGAGAGCTTTTGGGTTTCTGGAAAGCCACCGCAGGGTCTTTTCCATCTGTAGAATGTTGAAAAGGTAGGCTTAAACAGTGACAGGCAGGACCATGAGAGTTCCAAAAACACGGTTGAGTTGGGTTCTAAAATTGGCAGTTCATCAAGCGTGCTGAACTACCCGAAAATCTAAGGAAGATGCGGCGATTGTCATTGATTCTCACTTACACGGTTTACGCAAATGATTATACTTTCCGAGCACTCCTGCGATGCGGTTCATCGCGATGGGTTGGTGGAGCGACCTTGCGAACAGGCCCATGAAGCTAGTTGCCTGTGACTTCCAAGACGAAGAATCCATGACCCGGATGATCCATCGCTGGAGTAACGGTAATGCGGTCAACATTGCCTTCCCGCACGGTCGTGGTGGTTCCGGCAGAGACCACCGGCCAAGCCGTGCGATTGGCGAGTTCTTGGCCGTGGCGGATTTTCCAACTCAGACCAGAAGCCTGCCAGTTCCAGGGAAATTCCAGAATGATGGTGCCGGTGTTCACACCGTTGACTCGGAAAGGGTTTTTATTTGGAAGCGTGGGGTTGGTTGCAAATGCGAACTCCAAAAGGTCTGAAAGCCCATCTCCATCCGTGTCAATTTCAGGACTCGGCAGGGCGGATTCTACGGTTACCGACACCAACTGATCATCGGTGAGACTGCCATCACTCACTTGGACGGTGAAGATGAAGTTACCCGGGCCTTGCTCCGTCGTGGGTGTCCACGTGAAGCTGCCGCTCGCAGAATGGATCGCCGCACCGAGAGGAGCACCGATCAAACTATAGGAAAGAATCCCTGCGGGTAGATCAACATCCGTTGCACTGGCCGTGAAGTTGAGAAGAACTCCTTCATCAACGGTCTGCGGTGGAATCACATCAAGCACCGGAGCAGTGCCGACCTCGCCGACGGTGACGGACACCGAGCGATCATGGCTCGACACTCCATCACTGACACGGACGGTGAAAGTAAAACTATCAGGCCCCTGGGTCTCGGTGGGAGTCCAAGTGAAGACACCCGTGCTTCCAACGATCGATGCACCCTCGGGTGCGTTGATCAGGCTGTAGGTCAAGGTATTTGCTGGCAGATCGGCATCGGTCGCACTGGCGGTGAAGGTGAGTTGAGCACCTTCGTTCACGGTCTTGTTGGAGATCGAACTGAGATTGGGTTGCGAATTGACTTCATTGACAGTGATGTTGACGACCTGCTCGGTGGCAAGTTGGCCGTCGCTCGCGCGGATCCTCACCGCATAGGTCGTCCCGTCACCTTGAGTTTCAGTAGGGGTCCAAGTATAGGCTCCGGTTGTGGCGTTGATCGAAGAGTTGAAAAGAGGATCAATGAGGCTGTAGGTGATAGGTCCGGCTGGCAGAGTGGCGTCCGTGGCCGAGGCGGTGAAACTTACCGCTGTGAGTTCGTTCACCACTTGATCGGGAATGGACGTGAAAACCGGAGCAGAGTTTGATTCAAGGGGCACGATAAACCGCCATTGAGTGTTATTGTCGGTCGTAGTCGTTGGGACCATCTGGTAATTTGCGACGTTGTTACCGGTGTTGAAACTGGCGAGACGCAACCGAGTGCCCGAAGCGGGATGCCCCAAGTAGTGCCAACCATGCGTGGTAGCCGTGAGCGACCATTCGACATTCACTCCGGTGGTGCCAGCAGCGGCTAAGGTAGGGGTGACTCCGGTCCCTGTGGTGTGGCTCAGGCGCCGACCGTCAATTGATGAAACCACATGGTAGCGGTTGGAAACTCCGGTGGAGACCAAAGTCCAGTTGACGATCGGACCATCGGTCCGGATCGTGCGGCCACCCGGAGTGGTGTTGGTGGTCGCGGCGTTGGCCATGCGCTTGCGCAGTTCCCTGTTGTGGATGAGGTAAGTCTTATCGGCCCGGACGGTGGTATCATTATCCCACCCGGCATACAGTTTTCCGAAGGCGGTGAGATTTCCCGCGATGTCATAGCTGTTTGAACGGGGAGCCGGGGTGTAGTTGGTGTAGGAATTGGGCGGCTGGGGATACGCAGAACTCTCCGAGAAAACAAACAACGCGAATTTCCGCAGAGCGGTGAGATCCTCCGCCCGCCAAAGGAATTCCGCGAGGGTCTGGTAAGAATCCTCTTCGCTCCAGCTTGCGGTTCCTGCCCAATCCACAAAGGAGAACTCGGTGAGCCATACCGGAAGCCCGAAATCATTGAACTCACTCTGGACCAAATTGATCAAACCATCCGAAGATCCCCCGTTAGGGCTGGGATAGGCGTGGATCGCGTTATACTCGACCCGGTATCCGAGACGGTCCACTTCATCATAAAACTGCTCGTGCCAACTGGGTCCGGCAGGCGGGTTCAGGGTGCCTGGCGACGGGCTGAGAAGAGGCTGATCGAGCGCCATGACGCGGGGCCACAAAGCGACACAATCTTGCAAGGTAATGTTGGATTGATCCTCGCGATCCGGTTCATTAAAGCCTAGCAGGATCAGGCCGTCGCCGCGTTTCCGCCATGCCGAAGTGTGCTGCCAGATCGGCCCTGAGCCGGTGCCGTAAACCCAGTTGAAGCTACCCCACTGCATGGGTTGATAGACGGTATCAACAGGGAGTGCCACTGAGTTGGTAGGCCCCCAGTTGTAGATCCAATCCGCCTTCAAGGGGGCCGCGAAATTTGACCCACCGACGCCTTTTTTGGGTGCCCAGATGTCTTTGAAGAAATGCCACCGCTGAGTGGTCGCGCTGCTGGCGGTGTTTTGAATCAAGGCCGTACCAGCCGCCGTGGCCCCACCTTGGGTATCGACTACCAGCCCGCTCCAGGCATTGACGATTTGATAGATTCCACCTCCCAACGGTTCGAGGATCCAATCCTGATGGGGCATGGCGAGGTAGGGTGCATCGGCGAGAACCGCCCCTGGTGTTTTCGAAAGCTGTGCGCCTGAGAGGCAGTTGCCAGTGTCTCGGTTTCGCAGTCGATAGGTGCCGTTCGATTGATTGAGCAAGATCTGATACTGCTCCTGCGCCGTCGTGATCCCTGCTTGGTCAAGCGCGGGCTGGCCTCCGGTGGCGACGGCGATGGTGCGATTGGCGGATGCCGGGCTGACGATTTGGTAAAAGGCGTCGTTAAAGACCTCGTAGCTGGCGTAAGCACCCGACGAATTGATATTCGTGCCGAGCGGGTAGCCGACGTTCCCGGTGTTCGCCGGAAAAACCTGCAACTCCCGAATCACGGTGGGCGTGGTGCCGGTTTTAGTGAACTCAAGGCGCACTTGGGTGGTGCTGACTGGCGTGGTAAACGTGATGACACGATCCGCGCTGGTGTTCCCAGTCACCACCCCTCCGGCGAAATTGAGCCAAGCCGAGCCGCTCCAATATTTGAGCGTGAAATCCGCGAGTGGAGATGCGGCGGACAAACCGGAATACAAATGCACACTCCCCACCTTCGTCGCAGCGACCATCTCGACATCCAGCGTATTCACGCCCACCGTGGTGGTCCGCCACGCGGAGCCGACATGGGTCCGCCCGTCCACGGCGTTGAGCGGGAAGGCACCCGTGGTAAATGAACTCGCGACAGCAGGGCGCTGATAGGCAAGGTTGAGATTCACGTCCGTGCCGAGTGGATAACCGTTCGCACCATTTGGCGGATAGAGTGCGAACTCCCTCAACCGGATGGTGGGATCGGTCACTGAAATCCGGAACGACGTCGCGGTAACCGGAGCGGGGAATACCAAGTTGCGTTCCACGTTGGTATTTCCTACCACGCTTGCGCCGCTGATCGTGGTCCAAGTGGAACCTTCAAGACGCTGGACCACAAATTGCCCAAGAGGAAGTGTGTCATCAAATCCCATGAACACTTGGGCACTGCCCACTTCAACCGGGAACGGGAAATCGATCCGGGCGTTGTTGAACGCCCAGTTTTGGCTTTGCCAGCGGCTGTCGTTGCCCGCGTCCCCATCCGTCGCATACGAGGCGAGACGGGCACCGGCGACCGAGGTGGCGGTGACCGTTTGATACTTTGCTAGATTGACTCGCTGGGGAGCAATCGTCGAGGACGCCACTCCAGCGACACTGACATAAGGCGCATAGGAGGGGTCTGCCGATTTGATTTTAAGTGAGCCGGTTCCGGCGAGATTGGTCGGCGTGATGGTGATTCGAAAGCGAGTGCCCGTCACATTGAGGTTGGCGGTGAGTGGGTTGGCAAAAGCAAAGGTGTATTCTCCGCCAGCCGTAAAATTCAAAGTTCCGGTAGCGGTGCCGATCACCACATCGTCGGAACCACCGACCACTTCATCCGCCCCGAGGTAGGTGAAGGCGACCGCCACGGAGGTGGCGTCATTTGCTGTGGCACTGGTGTGGAGCGCGAAACCGAAGCCGGTCAACACCAGTCGGCTGGGTCCGTGGTTAGGAGTGAGCAAACCATTGAAGGAGCGGAGGAGAAAAGCGGTCTTGTTCGTGCCGTCTTGATGAAGGTCGGTATCGACTCCCCCGTTAGTCGCTTCATCAATGAAGAACGTGGGACCTAGGAGATTCGTGACATTCCCCAATTGAATGGTTCCCGCGTGGAGAGGCGCGGCAAGTGCCAGCAGCGAGGCTGCCAACATCAGCGTGATGTCGCGGTGCATAGGTGGGTTTAGGATAAGAAATCGGGAGAAAATCTATTTCGGACAAGCCTGCAGCTGAAGCTATTCGCCTGGCCTGTTTGATAGAAGACGCTCCGAAATAGGAGGAGTGAGCAATTCGACGTGTCCATCAAGAAAAGTAAAAATTCCTTTGCGATTCGGAAGATAGAAAACAAACCAACCGGAATCTCCAGCTTTTGGCAGTGGTGTATATTTGCTGATTTCAGAAGCACCAAATTGATATCTACCATACGTCAGGTAGAGAACGTTGGATAGATCTCCAAATTGGGAGAGCGTGAGTCTGGGACTTTTAACACCCCAAACGGGTCTGACATTTCTGTTTACTGCGAATGGATTGCGGATGCCTGAGCCATCGGTGGTTACTGGGACTCCATCGAAAGGAGTGCCTTTCATCGTTTTAAGATCGGTAGTGCCAAGCAATGCTGCGAGGGATGACTTCACCTGAGTGGAGAATTCTTTTTCATTGGTGCTCTCGATATTTGCAAACAAGTAAGGAGTCATTCTACCGATGAAACTATTAGTAGCATATTTAACCCCCGGACCCTCCCACGGCCCCCGCTCGCCCTCATCTCGTACTGTATTAATCGCACCATTGTTCTCGGCAGCGTAGGCGGCATTGGCGATGCCGACTTGGCGCAGGGCGGACATTAAATTCGATTGCTGGGCACTGGCCCGGATCTTCCCCGTAACCGCGAAGACCAATGCGGCGAGGGTGATGATGATGGTCACTGAAACGAGCAACTCCACCAACGTAAAGCCGGTGCGACAACGTGGGTGTGGGCGACCAGTATGGGTTTCGACATGTTTCATGGAGGATGGAATGTGGGCTGTTGGATTTTTTGAAGCAAAAGACGGGCTGGGCAATCAATGGGTTACAACTGCGTCTTTGAAAACCTTAGACCATTTTCTACCCTGTTCAAGATGTCAAACGCGCGACACGTTGTCACTTAAACCAGCTTACACCGTTTACGCAAAATGTGATACGTTTAAGGCATAGAGACTCCGAAACCCGTTAGTTGAACTGCGAAGAGGCAGTGGGTAGCGGAAACCTGTATCACGAGGGCCAGTCGGTGCGGTCAGAACCGGCATTTCCGCGAGTGTCACTCGACAGTGACACTTTTTGCCAAATTTCTCGGCTGGTCGATCTCACAACCGCGGAGGCGGGCGACGTGATAGGCGAAGAGCTGGAGCGCGACGACCGCCGGGATGGTGGCGACGAGGGGATGGCAGCGCGGGATGGTGATGAAATCATCCATGCACTCGGCGGTCTCGTGGTCACCCTCGGTGACGACGCCGAGGATACGCGCTCCGCGGGCGCGGCACTCTTCGACATTGCCGAGAGTCTTGTCCATGCCGGGAATATCTGGAGCGAGGGCGATGATGGGCGTCCCCTTTTCCAACAGGGCGATGGGGCCGTGTTTGAGTTCGGCCGCATGATAGCCTTCTGCGTGGATGTAGGAAATTTCCTTGAGCTTGAGAGCGCCCTCAAGAGCGACGGGGTACATGGGACCGCGACCGATGAAGAAGGCGTGTTGGTTCTTCGCGTAGTCGGCGGCGATCTTGGCAATGCGCTCATCCTGGAGCACGACCTTGGCGACGAGTGTGGGAATGGACTCGATTTCGCGGGCGAGCTTGATGCCGTCCTCACGCGAAAACCGGCGGCCGCGACCGAGCTTGAGTGCCATCATGAGCAGCACGGCCACCTGACAGGTGAAGGCCTTGGTGGAGGCCACGGAAATCTCGGGACCGGCATGCAGATAGACTCCCCTGCCCGTCTCCCGGGCGATCGTGGAGCCGACGACATTGCACAAACTCATGACAAACGCGCCTTTTTGGTTGGCTTCGCGCACGGCGGCTAGCGTATCGGCCGTTTCGCCCGACTGAGAGATGGCGACGACGAGGTCGCGGCTGCCGAGAATGGGATTCCGATAGCGGAATTCCGCCGCTTGCTGCACCTCGGCATGGATGTCGGCGAGGTCTTCGAATGCATACTCACCGACGAGCCCGGCATGGAGCGAAGTGCCACAACCGATGAGGACCACGCGATTCAAATCAGCGAGGTCGCGCGGCGAGGTACCCATGCCTGCGAGAACGGAGGAACCCAGATCGAAGTCGAGACGACCCCGGATGGCGTTGCCTAATGATTCCGGCTGCTCGTGGATTTCCTTGAGCATGAAATGCTCAAAGCCACCTTTTTCCGCCGCGGCGGCGTCGAGGCCGAGCTCGGCGATCTCACGGGTGACGGGGACGTTGTTGAGGTCGCGGATATCGACGGAATCGGCGGTGACGATGGCGATGTCGTTGTCGTCCAGATAGATGACCCGCTGGGTGTGGGCGACGATGGCGGACGCATCGGATGCGATGATCGTTTCCCCATCGCCGACGCCGATGACGATGGGACTGCCGCGGCGGGCGGTGATGATCTTGTCCGGCTCGCGGGAGGATAGAACGGCGATGCCGAAGGTGCCGTTCACCTGATGGAGTGCGTCACAAACGGCTTGGAAAAGATCGCCCTTGTCACAGTCGCCGATGAGATGAGCGAGGACTTCGGTATCGGTCTCGGAGTAGAAGTGGTGGCCTTTCCCCTCTAACCGGGCACGGATGGCGCGGTAGTTTTCGATGATGCCGTTGTGGACCAGCGCGATGTCCCCGGACTGGTCGAGATGCGGGTGGGCGTTGACTTCCGTCGGTGGGCCGTGGGTGGCCCAGCGGGTGTGGGCGATGCCGGTGGAAGCGCGCTGGAAAAGGGCGGAATCCCAGTCGGTGTGGGCCTTGTCACTGAGCTTGGCGACTTTCCCAGGGGCCTTGGAGACGAGCACGCGGTCATCGTCCAGAATGGCGACACCCGCCGAATCATAGCCGCGGTATTCGAGGCGGCGCAGGCCGTTGATGAGCACGGTGGCTGCGTCCGCTTTTCCGATGTATCCGACGATTCCGCACATGTTGGATTGGTGATTAGGGATTTGAAATTTGAGATTGGATGTCGTGTTGGACGATTTCCCCGGGGCGGGTGGTGGTGTTAGGCCAGAGTTTGCGGCCTGGGTAGATGGAGGTGTGGATGCCGGTGTGGACGCCATCGCCGATGATGGCTCCGAACTTGCGGCGGCCGGTATCGATGAGTTCGCCGTTGACCATGGAGCGGTGGTTCTTGCCGTCGTGGCGGAGGTTGGAGGTAGTGGTGCCGGCGCCGAGGTTGACCCGTTCGCCTAACACAGAGTCACCGATGTAGGAGAGGTGGCCGACGTTGGTGTGCGATAGAATGAGGCAGTTCTTGATTTCGACGGACTGGCCGATGTGGCAGTGGTCGCCGATGCTGGTGTTGCCGCGGATGTAGCAGTTCGGGCCGATCTTGCAGTTCGCGCCGATGACGACGTTTCCCTCGATGAAGACGCCAGGGAGAATCCGGGTGCCGGGGCCGATGTGGACGATGCCTTCGACGACGGCGAGTGGGTGGACTTCGCCCTGGATGATGGTTTCCGTGAGGGAGGAGATGTGGAGTTCGTTGGCTTGGAGGAGGTCCCAAGGATAGCAGATGAAATGAAGGGACAGGATGTCCCTTCTACTGGGGTGCTGTGAGAGCGGGATGTTGCCGATGGGGAAATCCGCGAGGTCCCGGGTGGGGGAAAGCGTGAGTGGGAAAGTGGAGACGGCGGACATGATTCAACCGATTTCCTCGTGGATGGCGGTGGAGAATTTGCTGACCCAGGTGGTGACCTCGGTGAGTTCGCGGTGCTCGACGAGGACGCGGATTTTGTTCTCAGTGCCGGAATAACGGATCAAGTGGCGGCCGCTTGCGCCGAACTCGGCGGTGGCTTCCCGCATGAGTTTCTGGAGCTTGGGGAGCGTCTCTAACGGCGGCTTGGACGGCACCGGCATGTTGGCGAGCTGGGTGGGATACTCGTGCATGATGGCGGCGAGCTCGGCGAGCGTGGCCTGGCGCTCGATCATCATGCGGAGGACTTGGAGGGCGCTGAGGATGCCATCGCCAGTGGTGACGTGATCGCCGAAAATGAGGTGGCCGGAATTTTCGCCGCCGAAGGAGTAGCCGTTCTTGCGCATGCACTCGATGACACTGCGGTCGCCGACGGCGGTGGTTTCCACCTTGATGCCGTTTTCCCTCATGGCTTCTATCAGCCCGAGATTGCTCATGACGGTGGCGACGAGGGTGTCGTGTTTGAGTTTTCCCTGCTCCTTGAGGCCGATGGCGCAAAGGCCGAGGATGCGGTCGCCGCTGACAACTTGGCCATTGGCATCGGTGAAGATGACGCGGTCGGCGTCGCCATCGAAGGAGATGCCGAGGTCGGCCTTGTGTTTCCGAACAAGCTCACCGGCGGCCTCCGGGTGGAGTGCGCCGCAGCCGGCGTTGATGTTGAGACCGTCGGGTTCGTTGCAGAGGGTGATGACTTCCGCGCCGAGTTCTTTGAAAATGAGCGGGCCGATGAAGTAGGCGGCGCCGTTTCCGCAATCGACGACGATTTTCAGGCCGTGGAGGGAAACGTTGTCGGCGGTGTGTTTGGCGAACTCGATGTAACGGCCGCGGGCGTCGTCGATGCGGTGCGCCTTGCCGATTTGCGCGGGCGGCAGTGGCGCGGTCTCGGGTTCGTCGCCCATGATGTGGCGTTCGATGAGGGCTTCGAGGTCGTCGGAGAGCTTGTAGCCATCCGGGCCGAAGATTTTCATGCCATTGTCCTCATAAGGATTGTGGGAGGCGGTGATCATGATGCCGGCGACGGCTCCCATGGATTTCGTCAAGTGGGCGACGGCGGGCGTGGGCATGGGGCCGACGAGATAGACGTCCATGCCCATGGAAACGAGACCGCTGGTGATGGCTGTTTCCAACATGTATCCCGAGATGCGGGTGTCCTTGCCGATGAGCACGCGGTTGCGGCGCGAGCCGTCCGAGCGGAGGACGTTGGCGACGGCCTTGCCCATGCGGAGGGCGACTTCGGCAGTGATCGGGAATTCGTTCACGCGGCCGCGGATGCCGTCGGTTCCAAAAAGTTTCATGGCGTTTTTCAATGCTTCAAAGCGAGGAGTTGTGCGGAAAAATCGGGACCGGGCAAGGCTAAACCCGGCAGGCGCGGCGAGCGGTGATCGCCGCTAGAGGATGGCGCGGTGGATGCGGCCGGGTGATCTGGTGAGGAACTGGCGGGACAGGATTTCGAACTGCTCGGAAAGGTCGGTGAGGTGGATTTCCAGAGTGCCAGCACGGTCGGTGGCTTCGAGCAGGCCGAGGCGGGTGAGTTCCTTTTTCAAGTGCTCGGCGCAAGTGGTCGCGGAGTCCACGAGGCGCACGTCCGGCGGGAGGATTTCCCTGAGCACGGGAATGAGCAGCGGGTAGTGGGTGCAGGCGAGCATCAGGGTATCGATGCCTTTTTCGACTAACGGATCGAGGTAAGTCTGTAACACCTGGCGCGTGGCCGGGTGGTCGATCCAATTTTCTTCGATCAGGGGGACGAGCAGCGGCGTGGCCTGGCCGTGGATGAGCAGGCCGGTCCGGCGGAGGGCGAGCGCGTGTTGGTAGGCGTGGGACTGGATGGTGCCGCGGGTGGCGATGATGCCGATGCGCACCGCGTCTGGACAGGAAAGCGCAGCGTCCACGCCGGGGTCGATGACACCGAGGATGGGAATTTTGTATTTCTGGTGCAGGCTCGGCAAGGCGTGGGCGGTGGCGGTGTTACAGGCGACGACGATGGCCTTCACACCCCGCGCGATGAGAAACCGCACGTCCTCGTCAGCGAACTGGCGGATGGTTTCCGGGCTTTTCGAGCCGTAGGGCAAACGTGCGGTGTCGCCGAGATAGAGGATATTTTCCGCAGGCAGAAGTTCCTGCACGGCGCGGACGACGGTCAATCCGCCGACGCCGGAATCGAAAAATCCAAGGGGTGCTGAATTCACTGGCAGGAGTGTGAACGGCATCCGGGCCGCGCCAAGCGTTTTGCGAGGGCAAATAAAGGGTGGAAGGCGAGTCCGGGATGGTTAAGAAATGGCCATGGAACTCCGGCAGTTGAAGCATTTCATCGCAGTGGGAGAAACCGGGAGCATCACCGCGGCGGCGAAATTGCTGCGGCTCACGCAACCGGCGCTGAGCCGCCAGATCAAGGCGCTGGAGGACTCACTGGACACCGCGCTGCTGGATCGCGGGGCGCACTCCATCGCACTGACTCCGGCAGGTGAGGTGCTGCTGAGTGAGGCGCGCAAATTGATCGGCCTCAGCGAAACGATGATCGAGAAAGTGAAACGGACGGCAGTCGGCGAGCCGTTGCGGGTGGGATACTCGCCATCGCTAGCAGGCGAGTTTCTCTCTTTGGCGATCGAGCGCTTCACCCAGATTCATCCGCAGGTGCGGGTGAGTCTTTACGACTGGTCGTCTGCGGAGATGCGGGCGGGGCTGAAGGCGGGCAAGCTGGATCTCATCGTGGCCGCTCCTTGTGCCAGTGTCACCGAGGCAGTCCGCTGGACCGCGCTGCGGGACTACGGATGGCAACTGGTGATGCCGGCCAGCCATCCTCTTGGGAAAAAGAAGCGGATCGCCGTCGCGGACTTGGCTGGCCAGCGGCTTTTACTCTACGACCGCGAGCACTACCCGGACTACTGGGATCGCGTGACTTCGTTTTTCCGGGAGCACCGGCTGCAAGCAAAGGTGGCGGGCGAATTCGACGGTGTCAGCAGCCTGACCGCCGCGCTGGAGGGGAACCTCGGGATCGCGCTGTTAGCGGAGAGCAGTCCGATCGACCTGCATCGCAGGCAACGCCTGATTTCGCGCCCACTCGCAGTGGAGCCGGACCGGATCGAGGTGGCTGCCGGCGTGTCCGCCGAGGTGACCACTTCGGTGCAGTTGTTGGAATTCATCGAGGAGCTGAAGCTCGCGGCGGCTTCGGCTTGATCGAAAAAGCGCCTTGTCCGGTGGGGACAAGGCGCTTGGGAGATGGGGCAAGGTCCGCGGAAGATCTAGCGGATCACCAGAAGTAGATGTAGAGCGCGATGGTGCCGATGATGACACCCACGGCCCAGATTTTTGCGATCTTCGATGACTCGAGCGCGATCAGATCCGTCGTTGGCATGACGACGGGTTTCTCCATCGGCTTGACCAGGGTGATGATCGACATCACGGCGAAGACCACGCCGAAGCAAATCGCCATCCGGTTCAAGAATGGAATCCCGCTTTGGAAAAGGTAGAGGTAGGCGTAGAGCACGACGTTCACGAGGATGCCCAGCCAGCCAAGGAAACGTGGAGCGCGTGGCACCAGGAATCCGAAGAGGAAGACCATGAGCACTCCTGGGCTGATGAAGCCTTGGAACTCTTGGATGAAGGTGAAGATGCCGCCGAAAGCGGGATTGCCGAGGTTCGGAGCGATGAGGCAGGAAATCAGGACGAACAGGACGGTGAAAAATTTCCCCATTCCTACCAATTGGTCTTGGGAACTGCTTGGTTTGAGCTTTTGGTAAATATCGATCGTGGCGATGGTGGAGGCTGAGTTCAACATCGACGCCAGCGAGGAAACCACCGCGCCGAAGATCGCTGCGAGCACGAACCAAGTGATACCGGGCTGCAACAACTTGCGCAGTAGCAGAGGGAATGCGGCATCATAGTCATAGCCGATCAACTTGGTGCCGACGGCGACCTTCTTGGTGGCGGCCAAAGCTAACAGGTCGGTATTCACCTGGGTGAGTTTTTCCGGAGTGGCTCCGGCGATGTCCACCTTCTCGCCGAGAACGCGGGCATTGTGCTCGATCACCTTGACGGTGTTTTCCGGATCCACCTTGGCGAAGTTGCCAGTGACTGGATGAACTTTCAATTTCCCCGTTTCATCCGCGGTCCCAATGGCGGCGAGAATCACGTTGTTCTTTTTCATCGCCTCGGCGCGCAGATCCTTGCTGTAGAGATTGAAGCAAAGAATCCCCGGAATCACGACCACGAAGGGGATGATCAACTTCAGAGCAGCGGCGAAAACAATGCCTTTCTGACCTTCCGCGAGGGACTTCGAGCCGAGGGTGCGCTGCACGATGTATTGGTTGAGACCCCAGTAGAAAAAGTTAGGAATCCACAGGCCGAGAATGAGAGCGGTCCAAGGAATCGCCGGGTCGGACTTGGGACGGATCATGTGCAGCTTGCCGCCAGACATGTTCTCACCTTCGACGGCCACCGCTTCGCCGTCTTTGCCGTCGTTGAGGAGGATGAACCGATCCCAGCCGTTCGCTTTTTCGATATCTTCCAAGGTGGCGCTAGAGTTGGCCACCTTGGTCGCCATGAGCTCTTGTGGATCGGCATTTTTCATCGCCGAAAGTGCCAGCCACATGACGACCGCCCCGCCGACGATGAGGGCCGCGCCCCAGATTAAGTCAGTCCACGCGCAGGCCTTCAAGCCACCCACAAACACATAAGCCGCCGCAGACAGACCGATGATCCAGCAACCGACGGTGATCGAGCCGAGATCCAAGCCAAGAACCTGCTGCCCGGCGAAGAACACCGATACCACTTTGGCTCCGGAGTAGATGACGGAAGCGGTCGGCACGCCTACCAGAATGACTAGAGTGGAAATCGCCATGACCGTGCGGGAGACCACGCCGTAGCGATATTCCAGAAACTCCGGGATGGTGTAGATCCCGCAGCGCAGAAGTTTCGGCAGGAAAACGAAGGCGACCACCACCAGAGTGACCGCCGCCATCCACTCGTAGGAGGCGATGGCCATGCCGAGCCAATCCGCCGCCTGGCCGGACATGCCGACGAACTGCTCGGTCGAGATGTTAGCAGCGATGAGCGAGAAGCCCACCAGCCACCAGGTGAGTCCGCGCCCGGCGAGGAAATAGCCGGCAGCGCCGCCGGACTCGGCCTCGCCCACGGATTCTTTGTTTCCTTGCCAGATCCCGAAAGCGATGACGCCGACAACGGCGACAAAGAAAAGGACCATGTCGAGAGTGCCCATGGCGCCGGTTTCCACCGGTGTCTGTGCGAGAAGAAGGGTAGGTATCGTCATCATGTGGTTGTTTGGGTTCTAACTAAGGTGGATGTAATTGGAGGACATCCTGCTAACTGAGAATCGGGCGCGAAGAAATCACTCCGCAGTGAACTTGTGGATCATCGTGTGGCGATAGGTCTCGCCGGGACGGAGCACGGCTGATGGGAAGTTCGCGTGATTGGGAGCATCGGGAAATCCCTCGGTCTCGAGGCAGAGCGCCGAGCGCTTGGCATACATCACGCCGCCTTTCCCCATGGCACCGCCGAGGAAATTTCCGCCATAGAACTGCACCGCAGGCTGGTTCGTGAATACTTCCATCACCCGCCCTGTTTTCGGATCTTTGACACGAGCCGCGAGCCTCACTCCGTCACTTTTCTCCAGCACCCATGCGTGATCGTAGCCCCCCGCGAATTTCAGCGGCTCGAAGTCGGAATCGACCCGCTCGCCGATCACCGTCGGGTGCGTGAAATCCATCGGAGTGCCCGCCACGGACACCCGTTCCCCGGTCGGGATCAGGCCCGCATCTGTTGGTAGGAAATGCGCAGCATTCAGGGTGAGGAGGTGGTCGTTGATCGACCGAGTCGGATCTCCTGATAGATTCCAATACGAATGATGCACAACGTTCACCACTGTGGGAGCATCGGTCGTCGCCGTGGCTTCCCACTTGAGTTCGTTTTGGTCGTTGAGGGTATAGACGACAGTCACCGCGAGATTGCCGGGATAGCCCTCCTCACCCTCCTTTGCGGTGTAGGAAAATTCCACCCCATCCGGGATCGCCTTGCCCGCCCAGAGCACTTTGTCGAAGCCTACCAGCCCGCCGTGAAGATGGCATGGGATGCCGCCGGGATCGTTGTTGGTGGCGAGGGTGGATTCATTGCCATCGAGAGTGAATTTACCGCCCTTGATACGGTTTGCGAAGCGACCCACGGTCGCGCCGAAGTAAGAGGTGTTTGTGAGCCAACCGGCCAGAGTGTCGTAGCCATGAGTGACGTCGGCGGATTTCCCGGATCGGTCGGGCACCTCCATCGAGACGAGGATCGCGCCGTATTCAGTGACTCGCGCGATCAGCCCCTGAGCGTTGGTGAGGGTGAAGATTCTGACACTCCGCCCGTCCGGCATTTCACCGTATGCCTCTTCCGTCACGCGGGTCCTGCGGTCCACAGCGGGACAGGCCACCAAGCTGACCGCAGAGGGGGATGGCAGAACTTGGGTTTCCCGCATACGATTGCTGGTTTGGAGGATATCCCCAATCTTGCCAAGCCCGAATTTCCGACCAAATCGACGAGTGACGGATTTACTAACACCTGATATCTTGCGGGAAATGAATACTAACGCCCCTTGGGACAGCATCCTCGCCGACATCCTCGAATCCTTCGGCTGCCAGACCGGCACCCTGCACCAAGCAACCGCAGGTGACCGGCTGCTCAGGCTGGTCTGCCAAATCGGCGTGCCGGAGAGCTTGATGGATAAGATTTCCACGATTCCCTTCGGAAAAGGCATCGCCGGAGCCGCCGCCGAGCGCGGAGAAGCGGTCGAACTTTGCAATCTCCAGCAAGACCTCGGTGGCGTCGCCAAGCCAGACGCGAAGAAATCCGGCGTCTCCGGCTCGCTCGCAGTGCCCGTTTTCTCCAGCAGATCCGGCCAGGTCATCGGCACGCTCGGGATCGGGAAATTCGCGCCCTACGAGTTCACCCCCGCCGAGCGACAGCGCCTCGCGGAACACGCGGCGGAGATCGGCGGTCTTTTCGAGGCCGGAGACATCTCTGTTGGTTGACCACGGGCGCGATGTCATTAGACTCCCGCCATGACAACGGTGGAATCAGCGGGAAAAATCCTCGATACGATGCTCGGGCATCTCGGCTTCACGGCGACGATCGAGACTCAGGAAACCCACGACGGACCCTGCCTCCAGATCCATTCCGGAGAAAGCGAGATCCTCATCGGCAAGGAAGGCGACCGCCTCGATGACCTGCAATACCTCGTCAACCGCATCCTCCGCCGCCACCTCCCCAAGGCCGAGCGCATCAAGGTGGACTGCGAGTACTTCCGCTCGATCCAGGAAGACCAGCTCAGGCAGGAAATCCAAAGCGTCGCCGAGCGCGTCAAATCCACCGGCAAGTCCTTCCAAATGCGCCCGCTCAATGCCTACTACCGGCGCATGGTCCACAATATCCTCGCCGATGACCCGCAGATCGTTTCCCATTCGCCGCAGGGAGACGACAGGCTGAAACGAATCACCATTTCAGCCAAAAATTCCCCCAAGACGGCTTCATGAAAAAGTTCTTTTTCGATTGTGGGACCCGGGACGCGACCGCCTCACTCGGCATCCTCGTCCTGCGAGTGCTCGTCGGCCTCATGATGATCATCGGCCACGGTATCCCGAAAATCGAAAACTTCGCCGCCCGTAAGGACTTCTTCTACGTGCCGGATTTCCTGCCGGACCGCTTCGCCTCCATGAGCCTGCTCGCCTGCATCGGCGCAGAGGTGGTCGCCGCCACCTTCGTCATCATCGGCTTCGCCACCCGCCCGGCCGCCTTCATTCTCGGATTCGCCATGGTCGTCGCCGCCTTCGGCGCACTTGGTGCCGCCCCGTGGTTCCAGTCATCGCCCACACTCGTCGATACCAAGGAACTCTCGATCATGTATTTGATCCCCATGATTTCCATCATCCTCTCGGGCGGCGGCGCCTACTCGCTCGACGCGTTGGTTTACAAGGACGCGAAACGCCGCCGCTGGTGACACCATGGAAACCCACCGTCTCGTCCTCCCTGCCGATTTGAATCACTACGGCTTCGTCTTCGGCGGCCAACTCCTCGCCTGGGTGGACGAGGCCTCGTGGATCGCCGCCAGCCTCGACTACCCGCACTGCCAGTTCGTCACCGTAGCCATGGACACCGTCGAGTTTCACCACAGCGTGCGCGACGGCACCATTTTGAAGATTTCCTGCAACCGCGCTCGTGAAGGGACCACTAGCGCCACTTACGCGGTGAAGGTCTTCGACCAAAAGGCCGGTCAAATTCCGATTTTCTCCACTAACGTCACCTTCGTCAGCGTCGATGACGAAGGCCGCAAGCGCCCCATCCGCAGCTAAGTTTTCCAGCATCCCGTGGAACCCCTCATCGACACCGTTGACGTCGTCCTGCCCTTGGAAAAATCCGAGGACGACGACTCTCGCCGCCAAGCCGCCGCCGTCAAACTCGGCATCCCCGTCAGCCGCATCGGTGGAATCAAACTTCGGAAGCACTCCATCGACGCCCGCCAGCGCGCCGTCAAAGTCCAGCTCCGCCTCGACGTCGCG
This sequence comes from Luteolibacter sp., assembly GCA_051648225.1. Classification (GTDB taxonomy): domain Bacteria; phylum Verrucomicrobiota; class Verrucomicrobiia; order Verrucomicrobiales; family Akkermansiaceae; genus Luteolibacter. The sequence goes on from JBOFET010000191.1 coordinate 19,495, forward strand.
CTCGATTCTCCGCTCCCACCCGACGAAATCCCCCACTGGTCCGTTCCTCCCCTGTCCTCACACGCCAGCCCCGTCATCATCGTCGGCTGCGGCCCGGCCGGACTCTTCGCCGCCCTGCGTTGCTTGGAAAACGGCCAGAAACCCATCCTGCTAGAACGCGGCAAAGACGCCAGCGCCCGCCGCTTCGACCTCGCCCCGCTGCTCCGCGAAGGCCGCGTCATCGAGGAGTCGAACTACTGCTTCGGCGAGGGCGGAGCCGGCACTTTCTCCGATGGCAAGCTCTACACCCGCGCCACCAAGCGCGGCCCCGTCGCCAAGGTTTACGAAGTGCTCGTCGCCCACGGCGCACCTGAGCAAATCCTCACCGACGCCCATCCCCACATCGGCTCCAACCTGCTGCCGAACGTCGTCAAAGCCATCCGCAACTCCATCCTCGCCGCCGGCGGTGAAGTCCGCTTCCAAACCAAAGTCACCGACTTCCTCATCACCGGAAACCACATCCGCGGCGTGCTCACCGCCTCTGGAGAGGAAATCCTCGCGGACTCCGTCATCCTCGCCACCGGCCACTCCGCGCGAGACATCTATCGACTTCTAGCGACCAGGAACATCCTGTTGGAACCCAAGCCCTTCGCCGTCGGCTTCCGCATCGAGCACCCGCAGCCGTTCATCGACCGCACCCAGTATCACCTCGACTTCGGCCAGGAGCGCCCGCGCCTGCTGCCCGCCGCGCGCTACCGGTTAGCCACCAAGATCCGCGGCCGCGGCGTGCATTCCTTCTGCATGTGCCCCGGCGGCTGGATCGTCCCCGCCTCCACCGAGAATGACGAAGTCGTCGTCAATGGCATGAGCCTCTCCCGCCGCGACTCGCCCTTCGCCAACTCCGGCATGGTCGCCACCGTCGAGCCCGAGGACGTCCAGCACCTCGCCAAGGAACACGGCGTGCTCGCCGGTCTCGTTTTCCAAAAAGAACTCGAGCGCACCGCCAAACAAGCCGGCGGCGGCGGACAAGTCGCGCCCGGCCAGCGCGCCACCGATTTCCTAGCAGGCAAAATCTCCCCCAGCCTGCCGGACACCAGTTACTTCCCCGGCATCAAGTCCGCCCCGCTGCACGAACTGCTCCCGCAGTGGATCACCAGCCGCATGCGCGAGGGCTTCAAACTCTTCGGCCGCCAGATGCGCGGCTACATTTCCGAAGAAGCGCTGCTGCTAGGCTTCGAAACCCGCACCAGCTCCCCAGTCAGAATCCCCCGCAGCGACGACACCTTAGAGCACCCGGAAATCCACGGCCTCTACCCCTGCGGCGAAGGCGCGGGCTACGCCGGCGGCATCGTCAGCGCCGCCATGGACGGCCTCCGCATCGCCGACGCCGTGGCAGCGGTTTCCAACCGCCAAGCCTGAATCCCATTTCAAATCGCGGCAGCGTCCCACCACAGACCATGTTCGGAACGTCTCCGTCATCGCCAACAGGCGTTCGGACCCTTTCAGCAGCCGCCCAACGATCCCCAGTAGCCGCTCCACCATCCCCAGTCGCCGCTCCGCACTTGCCAGCAGAGCCTCCGCTTTTGCCAGCAATCTCTCGACGATTGCCCGTTGCGGCTCTGCATCAGCCAGCAGCCGTTCCGCGACTGCCAGTTACGCCTCCACCATTGCCAGCAGCCGTTCCGCCATTGGCAGCAGCTCTTCCGCGATTGCCAGCAAAGTCACAACCCTTTCAATTCGAATCTTTTTCAAACCCACCCCCACAGAAACCCGGTCAATCCAAGCTCCAGTGATCCACGCCGTGACGTTCTTATCACCAGTTTCCCAATGCTGAGGAAATCCCTTCTTGTCAGCGTTCCGAAGCTGAAAAAAGAACCACGACCATGAGCACACGCCGCCTCGCTGAAATACGCTGCCGAACTCCAAGCCAAAGGTTGGATTCCCGCCGATACCACCGCCCTTGGTCAGGCCATCGCCGCCCTCGCAGAAGTCGCCCCCGAGCAGGACGAAGCCGAAGACGAGAAACTCGGCCTCACCAACGAAAAAACCATCGCCGCCAACGCCCTCTACGCCGACTGCCTCACCCTCCAGAACGCCGCCCGCCTCC
>JBOFET010000192.1:0-1445 GCA_051648225.1 Luteolibacter sp.
CAGCTTGTTCAACACCTCGAACGAAATCCTCGACCGTTACGAAAGCTACGCGCTCGGCAAAGCCCTCGGAGCCCGCGAGCCGTTCATTGGCACCACCCGCGTGAAGATCGAGAACCAAGTCCAAGGCTATAAGGACAAGATCTTCGACAACAGAATCCAGGCACCCAAGGCCAACTAAAATGGGAAGATGGGGAATCATCAGTATCATGATTCCCCTGTTTCCCGTTCCATCCCATGAAACGCCTCGCCATACTTCTGCTAGCGAATGTTGCTCTCCATGCACAGCCCGCTCCCGTGTTAGGAAAGGCCGGTGACATCGAGATCACCAGCGGCGAGATCCGCGAAATCATCGCTGGTCTGGATGCCGAGCAGCAAGACGCCCTCGCCAAGGACCCTGCCGCTCTCGGCCAGTTCGTCCGTGCCTTGCTGGTCCAGCGCCTCGTTCTCAAGCAGGCGCTTGATCAGAAATGGGATCAAGATCCCGCTGTCATCACCAAGCTCGTTCGTGCCCGCGAGGCCGCGCTCACCGAGAGCTATCTCCAAAACGCCTCGATACCCGAGTCCGGTTACCCCACCGAGGCGGAACTAACCGACGCCTACGAGGCCTCCAAGTCCAAGCTCATCATCCCTCGCAGCTACAAGCTCGCCCAAGTTTACGTCGCCACGGACAAGGCCAAGCTCGACAGCGTGCAAAAGCAACTGAAAGCCAAACACGCCGACTTCGCCGCTATCGCCCGCGCCACCAGCGAGGAGGCCACCAGTGCCGCCCGGGGTGGCGAAATTGGCTGGCTCACCGAAGATCAAATCCAGCCGGAAATCCGCGCCAAGCTCCCCGATCTAACGAAAGGGTCCGTCACCGAACCCATCAAGCTTCAGGACGGCTGGCACATCCTCAAATTGCTCGATGTGCGCGAACCTCGCACCCCGGCGCTGGACGAAATCCGTGACAATTTCGTCACACAACTGCGGGCGGATCGTTCTCGCATCAAGCGTCAGGAATACCTTGCAGATCTGTTGAAAGAGCACCCGCTTGCAATCAACGAAATTGAGCTTACGAAAACGGCTGCCAAGCCCTGAGCCGACCACTTTCTCCATCGTATTTTTCCCATGAAGCCCAAACGTTTTCGTTTCCGCAGCACTCCACTTTTCGGCGCACCCCTCTGTTATGGGGCGCCGGTGTTTGCCGGTCTTGCGGTGTTTCTAACTGGGCTGAATTCCGACGCGCGCGACATCCTCCGCCCCAATGCCTCAGCCGCCGGGACCGCGCCCTCCGCCGCCGCTGGTGGTGGAGCGCTCACCCGCGCCGCCACGGAGGCCGCACGTGCCAACTCGCGGGATATCCTGCAACGCAATGGCCAGACACTCAATGCAATGCGCGCCATGCAGGCCGCCGCCCGCGCTGCCGCCCAAAGCGGTCCCGACCACCTTGGCCCCAATCTGCCGCT
>JBOFET010000193.1:0-1318 GCA_051648225.1 Luteolibacter sp.
GAAGCCCTGCAACTCACGGACGACGTCGTCACCTTCACCTGTTCCGATTTCGGCCGCACCCTGCGCTCTAACGGCCAAGGCACCGACCACGCATGGGGCGGAAACCAGCTCGTCATGGGCGGCCCGATCCGCGGCGGCCAAGTCAAAGGCGCGTTCCCCTCACTCGTCATCGAGGGCGATGACGACATCGGCCGCGGCGGCCGCCTCCTGCCGCGACTCTCGGCAGACGAGTATTTCTGCGAGTTGCTGCGCTGGTTCGGTGTCTCCTCGGGCGACATGGAAATGGTGCTGCCGAACATCGGGGAGTTTTACCATCCCGGCAGCACCAGCAATCCCGTGGGATTCATGCTTTGAATCCCACCATCGTTTTTGTGGAAGGAGGAGGGACCTTACTGTCCCTCTCTTCGATAACAGCCGAGTAAGAGGCGACAGTAAGGTCGCCGCTCCTCATCTCGCAAAATCACAAATCCTCATGTGAAACCGAATAACACCGCATCACCCGCGGCGTGATACCGGTGAAAATCTCCCAGACGATGGTTTCCGCCTTCTCCGCGATTTCCACGACCGAGATGTGCGGGCCGAAAATTTCCACTTCGTCGCCCTCGATCACCTCCTCGGCATCGGTCACATCCACCATCATCTGGTCCATCGTCACCCGGCCAAGGATCGGCAGGCGGCGACCACGGATCCACACGTCCGCCCCCTTTCCCGAGACATGCCGCGGGTAGCCATCCCCGTAGCCGATGCCGATGGTCGCGACCCGCGTGGGCTGGGTGGTCACGAATTGCCGGCCATAAGAAACCCCGTGTCCCGCCGGCAGCATGCGGACAAGCGTCACCCGCGACTTCAAGGTCATCACGGTGCCGAGCTTTTCCTGGAACCCCGGAAGTGGAGAGACACCGTAAAGCACCAGCCCCGGGCGCGAGAGATTGCAGCCGCCCTGCGGATAGCCTAGCAGACCCGCGCTGTTGGACAGATGCCGCCACTTGAATCGCGCCTCGCCGCCTAGATCGCGGATGATCGACTGAAATCGCGCGAACTGCCGCAACGTGAACTCCTCGTCCTCGTCCGCCGACGGCAAATGTGAGCCGATACCTTCGATTTCCAGATTCTCCATGCGCTCCAGCCGCGCGAGTTTTTCCGGTAAATTCTCTGCCACGAATCCCCCCCGCCCCATGCCAGTGTCCACCGCCAGATGCACCTTGAGCCTTACGCCCCGCGCTGCGGCGAGGTCATTGAACTGCGCCGCTTCCTCGATCGAGGAAACACACGGTGTCCAGTCGCGGGCGACGATTTCCTCGCGCTCTTCGGACCACGT
>JBOFET010000194.1:0-1840 GCA_051648225.1 Luteolibacter sp.
AACCCGTCAACAAAAGCATCGGATGGGGCCGTTCGGACCAAGAAGGCCCATCTTGGAACCGGCTTCCGGCGATCCCGGAAGCCTCCGAAATCTCAATGAAGAATCTTTGAGCGGACTTGCGCCTTTAATCAGCGCTTCCATAGGAAGCGAGGAAATCCCCGGATTCCGCTGAAAGAGAATGGCTTCAACGGAGAAAATGAAGAGATCTCCGATTTTGGGCGCACCGGATTTCATCTGAGACAGTCTGAACTAAACGCAACGCGCCAAAGCGGGTTTTTTGGGATGCTAGATTTGAAAACTGTCGTCTGCCGGAGTTGCGCCGAGTGAGATTTGGACCTCGCCGTTCGCGGATAGATGGGTGAGGCAGTGATAGACGTCCTCGGGATCGGCGTCTGTTTCGATGGCGATTTCCCCGGCGGTCTTGGCGGTGGCGGTGAGGCGGCCCCGGACTTGGTTGAGCGTCTCAAGGAAGGCTCCGGCGGCTTTTTTCCCGGCTTCGACGCCCGGTTGATGGTAGGCGTTGATGTTAACGAGCGAGGCGTAGAACGAAACGGTGCGCTCGAAGAGAGCGATGAGCAGTCCAAGGTGGAAAGGGGTGACCTCCGGCAGCGAGAGCGTCACCGACTTGCGACCGGCGGCATGCAGGGCCTTGCGAGTGCCGCGTAGGAAGCCTTGCAGATAGTCTGCGGAGCTTGTGCCGGGATCGACCTCGATGCTGGGGCCAGTGCGGCCTTTTCTCACTTCGATGAAGATCGCGAAGAAGTTGTTCACCCCGTCGCGGAGCTGTTGGATATAAGCATGCTGGTCGGTGGCTCCCTTGTTTCCATAAACGGCGATGCCTTGGTTGACGACCTTTCCGTCGAGGTCGTGTTCCTTGCCCAACGACTCCATGACGAGCTGTTGGAGATATTTGGAAAACAGCACGAGCGAGTCCTTGTAGGGGAGGACGACCATGTCCTTCTCGCCCTTGCCGTTAGTGGCGTGGTGCCAGGCAAGTGCGAGTCGCATGGCGGCATTGTTAGGAACGTCCTGTCTGCGGGTTTCCACATCCATGGCAGCGGCTCCTGCGAGCAGCGCGTTGATGTCCAGCCCTTGGAGTGCGGCGGGCACAAGGCCCACGGTGGAGAGCACCGAGGTGCGGCCGCCGATCCAGTCTTCCATGGGGAAAATGGCGATGAATCCGTGGAGTGTGGCGTATTGATAGAGTTTCGATCCGGTGCCGGTGACGGCGCAGGCGTGGCGACCGAAGTCGAGGCCGGCGGCTTCATAGGCGGCCTTGGCTTCGAGCATGCCATTGCGCGTTTCCGCAGTGCCGCCGGACTTGGAGATGACGAGCACGAGGGTTTTCGCGAGTCCGATGGCGGAGAGTTTCGCGATGACCGTGTCCATGCCGGCGGGGTCGGTATTGTCGAAGAAATGGAGTGGCAGTTTCGCATTCTGGCCGATCGCCTCGGAGACGAGCTGAGGACCGAGCGCGGAGCCGCCGATGCCGATGAGCAGGACTTGTTGGAAGATGCCGCCGCCGGGTGGTGTGATGGCTGCGGTGTGGATTTTCTCCGCGAAATTCTTGAGCGCGACGATGGGCTCGGTGATGGCTTTTTTGAGTTCTGCGGTGGGTGCGAGGTCGGCATTGCGCAGCCAGTAGTGACCGACCATGCGGCCTTCATCCGGGTTGGCGATGGCACCGGACTCGACAGCGACCATGTCGGCGAAGGCTTTGGAAATCTCCGGCGAGAGAGCGTCGATGTAGCTTGGCTCGATATCCATCAGGGAGAGATCGAGGGAAAAACCGAGTTGCGGGTAGCGGAGAAGCGATTGGTGGTAGGATTGCCAGGACATG
>JBOFET010000195.1:0-1400 GCA_051648225.1 Luteolibacter sp.
AGGAACCCGCACTGCGTCGGGAAATCTCAATCGAACGAATTTGGCTGCGACCGGAGCAATCAGTATGGCTGCCGATGCGGGGAGGCCTGGAAGCCATGTGGACGCTAATCCGAACGCGACCCACTGCGCGGTTAGAACCGCTCCAAGCATGATTGTGATGCCGAGACATCTCCCGAATTGGGACGCGGCGCACAGCGTGGGAAGAATCAGAACGACCCCTGATAGAAAGAGGATTTCCCAACTTTCCGGCAGTCTCCGGAATTCGCCGGCCTCGGTGAGTCCTCCGCTGGATGCGATGAATGCGATGGTGGCGGAAAGACCGCGTGAGAAAGCCCTTGTGGCGGGTTCCGAAGCGCTCTGGTCGTCCCGCAGGATGACCGGGTCCGGCGCTTGTTTGGGAAAAAGGTCGTCCCCGCCGTCGATCAATGCTTCTGCGGAAATTTCGGCATAGGCCGCCATGGACTTGACGGGCATGGCGATGCGACCGGAATCATTGATCGGGATGATCGGCCCGGACGGACCGAGTTTGAGATATGCCCCCAGTCGCACCTCGATGCCGTCCAGCGGAAGATCGAGCCGTTGGAGAACGGTGAGTAAAGGAAACGAAAACACCACGCGGTCCTCCCACCGGGCCAAGAGTGGCAGAAGCGGGGAGGCGGGTTCCGACTCCAGCACGGAGAATCCGGCGATGGTGGTTTCTCCGCCGAGGATCACTCCGGGGATCGGCAGGCGGTTCACGCGCGGCAGGCTGGAGATGTCCCCATGAACTCGATCGGCGGGAATCGATGCCCGCCGCAAGCTTGGTGGCATTTGCGCTGCCACCACGCCGCGCGAGAGTGGAGCGGCCATGACCAGCGAATCGAAGCCAGTCAGTGATTTTTCAAAGGCAGCCAGCCCGATGGGATCCGGTTCTTCCCAGGCAAATACCGCTGCGGTGGCGGCCTTCTCCGCTCCGAGGCGCTGGAAATTTGAAAAAATCACTGCGAGATCGATCGGCGCAGGCGGGCTGCTTTGGAAAAACCCCTCAAGATCATCCCCCAAGGAAACGATGATGGGAGCTTGCCGCTGGTCGGGTTTCGAATTCGACGAAAACGTCTGCAGTGTCCAAGGTTGTGAATGACTACCCGCCCCCGAGATGAAAAGCGGTCCATTCGCCGAGCCGCGTGCCACCGTCGCGAACGCCGCTCGATCCAAGCGGGTGCCGGGCATCCATTTCCAAGCCACGAGTGTCGTCACTGCCGCAGCAAACCACACGCACAGCCTGAGTTGATAGTTGACGCTCACGCTTGGTTTTTTCGAATCGCTGCAAGGACTGGAGCGAGTGGCGCTTCCAATGACGTCCCGGCGGTGACTTCATCTAACAATCTTCCAGCCGTGGTGATGTGCGGCCTGTACCACTC
>JBOFET010000196.1:0-11275 GCA_051648225.1 Luteolibacter sp.
GAGAGCCATGGCGTATTGAGGGATGGACAATCGGCTGACGGACATGGCCGGAGGTTGATTTGAGGTGGGCACGTTTTCAACCAGCATCTTGGTGGAGCACAGCGAAACAGCCGGGAAGACTGTTTCACTTCAAAAAAAAACGCCCCGCGACCCTGCGATCACGGGGCGTTCCGAAGTTCGGAACCCATCAGGCGGAGACCGAAGCAGTCGCGCGGCGAAGATCTCGCATCAGGCGGCGGGTCTCGTCTTGCCAGGCGTTCATGGCGTCACGGGAGAGTTGGACGCGGTCGGCGATGGCCTTTTCGAGTTCGTGATAGTTGGCGGAAAGCTTCTCTACCATTTCGTGCACGGCATCGGCAGCACGTTGGGCGGATCCGTGCGCCGGTTGTTCGCGCAGGGCGGCAAGTTCCTTCTGTGCCTTGCGGCGGGCTTCGCCCATTTCAGCGAGAAGAATGCGGCCATCAGGCACGCGGCGAAGTCCTTCGACGAGGCCCAGCTTGGAGAGAGTCCAGATGGTCCACTTGCTAGGATCCCACTGCCACGGCTTCACACCGTTGCGGTAGTCGTGCTGGAACTCGTGGTGGTAGTTGTGATAGCCCTCGCCAAAGGTGAAGAAGGCCATGACGGCACTGTCCCGGGCACTGTGGCTGGTGGAATACGGCTGGCGACCGACCATGTGGCACAGCGAGTTGATAAAGAATGTGCAATGCTGGGCGATGACGATGCGGGCAATGCCGGCGATGAGGAATCCACCGAGCGCACCGGTCCAGGGATTGAGGCCTTGGCTCAAATTCCAAGCATACCCCAGTCCAGTCGGGATGATGAGACCGACGATGAATCCAATCCAGTGGACATAGTTGTGTTGCCACATGACGAGCTTGTCCTTGCGCAGGTCAGCCACGTTGTCCATGGGTGGTTCCGGATTGAGCTTGAAAAGCAACCAGCCGATGTGAGCCCAGAAAAACCCCTTGGAAATATCATATGGGTCCTCGTCGTGGTCCACATGCTTGTGGTGGCGGCGGTGATCGGAAGCCCAGTTGAGGCAGGAGTTCTCGAAAGCGCAGGCCCCGAAAACAAGGGTGAAAAACTTGACCGGCATCTTCGCCTTAAAGGAGAGATGAGAGAACAGGCGGTGATAGCCGACCGTGATGCTCATCATGGTGGCACAGAGATAAAAGAACATCATGCCGAACTGAAACCAGTCCATGCCGACTTTGACCAAGTAGATGGGAACCCCGATGAGGGCGGTGAAGGCGGTGCCAATGAGGAATGAACTTGTGATCCAATTGACCCGATCGAAGGGAATGCGCTGCATGTGATTTATGGTTTTAAAACCCCGAGGCAGCCGGATGTTTAACCGAACGGTCGGCACAATTGCGCGCCGATAGCCACAGGACGGCGTTGAATACGTGACTTTGCCGCCCATAGCAAGCCCCCCTTTTTCTAGAATCCGGCGGGTTCTGTGTTGACAAACCAGGAAGCATCCCGCAATCACTGCGCCCCGGATTTTCTGTGGAACCAACCAAACCAACCAATATTCAACGCATGCGTGGAGTGACCATGAAAAAAGGTGAGCCTGTCGATCGGGCTCTCAAACGCCTCAAGACTAAACTGGATTCCGAGGGCATCCTCGAAGAAATGCGCCGCCGCCGCGCATTCGAAACCCCGACCGAGCGCAAGCAGCGCAAACTTCGCTCCGCCTCCAAGCGCAACAAAATCCGCTGGCGTTTCTCGAACGCACCGGCCGTCGCCGCCACTGATACCGCTGAATAATTTTCCAGGTTCCACAGCCCGGGCTTGAAGCGGATGCCATTTGGCATCCGTTTTTTTGTGCCTGCGCGGCGGACCGGATGCGGCACATTTTGATTCCCACCGGAATCCCCGGTGACAATGCTCGGACCGATGATCGAGCGCGTATTTCTCGGATGGAACCAACCGTTTTTAAGGAAGGCAATACCTTGGCTGCTAGAGCGGCGGGACTCGCTGCCAGAGATGCAGGTGGTGGTGCCCACGGCTCAAAGTGGACGCCGCCTGCGAGAAGCGCTGGCTGAGGTGGCAGGTGCGTTGCTTGCACCAAAATTCGTCATACCGGGTTCATTCCTCCAATCCCGGGATGACGAGGCAGCGGCGGACTGGATTGATCATGTCGCCTGGGTGGAGGTGTTGGAAAACGTGACCGACTGGTCGGAATATGAGCGATTGTTTTCCGAGCCACCCGGCGAGGGTCCCAACTGGGCGGGCGGGCTGGCCCGGGAAATGGTCCGGCTGAGAAAAACACTTCAGGAAAACGGACTGCTGGTTTCCACAGCTGCAAAACTACTTCGCGATACCGTGGAGGCCGAGCGTTGGGAAGCACTCGGCAGGCTGGAGGACCTCGTCGAGCGGAAACTGCGCACCTGGGGACAGCGGAGTCGCAGCCGGATTCTATCCGAAGGCATGGCGTTACCGGGAGGCTTTTCCCGGCTTGTCTTGGCAGGAGTCGCGGAAATGCCGCCGCTGGTCGAGCGCATGATGACGGCTTGGCCCGGACAAATCACCGTCCTGATCGGCGCGCCGGAAACCGAGGCAACAAACTTTTCGCCACTCGGTAAGCCTAACATTACTTGGGCAGAACGCCCTTTGCCGTGGCCGGATGGCACCGTGCAGATCGCCGCGGACCCGCGACAGCAGGCGGTCGAAGCGCTGCGAGTGGTCGGGGAAATGAAAACGCCATCCGACGAGGTCGCGCTCGGTTCAGCCGATGCGGAAACCGGGGACGAACTCGCCCGTTGCTTCACCCGCGAGGGATGGCCTGCATTTCATCCTGCGGCTGCGGTCGCTTCCGGCGGGCTGGTTCTGTGGTTCAGGGCATGGTGCGCCTGGCTGGCAGACCCGACACTGGCAGTGATGACTGATTTGTTGGCGCTGCCAGAAACGGGAGTGTTAGTTGGTGGGAAAAGAGTCCAGAAGGCGAAGTGCCTGGCCGAGCTTCGAGACCGCTGGATGGTCACCAGAACCGAGGATCTGCGGCACCGATGCAACGGAGAACCCTTCCGCAGCGATTGGGAAAAGGAATCCACCGAGGAACTGCTCAAAGCAACCGAGGCCTTGGAAAACTGGCGTGGCAGTTTCTTAAGTGAGAATTTCAATCACGCCACAGCTCGAATGTTAGAGATTCTCGGACGGACTGGACCCACCACCGGAGAGACCGCAAGCACCATGGTAGACTGGTTTGCAGCGGCGGCCCCGCTGATGGAGCGGGTAAAACGAGGACCCGGCTTCTGGATCGAGCTGATGCTCTCCGAACACCCCTCACCTGCCGCGCTACCGCCGGCGGACCGGGTGATCGACGTGCAGGGATGGCTGGAACTCTATCACGAACCGGGCCGTCATCTGGTGCTCTGCGGGATGAACGAGGGCAAGGTCCCTGCCCGAAGCGGCGGCGAGCCATGGCTCAGCGAGGCGAGCCGAGAGAAGCTGGGACTCATCAAAGACGCGGACCGCGCGGCGAGGGACGCGTTTCTCTATCAGTCAATGCTGGAAGCCCGCCGCAACGGCGGGCGGGTGGACGTGCTCTGCGGGAAGTCCGGTGCTGGCGGCGAGTCGCTGCTGCCATCACGAATCCTGCTCGCAGCGGAGCGCGATGATCTGCCCGGCAGGGTGAAATCACTTTTTAAGGACGTCGAGCCGCCAGAGGCCGGGCTACGCTGGCATGCGGACTGGAAATGGACACCCCGGATGGCCGAGCCACCGAAGCGGCTGAACGTGACCTCGCTCGGCGACTATCTAGCCTGCCCGTTTCGCTACTATTTGAAACACGTGCTGAAAATGCAAAGTCCGGAACCCAACCGGACGGAATGGAATGCCCGTGACTTCGGCACGGCGGCACACGAGGTGTTAGAGCGCTGGGGCCGCGATCCCGAAGCCCGGAGCGAGGAGAGACCGGAAGCCATCCACGCCTGGCTTTCCGCCGAGCTGGACCGGGTGGTCGCCGAGTGGTTCGGCAAGCGGATCCCGCTCGCCGTGCGGATCCAGACCGAGTCCTTGCGCCAACGGCTAGTATGGCTCGCCCGAGTCCAGGCAGCGGCCTATCAGGAAGGCTGGGAGGTGGTGGATGTGGAGCGCAAGGTGGAACTGCCGGTGGGTGAAGCGCTGATCGTCGCAAAAATCGACCGGATCGACCGCCATCGCGAGACCGGCCACCTGCGGGTGTTGGATTACAAAACGGGGAAAGTCGATGGCGTGGACAAAGCCCACCGCCGGAAACTCACTGCATCGAGCGCGCTTCCGGCGCATGTCACTCGGGAATGCCCAGCTGTGTTCACTGGCGAAGAGAAAGGAAAGTCTGCGGAGTTTCTCTGGCAGAATTTGCAGCTGCCGCTTTATGCCGCCGCCCTGGTGGCACGCGGCGAGCATCTGCCGACACCCTGTTATTTCACCCTCCGATCCACCGAGGCGGATGTGGGGATTCACGAATGGGTGGGCTTCGATACACCAGACCTCGAAGCGGCGGAGTCCTGTGCCGACTGGGTTGCCGGACAAATCAAGGCCGGAGTGTTTTGGCCGCCAGCGGAAAAGGTCGCTTATGATGACTTCGCCGTCCTAGCAGCCGGGCGGGAGTTTGCGGATATGGTCGATTTCCAGCCTCATCCGGTTCGCACGGAATAAATCCCGCCCTGCCGGTTCAAGCAGGCGCGCCGATGGCACCTGGAATCGGACCGGGTCCATCGGGACGATCCTCTTCCGTAGCCTTGGGCGCTGGTTTCTTTTTCAAATCGTCCGGAATCGGCGGCGGCTTGGGGGCAGACGGAGGATTGCGCATTTCTCCGAAGTCGATGATGTCCCGGAGGTGATTGGCATCGAGCGTCTCGAATTCGAGCAAAGCCTTGGCAATGAGTTCCACCTTGTCGCGACCCTCGTTGAGGATGCGGGTGGCAGTGGCGAAGGCGTCGTCGATGAGAAATTTGATTTCCTCGTCGATGAGCTTGGCGGTGCTCCCACTGTAGTTGGCGCGGCGACCGCCCATGTCGCCACGACCGAGGAAAACCGGGCCGTCTCCCTCGCCATATTCGACCATGCCGAGTTTTTCGCTCATGCCCCACTCACAGACCATGTGGCGGGCGAGTGAAGTCGCCTGACGGATGTCCCCCGAAGCACCGTTAGAGACATCATCGCTGTGGAAGCCCTCGGCGATGCGACCGCCCATGGTGACGATCAAACTGGCGAGCGCTTCCTTCTTCTGGGTGGAATACTTATCGCCGTCCGGAAGCTCCATCATGGCACCGAGGTAGGGTCCACGGGGAATAATGGTGACCTTGTGGAGCGGGTTGGTGTGTGGCAGCACCATGTTTAAATAAGCGTGACCTGCCTCGTGCCATGCAGTGCCGGTTTTTTCCTTGTCCGACATCGCGAGACTGCGGCGCTCGCGGCCCCAGCGGACCTTGTCGCGGGCTTCCTCCATTTCGTCCAAGGTGACTGCGGTGAGTCCACGACGAGCCGCAAGCAGAGCCGACTCGTTAATGAGGTTTGCAAGTTCCGCACCAGAGAAACCGGGCGTTCCCTTGGCAATTTTTGACAAGTCCACGCCGGCGGCGAGTTTGATTTTCTTTACATGGACGCGGAGGATTTCCTCGCGGCCGTTCACATCGGGGAGTGAAATGGTGACCTGCCGATCGAAACGTCCCGGACGAAGAAGCGCAGGGTCGAGCACATCCGGGCGGTTTGTCGCGGCGATGATGATGACGCCCTCTTGGGTATCAAAACCGTCCATCTCCACGAGAAGCTGATTGAGCGTCTGCTCACGTTCATCGTGGCCGCCACCCATACCGTGACCACGGTGACGTCCGACAGCGTCGATTTCATCAATGAAAATCAGGCAGGGCGCATGTTTGCGACCTTGCTCAAACATATCGCGAACCCGACTTGCGCCGACACCGACGAACATTTCGACGAAATCTGACCCGGAGATCGAGAAGAATGGCACGTCCGCTTCTCCGGCGATGGCGCGCGCGAGCAACGTTTTGCCGGTCCCGGGAGAGCCAACCATGAGCACTCCTTTCGGAATCGAACCACCGAGTTTCTGAAATTTCCGGGGATCGCGCAGGAAATCGACGATTTCGAACAACTCCTCCTTCGCCTCTTGGATGCCAGCGACGTCTTTAAAGGTGACCTTGTTTCGGTCCATCGTGAGAAGGCGGGCCTTGCTCTTGCCAAACGACATCGCACCGCGTCCTGCGGATTTCATTTGCTGACGGAAAAGGAAAAACAGGATGCCGATGATGAGGAGGAATGGCAGGAACGTGAAAAGTGCGGTGCTGAGGTAGTCCTTGTTGCGGACGTAGGCAGCCTTGTTCTCTTGAACGAGTTTTTCGAGATCCTTGCCTTGGATGGCTGTGGAAACGGTCACTTTAAAAGGAACCGCACCTGCAACTTTCCCGGTCAATGGGTCGATTTGTTGCACGACCGGCGTGGCGTCCAAGCGAGTGCCAACCACCACCGCATCGTCCGATCCGGGCGTGGTGAGGATGCGAAGCTTGTTTCCTTCGCTTTCCTTATCGATCCAGTTGGAAGCAAGCGCGGTGCGAAGTGCGGCCAGTGAGATGACCTCCACATCCTCTGGCTTCGGCTTGTCAGCTGCCTGCACCTGCTCGAAGCGGATGTCGTTGCCAAGAAGCGCATTGATTTCCTCGCGTTGAAGCGTTAGATTGACAGGGATTTGGAAGTCTTTGCGCGGCACGTCGTCCTTCAAAGGCTGAGCTGCGGGAATGACGAATCCTTCGATTGTCGCGTCATAGGACGTGTCCGTGGTGACGATTTTCAGCTCTTGGTCTTTTCCAGAAGAGACCACGCGGCCTTGTTTCAGAGCATCGCTGAATTCCGCGTAAGTCATCGGCTTGACGACCTTGTTGGACATCGGACTCAGGAAAGCTGCGCCCAAAATGATCGTTCCCACACTCAACAGTCCAAGCAGGCGCCAGTTGAAACCATTGGCGTCCCCCGGGTTGCGGTTTGGGTTGTTGGACGGTGGAGTTGAGTTCGGTGAATCGGACATGTTGAGCGATTTGAGACGGAGGAGATGAAGGGTAAATCCAGCCTCCGTGAGAGATCCCAGCAGCTGGAAGCCGTTCGGGCGTGGGGCATCATAACTGAAAGGGGCGAAAAGCAAACCCCTTTTTTGGACGAGCCTTGCGAGCAGACGCGGCGTCTGCCAAGAAACCCGGAGTGGATTCACCCTCGCCTCAGAAAGACCTTCCGCCCCCCCCCCGGGGGAAAGTGCGGCTGCTGCGTCATTTGCGCTGGTTGCAGGCGATTCCGGGCGTCGGCCGCTTGCGAGCCCTGCGGCCGGGCACGGACTCCCATGTTGGAGTCTTGGTGGATGCCTTCGCGGCATTTGCGACCCTGGATGACGAGCTGAGTTCGCTGGAGGCAGAATTGATCCTCGACATGCTGCGGAGCGCGTTTCCCGAAGTGGACCACGGCTGGCTGGGCAAGCGGCTACAGCGCGCGGTGAGGATTCCACAGCCGCTGCAAGGACTCGCCCTCGAACTCAAGGATAGTTTCGACGACCAGGGGAAACTCGCACTCGGCCTGCAGCTCTTCACTCTGGTGGACGCGGCCGGGCGCTCGGAGCGAAACCGGACGAGCTTCGAAATCTTCATGCGCCGGCTGGGACGCCCTGAATACGGCACAGCCATCCTCCGCGAGATGCGCGGGGATGCAGGTGGACCGACCTATGAAGAGCTGCCGTTCGAGCGCCTGATTTTCGGTCGCGACGACGCCGATGTGCTGTTACCTCCTGCCGCCAGCGATCACGAATTCCGGGTCTATCGGGCAGGCGACCTGATCTTGGTTAGAAATACCGGCCTCTCCCCGCTGTGGATCCGCGGGCGGTCGGTGGAAACAGGCTCATTTCTCCGAATGCGTGAGCGCCAGCCGCTGGTGGTGCCCGGCTGGACCCTCACCTACGAAGACTTGCTGTTCTTCCTCGATGTCAAACGCACCGGTAACAGCCCGTCAATTTATCTCGAACCGGGAGAGGCGGGACTGACGGCGGAGAGGACGCGCACGCGTCAAAGCGCCTTGCGGGTCCGTTTCGGATTGAACGCCGAGGTCCTGGCGTTGCGGGACACCGATCTCCACGCGGGAAGCCTCGGACCGCTGAAAAAGGACGACGTCATCATCTGCCACAATCACGAACGGCTGGGCGACGCCTCCGGCTTTAGCCTGTCTATCAACGAACTGCGCCGCAAGGCCACCCAAAAGGCCCGGAGATTCCGCTTGGCGGGCGACCGGCAGGAATATCTGGTGTCCAACGACGCCTCGGCGCTCTCAGCCGGCGATCTCCTGCTAGGCCCCAAGCTTTCCCCCAAGGCCATCCTCTTCATCCGCTACGATGCCGAGCACGCAGAAGGTGAGCTGGTGGTCCGGGAAAGCCACGGGCCGATCCTCGTCGATGGTGTCCCGGTGCGCCAAACGGCAACCTTGCGGGACGGTTCGCTGATCCGTCTTTCCGGCAGCCAATCGGTGCGCTGTCGTTTCAGCGAGGGTTTTCTCGATGAGGAGCGGACGCTCATCGAGTCGCTGCACGTGGAAGATCTCATCCATGACTTCGGGCCGGATGCACGGGCACTGGACCACATCAACTTCGAGGTGAAACGCGGAGAAATGCTCTGCATCATCGGCCCGAGTGGCAGCGGAAAAAGTACCCTGCTGGCCGTCCTCTCCGGCCAGCGCGAACCCACCCGCGGGACGGTCAGGCTGAACGGCATCGACCTCTACGAGCGGCGCGAGCACCTCGTCGCCTTCATTGCCCACATGCCGCAGGAAGAGGCGCTCAACCCGCTGCTCACGGTGCGCGAACACCTGCGCCACGCGGTGACAATCCGCCGCCCGGCACTTTCACTCGCCGAGCATGAACGGCGCGTGGACAGCATGCTCGCCGAGCTCGGGCTTCAGTCGATCGCCCAGCGCAGAGTCGGCTCGCCGGGGGAAAAAACCATTTCCGGCGGCGAGCGCAGTCGTTTGAACCTCGGTGTGGACTTGGGCAGCCGGGCAGAGGTGTTCCTTTTCGACGAACCCATTTCCGGACTCTCCTCCAAGGACTCCGAGCACGTCGCGGAAACGCTGCGCTCCCTCGCACGCGAGAAAATCGTCATCGCCTCGCTGCACCGCCCCGGTGCCAACGTGCTCCGTCTGTTCGACAAAGTCCTGCTGCTAGATAGTGGCGGACGCCTCGCCTACTTCGGCACCCCGGCGGAAATGGTCGGTTACTTCAGGGACGCCTGCGAAGAACTTGCGATCTCCCATCCTTCTGTCGCCGCCAAGTCCCCGCTGGGAGCGGACTTTGTTTTCGACGTGCTGGAGACACCCCTCAGTCTAATCGGCGGGGGATCAAACACCGGGGCCGCCCGGCGCTTCCCCTCCTCGTTCTGGCAGGAGCGCTTCGAAAGCGTGAACCTCATGCGCTCACTGCAGCTCGGCAGCAGTCTCGCTTCCAAACCCGGCGAGACGCAAGTCGCCGAGCGACTGCCGGTGCCGCCCAAGCCATCTCGCCGGATGCATGCCGTGGTGGCGGTTTTCGCCACCCATTTCCTCCGCTCCTTATCCTCCAAGCTGAGAAACCGCGGCACCATTTATAGCACGTTTCTCGAAGCGCCGCTGCTGGCAGCACTCATCGCCGTCACCTTGCGCTCTTCACCGGAGGGTTCTTATCAGTTCTCCACCGCGCTCCACATTCCCGCCTATCTGTTTTTGAGCGCCACCGTCGCGATGTTCCTCGGACTGACGAACTCGGCCACTGAGGTGCTGAGGGACCGCCCGATTCTGCGCCGCGAGCGGAACTGCCAGCCGGGTGCGGGTTCCTATGTCATGGCCAAGCTCGCCGCGCTTGGACTGGTGGCCGCCGCGCAGTGTCTGATCTATCTGGTGGTGGGGAACTACCTGTTGGAAATCGACGGTATGCTTCCCTATCACTGGCTGTGGATGACGCTCACCGCGTGGACTGGCACCGCGATGGCGCTGGTAGTTTCCTCGATCGTTAGGACCGAACGCGCCGCACTCACCGCCGTGCCGCTGCTGCTGGTCCCGCAAATGCTGTTGGCCGGCGCACTGGTGCCCTATCGGGAAATGAACCCCGTTCTTTTCGGCGATGCGGCGGATGCCCGCGACCGCGGTGGAGTCCCCATACCGGCCTCCATCATGCCACTGCGCTACGCCTACGAAGCCATGATCACAGACCAGGCCACCCGCAACCCCTTCGAAGTCGAACGGGTGCGCCTCCAGCGGCGGATCGACCGCATGCGCTCGCAGGCGGCGGTCATGAATGAATCACAATTGGAGCGATTCGATCTGCTGAAGGAAGGACTTCGCCGCCTGCTCGCGTCCGGTGCGATCTCGCGGGGCGACGCCACAGACCTGGTGGACCGGATCCGCCGCACCGCCACTTCCGGCACACGCATCGAGTTGGAAACCATGCAGGTTTGGCCGGAGGAGGATTTGAAAACCCGCCCGGCATCCGAGTTTTTCGTGAATGAGCGAATCGATCTGCTCGTGCGGGAGGCGGAGACCTTCCGGAACGACTATCGCGACAGGGAACGCCGCATCGTTTTCCACGCGCTGAAAAAGCCGATTCCGTTCATGAGGCCTGCCGCCGTCGAAACCGCTCGGGATTACGTGCCACCCGATGATGAGATCGAAACTCAGAAATATTGCGGCTCAGTCCTGGCCGCCATCATCGTGGGGTGCGGGGTGATTTCCACACTCGTCATCTCCCGCCAGAACCGGGAGACACGCTGATAGAGATTGATAGACTACCGTCTGTGGCGACAGGTGAGAGTAATTTTATGATCCGCGATGCGAGCGAAGGTGAAGCGGGCCTTTCCTCTGCGAACTCGGCAGAAAGCCGTGGAGCACCACAAAAAAAAGCTGCCCAAATCATTGAAATCCCAGACATTGGGAAAGATTAGTGGCCCGTGCTTCTATCATTTCAATGTGGAAACGAAATGACTTGCTTTGCTCTATGGATTGGAAAGAATCCACATTGTAATCACAATACATCAAACTAATAATAGTTCACCTCGGAAGCACATGAAATTCATCACCATCATCAGTATCATTTTCTTGCCTCTCCATGCGCTTCTCGCTGAAGAGCCGAAGGTTCCCTTTTCCAGTGGAACAAAGATCGAAGCAATCATGTCCAAACCCGCCCGTACCAAAGGAGGAGATTGGGACGACCAGATGCAAGAAATCCAGCCTAGGCTGAAAATCACCAATCTCGATACGACTCAGAACTACGAAG
>JBOFET010000197.1:0-4460 GCA_051648225.1 Luteolibacter sp.
ACCCGGTCGATGCCGGCACCGGTGTAGCCCATGCGGCCAAGGACCGATCCTGCATGGACCGTATCACCGGGCTGGCAGGTGATTTCCGCCACGTGGGCATAGAGGGAGTAAACCGAGGAGTCTTCCCAGCGGTGCTCGACGACCGCGTATTTTCCGTAGTTGCTCCGTCCGGCGATGGGGCTGACGTAGGCGACGCGCCCGGCGGCGATGCTCGTCACGAGATCAAGTGGATTTCCCGCTGGGTCGCGTTTGATCGGGGAGATGTCGATTCCTTCGTGGAATTTGGTGAGCAGCACCTCGCCGCCGACCCGGATGGCAGTGCGGACAAACCCGTAGGAACCCGCTTCCCACGGTTGGCTTGTTTCGCCCTCGAAGGTCCGGTTCACATACATGTAAAAACGGTCAAGCTCGCCGGTGAAGAGATGGTTATTTTCGGTCGGCAATTGGATTTCCAGCGGGGCGGCACTGGAAAAGGTGGCGACGGAGAGGATCAGCGCGAGTCCCCGGATCATAGGCCGAGCAGGTTCTTCTTTTTCGGTGGGGCGCCGATGCGTGGCATCTCCTTGTCGAGGATGGCGATGTCCATGTCGGTGATGCCCTTCCAGATGACGATGAAGCCGTCGTTCACCGGCTTGTCTATGAGCACGCCATCGACGGAGCGGCCATTGACTTGGGAAATCAACCAGCGGCCCTGATTCGCGGATGTGATGGCTGCCAGCCGGTTGGTTGCGTTGGGTTTGAGCTTGAGCACCAGTCCGTAGCCTTCGCCGTTTTCCGCAGGAAAGGGGCTGAAGGCGGTCACGTCCTTCAGGCTGATTTCCGAGCCGCGGCGGAAGTAGCGCGTCTGGCCATTCGCGACCTGGGGGAAAATCATTTTCGGATTGTCAGTGCCCTCGGTCTCCATGTGGAAGGTGATCGAGGCCTTGTCCGCTTTTTTCCCCCCGGCGAAAGCGGGTGGGGCGAGAACCAAAACGAGCGTCATCAGCAGCGCGGCGAGCGGTGATTTCATGCGTGGAGTGAAGCAGAAGAAGCCGATCCCGGAAGAAAAATCGGGGGGGCGGGAGGGGTTGTTTCCCCGCCATTTATTCGCGGGTTCCTTCGAAGCCGTCGTCCTCCAGCAAATTCCTGCCAGCCACTGCAAGATTCGCCAACTCGTCGCAGCGCTCGTTTTCCCGGTGGCCGGCATGCCCCTTGACCCAGCGCCACTCGATCTGGTGACTGCCGATCGCCGCCAGCAACTGCAGCCACAAATCCTGGTTTTTCACCGGCTGTTTGCCCGCAGTTTTCCAGCCGCGCTTTTTCCATCCCTCGATCCATTTTTTAGAAATCGCATCGATCAAATACTTCGAGTCCGAGTGCAGTTCCACGGCACAAGGCTCGTTCAGACTCTCCAGCGCCGCGATCGCCGCCCGCAGTTCCATGCGGTTGTTCGTCGTCAGCCGATAGCCTGCGGAAAGTTCCTTGCGATGCTTTCCAGAGACCATCACCACGCCGAATCCACCCGGCCCCGGGTTCCCCTTGCAGCCGCCGTCGGTGTGGATGATCACTCGCTTCATGAGCGGCGGAGCTTGCACCGACCGCATCCCGGGTGACAAGCGAATCAGGTCTCGCCGGGCGGATCGGGAAAAATTTCTGGGAACCAAACTCCTTGTGCCGGAGCGGACTCCACGTTGTTCACAAGTTAGACACATACCGCCGGATTGACCCGGGTATTTTCCTGCTGTCAGGCTATGCGCCTTCCATGGCCGTCGATACCAAACCCGCTCCCACTTTTCGCAAGACCGCAGAACTCCAGCAAGGAGCGACCGCAGTGGATGACGTCACCCGCGCGCTGCCGCATGCGCTGGGACCGGAGAAAAGCCTGCTATCTTCGATGCTGCAGGACCCGCAAGAATACATCGGTGTGGCGATCGAGGAAAAACTCACGCCGGAGCATTTCTATCTGCCTTCGCACTCGACGTTGTTCGGCTTCCTCATCGGGATGTTCGAAGACGGACAGGAGGTGGAGCTGGTGTCACTGGTGCAGCGCCTGCTGGACCGTGGTCTGCTAGATCGTGTCGGCGGGCCGTCCTCGCTCACGGATCTTTACACCTACGCCCCGAGTCCCGGGCATTTCCGCCACCATCTCCAGCACGTGAAGGACAAGTTCGTCCTGCGCTCGATCATCCAGAACTCGAATGAAGCCATCGCCCAGGCCTACGACGCACCGGACGAGGTGGCGTCTTTGTTAGACTCAGTGGAAGCGAGGATGCTTGCGATCCGCGAAGGCTCGGAGACGAACCGTGCGCCGACCATCAAGCAGTCGGTCAACGAGGTGATCGAGCAGTTCCAGGCACTGCTCGCAGGCGAAAAGGGAGCGCAGGGGATCTCCACCGGATTTGAAGAACTCGACCGCATGAGCAGTGGGCTTAAAGCGGGTGAAATGTTCGTCGTGGCCGCGCGACCATCGATGGGCAAGACCTCCTTCATGATGAACATCGTCGAGCACGTCTGTCTCACCGAGGGCAAGCCGACGATGGTTTTTTCCTGCGAAATGAGTGCGTTCCAGATCGTGCAGCGCCTCGTTTTCTCCCGCTCCAAGTTCGCGATGAGCCAGCTTTCCCGCGGCTACACGCCCACCAAGGGTGACCTCCAGCGGATTCAGCGGGCGGCCTTGGAAACCTCCGGAGCCAAGCTCTTCATCGACGACACTGCTGGCATCTCCATCAACGAACTGCGTGCGAAAGCCCGCCGAAAGAAGCGCGACGAGAATATCCAGTTCATCGCGATCGACTACCTTCAGCTGATGAAATCCCGCACCAAGCAGGCGGAAGGCTCCCGCGAGCGGGAAATTGCGGAGATTTCCGCCGGTATCAAAGGGCTGGCAAAAGAACTTGGCATTCCCATTCTGATCCTCGCCCAGCTCAACCGGGGTCCGGAAAGCCGCTCGGGGAAAAGCCTCGGTGTGCCAAGAATGTCGGACCTGCGGGAGTCCGGCTCCATCGAGCAGGACGCCGATATGGTCGGCTTGCTCTATCGGACTGCTTACTACGCGGAAGATGCCGAGGAAAAAGAAGCCGAAGCTGGCAAGGCTGAGCTGGTGCTTGCCAAAAACCGCAACGGTGAGACCGGCCACATCCCACTCACCTTCATCGCCGACTTGATGCGCTTCGAGACTGGGGCACCGGCGCGTGAAGAGGGGTGAAACCGGCAGGAAACGCCCGTGTCACGGCTTCGGGGTCTTCTCACAGCCGCAATGATGGCCACAGCCGGATTTTTTCTTCGGCCGGGCGAGCCGAATGAGAAAAACCGTGAGTGTGATCGTCACGACTCCAGCAGCGGTGAGCGTTTGCCAGTCCATGTTAGTATCCGATGAGTTTGCCGGTTTGGAACACCACGAGTGAGGCCACGTAGGCGAAGCCCGTCATGAAGATGAATTGCCCCACCGCCCATTTCCACGATCCCGCCTCGCGTGCCACCACCGCGCTGGTGGGCAGGCATTGCAGCGCGTAGATGAAAAACACCAGCAGCGAGATCAGCGAGAGCGGCGTGAAAATCGGGCGTCCGTCCGGCCATTTGGACGCGGCGAGTTGGTCGCGCAGCACGTTGCGCGTCTGCTCCTCATCGTCCGCTTCCTCGACCCGATAGAGAATCGCCATCGATGAGACGAAAACCTCGCGCGCGGCGAAAGAGGTTAGAATCGCCGTGCCCATCCGGCCGTCGAACCCAAGCGGCTTCACCATCGGCTCGATCACCGCGCCGATGCGGCCCATCGCGCTGTGGGCGAGTGCTTCCGCGTCGTCAGCACCTTCCTTTTTCGGATAAGTGCTCAGCGCCCAGAGCAGGATGGAAAGCCCGAGAATGATGGTTCCCGCCTTTTTGACAAACGACCAGGCTCGGTCCAATACATGGCGGAAAATATACCCCCACTGCGGTTTGCGATAGGGCGGGAGTTCTAGCAGGAAATGCCCGGGGCTGATGTCTTCGCCGAGTTTTCCACGCAGGATCCGTGCGACGATGAACGCGGTGACCGTGCCCAGCGCGTAGATCGCGAACATCACCGCCGCCTGTTTCCAAGTGCCTTCCTTTTCATGCAGCAGCAGCGGGATGATGAGGAAATAAACCGGAAGCCGCGCCGAACAGCTCATCCACGGCGCGACGAAAATTGTCACCAGCCGTTCCTTCGCCGAGTCGATCGTGCGGGTGGCCATCACTCCGGGAATCGCGCAGGCGTAGGAGCTGAAAAGCGGCAGGAAGGATTTCCCGCTGAGTCCGGCGCGGGCCATCACGCCGTCCATCAGATAGGCCGCGCGGGCCATGTATCCAGAGCTTTCTAGCAGGCCGATAAAAAGAAACAGCAGAATGATCTGCGGCAGGAACATCACCACGCCGCC
This sequence comes from Luteolibacter sp., assembly GCA_051648225.1. GTDB lineage: Bacteria > Verrucomicrobiota > Verrucomicrobiia > Verrucomicrobiales > Akkermansiaceae > Luteolibacter. The sequence goes on from JBOFET010000197.1 coordinate 4,374, forward strand.
GACTCCGCCGATGATGCCGTCCACGACCAGCGAGCGAAGATCTCCCTCTGCCATGAGCGACTCGACCCAGCCACCCAGCGCGCCTTG
>JBOFET010000198.1:0-3795 GCA_051648225.1 Luteolibacter sp.
GCTTGTCCTGCAGGTCGCGGATGGCGATGGCGACGTCGTTGAAAACACAATATCCCTCGCCATGCTCGCGGAACGCGTGGTGAGTGCCGCCCGCGAGGCAGACGCCGACGCCCTCGGCAAGCGCGGCGTGGCAGGCAAGGCGAGTGGCCTCCACCTCGATCACGCTGCGCTGATAGAGCTTGGGCGTGACCGGCAGGCCGAGAAGCAATTGCTCCTTCCACCCGAGCAGGCCGGACTCGATTTTCTGGATGTAATCCCGCTCGTGGACACGTTGGAGGAGATGCACATCCGCCGCGCGGACTTCGATGATTTCCTCAGGCCGGAGGATGCCGCCGTCGAGCAGCATGTCCTTGGAGACGCGGAACTTCGTCATCGGGAAGGGATGTCCCGAAGGCAGTTCCAGTTCCAAATCCTGTGAATAAAAGCAGCGCATCGTCCCGCCGCCAAGCAACAGGGGAATGAAGGGAAATCCAAGCGGTAAGTGATGAGTAGGTGGATCGTGTGAAGTGAAACTGGCAACACGGGGCGATGCTGGCGTGCGTCCTGATTGGTGGAGTGAGGAGGAGGGACCTTACTGTCCCTTTCTTCGCGGCGTTTGAGGAAAAGAGGCGACAGTGAGGTCGCCGCTCCCTACCTCGCAAAATCACAGATCCTGACGCGAGACTCGCAGCTTGCTTCGGGATCAGCATCCTGATGGATTGATGGGTCAACTCTGAAACTCATGCAAATTTTCGTTCAGCGCGACGGTGTCGAACAGGGGCCTTATTCTCCGGAGATAGTTCGGTCATTGCTGAGAGCGGGTTCGCTGCTTCCATTGGATCAGGCCCGCTACGAAGACGTTGTGGAATGGACGCCACTGAAAACGCTGCTTGGAATCGAACACGTCACTGAGCCTGGGCCGCGCACGTCGAAGCTTGCGGTTTGGAGTCTGATTCTCGGGGTTTTAGGAATTATCAGTTTGGGAATCGCCTCCATCGCGGCGATCATTTGCGGTCACCTGTCCCAAGGAAAAATCCGGAAGTCCAGAGGAGAGCTGGCGGGCAAAGGCATTGCCAAGGCCGGACTCATTCTGGGCTACCTCGGCCTCATCCTTTGGCCGATTCTGATTGCTGCCGGTTTTGCCGCTGGGAACGCGGCCATTACAAAAGCGAACAGAACCATCGCCATGGCAACGGCCATAGCGATCGAAAGCGCGGTGAACAATTTCTATACGGAATACGGCGCAATGCCTTCCGAGACTGTAATCACCGATACATCGAAGGACGTCTCACTCGTGAAAACCCTGCGGGGCGCAGACCCTGCGCGGAACCCGAGGAACATTCGGTTTTTGTCAGTCAAAGAAAGCAAACAGGGCAAAAACGGACTGGATCCCGTCACCTTCAAAATCTTCGATCCGTGGGATCACGGCTATCAGGTCTTCCTGGACACCCGCTACACCGAAGAGGTCACCGTCACCCGCGGAGGCATCACGGAAACGCTCAAACGCCGGCGTGTGGCGGTCTTCAGCTTGGGCAAGGACGGGGTCGCCGGAACGGCAGATGATGTGCGGACTTGGTAGAGAACTCTGGGGCGCGCTTCCAGCATCACTTCCGCTGGGCGAAGATCCAGCGATACAGCTCGAGATCCTCGTAGGCTCGGGTCCAGCAGAGGTGATCGACTCCGGGGTAGAGGGTGACCTTGGGCTTACCCCCGGATTTTTCGAGAGCGGCGATCATTTCCCGGGTGGCAGCCACCGGCACGGCGGTGTCCAACTCGCCATGGAAAGCGTGGATGGGCACGTCTTTGAATTTGGCGGCGAGCGAGGGATCACCACCGCCACAGATGGGCACGGCGGCGGCGATTTTCTCGGGGATGCGGCCTAGCAGATCCCAGGTAGCGAAGCCGCCCATGGAGATGCCGGTGACGTAGAACCGCTGGGGATCGACGGGGTGCTTGGCCATGATTTCCCGGACGAGGACGACGATGGGATCGAGCTGGGCGTTTGGCCGGTCAGCGGCGGTTAGGAATTTGTTCCCCGGGTCGATGGGCGACCACCATTGGTCTTCCGGGCATTGCGGGGCGATGAGGAAGGCGGGCTGGCCGAGCTTTTCCGCAGCTTGGAGAATGGGGATTACGCCGTGGACGAGTTGGGCCTTATTATCGGAGCCACGCTCGCCGGAGCCGTGGAGAAAAAGAATCAACGGATAGAGTTTTCCGGGTTCCGGTGTGGCGGGTGCGCTCCAACGGTATTTCACGACGCTGCCGCCGGGTGATTTCCATTCGCGGGCTTCCGGCGGCATGGCGTGGGCGATGCAGGCTGCAGCGAGGGAGAGAAGCAAAAAATACCACATGGGGCGAGGCTAGGAGCGCGGCGGTGGATGGAAAGCAGGAAGTCGGGCCGGGGAATCCCGAATGGTTGCTTGACCGGGCGGCTGGGAGCGGTTGCAAAGGTGGCGCGTCCATGGCTTTTCCAAAGGGATTTCTTTTCGGCACGGCGAATGCCGACCACCAGGTGGAAGCTCATGATCCGGAGCGGGAGGATGTGTGGGATCTATGGGAACGCTGTCAGGGGCTAACGCCGCGCGGGCGGGCGACGGACTTCTCGAACCGCTACGAGGATGACATCGCGGCGGCAGCGGAGATGGGGTGCAAATTGTTCCGTTTCTCGACGGCATGGGCGCGGGTGGAAATTTCTGAAGGGGTCTTCGATGAGGCGGCTTTGGCTCACTACCGGAAGGTGGCGGAGTGCATCCGCAGGCATGGAATGAAGGTGATGCTGACGCTGCACCACTTCGTGTGGCCGGTGTGGCTGGAGCGGGATTGCGGCGGGATGATCGGGGAGAAATTTCCGGATTTGTTCGCCCGGTATGCGGACCGGCTGGCGGCGGAGCTGGGAGAAGTGGTGGATTTCTGGATCACCTTCAACGAGCCAAGCCAGCTGACGTTCGGCTACATCAAGCCGTGGTGGCAGAGCCGCTACTACATGCCGCCGGGGCTGCCGCGGGGATCGGACGTGGAGGCGGAGGCGGAGGCGGTGGGGAAGCTGGTGCCGGGGCTTTTCCGGGCGCATGCGCGGGCGCGGGTGGCGATCAAGGCGCGGCAGCCGGGGGCGATGGTGGGGGTGAATCCGCTGGTGACGGGGTTTCCGACGTGGCTGCAAATGCTGATGGACTTCGGCGCGTGCCATCGCGGGATCGGCGAGGCGTTGTTTAAATTCACGAGCAAGGGGGCGCTGGTGAGCGAGCGGGGGGATGTGGATCTGGTCATCGGCGGGGTGACGGCGGAGGATCAGACGCGGTTCGAAATGAGCGACCCGTATTTGCGGACGGGCAAGGCGGTGTTGGTGAGGCAGGATTTCGAGGGCGAGGATATCGGGTGTCTCGCAGGGCGGAAGGTGGGAGTGATCGGGGTGGGAAATCAGCCGAATTCATGGAAGCGGGATCTGCCGGGGATTTGCACGAAGAAGCTTTTTGCGAACTACGACGAGGCGCGCGGCGCGCTGCGGGCGGGCACGGTGGACGCGGTGTATGGCGATGCGTTTTTCCTGTTGCCACCGGAATCCGGGGGCGAGGAAAGGCTGCGGTTTCTGGTGACGGGCTTGAGCGATGAGGCGTATGTGGTGGTCTCGCCGCACGGGCACTGGCAGCTGCTGGCGCGGGTGAACCGCGCGGTGGCGGCCTTCCAGAAAGACGTGGCGGAGATCTCGCCCGCCGGACGGGTGACGCAGGAGGCGCGGCGGCCGGTCTCGCTGGGGGAGGTTTTTGCAAAAGCGGACGCGGATCCGGCGGACTTGGTGGAGAGTCGCGATATCCGGCG
>JBOFET010000199.1:0-21738 GCA_051648225.1 Luteolibacter sp.
AGCGACCTTGCCTGTCCTGCAGCGCTATTGGGATGACGCCGCAACGGTATTGCGCTTGGTGGGTCGAAGCTGGCTGCTCGATCAAGTAAACGCTTCGAACAAAACGGCGGAGTCATATTAATTTAGCGAATTGGTATTATACCCTGACTATTAACATATCAGAATCATGCATTCGTGCCTACGCCATCACGTGTTGCGGGCTCACCACGGAGAAATCGCGGGAAGTCCGCCCATGAAATCACCGGTCTTTGACCCGCTCGACATCCGCGCCGAGCATGAGGAGCTTCTCGTCGATGTGCTCGTAGCCGCGGTCGATGTGATAGAGGCGGCTGATCTCGGTGGAGCCCTTGGCGGTGAGGGCGGCGAGCACGAGGGCGGCGGAGGCACGGAGGTCGGAAGCCATCACGGGCGCGGCGGAAAGCTGATAGACGCCGCGGACGATGGCGGTGCCGTTGTCCACCTTGATGTCCGCGCCCATGCGCTTGAGTTCGGCACAGTGCATGAAGCGCTGCGGGAAAATGGTGTCCTTGATGACGCTGATACCCGGGGTGGTGGCGAGCAAGGCAGTCATTTGCGCCTGCATGTCGGTGGGATAGCCCGGGTAGGGAGCGGTGCTGATTTCCACACCGTGGGTGCCTCCGCCGCTGCGGTGGATGGTGCAGGTATCGCCCGCTTCGTTGAAATCGATGCGATGACCGGATGCCTCGATGGCCGTGGTGATGGCCTTCATGTGCTCGCGGCAGACGCGGCGGAGAGTCACACCTTCTCCGGCGAGGGCGGCGGCGGCCATGAAGGTGCCAGCCTCGATGCGGTCTGGGATGACGGTGTGCTCCACCCCTTTGAGTTCCTTGACGCCCTCGATGACGATGCGGCGGGTGCCGGCACCGGTGATTTTCGCTCCCATGGCGTTGAGGAAATTCGCAAGATCGAGGACTTCCGGCTCGGCGGCGGCAGATTCGATGATGGTGATGCCCTCGGCCAAGGTAGCGGCCATCATCACATTGTCGGTGCCCAGAACGGTGGGTCCGTGGGTGCCGCGGAGGTCGATTTCCGCGCCACGCAGGCCGTCCCGAGCGGTGAGAGTGATGTTTCCGCCCTCGATTTCGATTTTCGCGCCGAGCGCTTCGAGGCCGCGGAGGTGGAGATCGACCGGGCGGTCTCCGATGACGCAGCCGCCGGGAAGGGAGACGACGCAGCGGCCTTTTCGCGCGAGCAGTGGGCCCATGACGCAGATGGAGGCGCGCATGCGGCGGACGAGTTCGTAGGGGGCTTCTTCAGAAATATCGGCACAGGTGATGCGGACGGTGCCGGACGAGCGTTCCACATCCGCGCCTAACGCACTGAGGATCTGGATCATGTAGTTCGTGTCCGAGACATCTGGCACGCGGCGGATGATGCAGTCTTCCCCGGTGAGGATCGCGGCGGCGAGGATGGGCAGCGAGGCGTTTTTCGAGCCGGAAATATTGATAGAGCCGCGCAGGGTGGAGCCGCCGTGAACTACGAGTTTGTCCATGTGGTGATTTGAAATTTGAGATTTGAGAGTTCCTCACGGCCGGCGGGCGAAGGGGAAACGGGCGACTCCGGAGAGGTCGGTTTTCACTTCGATGGCGGTGAAGGCGGAGGTTTTGAGAATTTCGGCGACTTGGGAAGCTTGATCGTGACCGATTTCGAGAACGAGCCAACCGCCGGGCTTGAGGTAATGCATGGCCTCGGGGATGAAGCGACGGATGAGGTCGAGGCCGTCCGGGCCGGAAAAAAGGGCGAGCGCCGGATCGTGCATGACCTCGCGGGCGAGGGTGGCGCGGTCGGATTCCGGGACGTAGGGGAGATTGGCGACGATGCCGTCGAACTTGGTGGCGATGGCGGAAAAGAGGTCGCTGGAAATGAAGGCTGAGTTGGGGATTTCCAGGCTGGCGGCATTTTCCCGGGCGAGGTCGAGGGCGTCCGGTGAGACATCGGCGAGGGTGACCTGCCAGCCGGGACGGGCGGCGGCGAGGGTGAGTCCGAGCACGCCGGAGCCGCAACCCATGTCGAGGATGTGTTGGTTTTCCGGGAGTTCCCACTTGAGGATCCACTCGGCGAGTTCCTCGGTCTCGGGGCGGGGAATGAGGGCGCGGGCGTCGGTCTTGAACTCGTGTTTGTGGAACCAGACCTTGCCGAGCAGGTGCTGGATGGGGATGCCTTCGCCACGTTTTTTGAGGGTTTCCCGGAGAGGCGAGAGGTCGGATTCCTCGAGCGGACGGTCGAATTGGAGGTAAAGGTCCATCCGGGTGCAGCCGAGCTGGTGGGCGACGAGCATTTGCATGTTCCGGCGGGCGTCCTCGATGCCGCGCTTTTCGAGATAGCGGGTGCCGCCATCGATGGTTTCCAGAACGGTGCTCATTCGTAAATCAGAGGGCAGGGTGAGTCCCGGCGACGGTCGAGCCAAGACCTATGATCGGGATTTTCCCGGCGGCGCGGGTGGCGTAAATTCGCTGGTCAGTGATCCGGGGAAATGCTTTGAAGCGCCCGCAGGCGACCCGCTTTGCGACGATGAATGACTCTCACGGAAGCCCGGTGGGCCACAGACCTCACCTCGCGGTGACGACGATCGCCGCCTTGGGCATTGTTTTCGGAGATATCGGAACAAGCCCGCTCTATGCCTTCCGGGAGTGTTTCTCGGGTGACCACGGGGCACCGATCCACCCGGAGAACCTGGTGGGTGCGGCGTCGCTGATCGTGTGGTCGTTGATCCTGGTGGTGTCCGCGAAGTATTTGTTCATCATTCTCAAGCTGGATAACAAGGGAGAGGGCGGGATTTTGGCGTTGTCCACATTGATCCGCGGGGCGGTGAGAGGGCTGGGTGGAAGGGATCCGAAGAAGATCCTGTTATTCGGCCTGGCGGGGGCGGCGCTGATCTACGCAGACGGGATGCTGACGCCTGCGATTTCGGTTTTGAGCGCGGTGGAGGGCTTGTCGGTGAGTGCTCCGGCGCTGGCGCACTGGACGGTGCCGCTGGCGGTGATGATCCTGGTGGGGTTGTTTTCGATCCAGAAGTTCGGCACCGGGCAGGTGGGGAAATTGTTCGGGCCGGTGGTGTTGATTTGGTTTTCCACGCTGGCGTTGTTAGGGATTGGGGCATTGTGGCACCACCCGCAGGTGTTGTGGAGTTTGAGTCCCTGGGAGGGGGTGATGTTTCTCGTTCGCGAGTGGAGCCATGCGTTTCCGCTGCTCGCAGCGGTCTTCCTGGCGGTGACCGGTGGCGAGGCGCTGTATGCGGACCTCGGGCATTTCGGGACCAAGCCGATCCGGGTGGGCTGGTTCTCGGTGGTGCTGCCCGCGCTGGTGCTGAACTACCTGGGACAAGCCGCGCTGTTGACTGCGGACCCGAGTGCCATCCGCAGCCCGTTCTTCCTGCTGGCACCGCCAGTGCTGCAACTGCCTCTCACCCTGCTTGCGACGGCGGCGGCGATCATCGCGAGCCAAGCCCTGATCTCCGGAGCGTTTTCCCTAACCACTCAGGCGGTGCAGCTGGGATGCTTGTCGCGCGTCCGGATTCTTTACACGTCGGAACATTCCGTGGGGCAGGTCTATGTGCCAATCATCAATCACCTGTTAGCCGTGGCGTGCATCCTTCTGGTGGTGACGTTCGAGACGTCGGCAAAGCTCGCAGGCGCGTATGGCATCGCCATCTCACTGACCATGACGATCACCTCGATCCTGTTTTTCTCCGCCGCCAAACATGTCTGGGGCTGGTCCAAGCTCAAAGCCGCGGTGGTTACCACGGTTTTCCTACTGCTAGACGGAGCGTTCCTCGCCGCGAACGCCCTGAAAATCTGGCCGTGGGGCTGGCTTCCACTACTCATCGCCGGCGCCGTCATGGGCATCATGCTGATCTGGATCTGGGGCCGCAGCCGCCTGTATATGCGGATCATGCAGGATTCACTGCCTATCGACATGCTGCTCAAAGACCTGCGGAAGGGGAAAATCCACCGCGTGTCGGGCACCGCGATTTATATGAGCGGCAAGGACCTGCGCGTGCCCACGGCGCTGCTGCATAACTTGAAACACAACCAAGTGCTGCACGAGCGCGTGATTCTCCTCCATGTGATGACTCTGGACCAGCCGGTGGCGAATCCAGACGATACCCTCGACTATGAAGATCTCGGCAACGGCGTGCACCGCGCCACGCTGCGGTTTGGCTTCGCGGAAACCCCAGACGTGCCCGCCGCGCTCAAACTGCGGATGCCGGAGAGCGCTCGCTTCCAGCCCGGAAAGGCCACCTATTTCCTCGGCCGGGAAACGTACGGTGTCGGGAAACATGCGACCTTTCTGGACCACCTGCGACTCTCACTCTTCGCGGTAATGGCGCGCAATGCCTCGCCAGCCACCGCCTATTTCCAACTGCCGCCCGGACGCGTGGTCGAGCTCGGCGCACAGATCACCCTCTAACCATGTCCAAGCCGCCGAGCCTATCGATCACCGGACTTGGCGCCCTTTCCGCACTGGGTGCCGACGTGGCATCCCACCACGCAGCGGTGATCGCCGGGCTGGCACCTTTCCGGAAACTTGGCGAACTTCTCGGTCCCGACAGCCCGCATGCGCAACGGCCGGGCGCGTGGATCGAGCCACGGAGCTTGTTAGTTCACCGCAAGTGGAGTCCTGCCACGATGGCCGCCCTGCATGCCGCGCGGGAAGCGATTTCCGACGCTGGCTGGTCCGCTGAAGATCTGCGGGACGCCGCGCTAGTGGTAGGCACCAGCCGGGGAAATGCGGCGGGCTGGCTCGGTCCGTGGCCGGGGCGGCGGCCATTCAAGCTGATGGCCGCAAGCAACACGATCCATAGCGAGCCAGCCTCCGCCATCACCATCGAGTTCGGGATCACTGGTCCCAATCATGTGCTTGCCAGCGGTTGCGCCGCCGGTCTCGACGCGGTCGGCATCGCCATGATGCTCGTGCGTTCCGGTGCCGCACCGCGCGCCCTGGCAGTGGCGGTGGACCTGCCGCTGGTTCCTTTATTGTTAGACAACTACGCCGCATCCGGATTGCTGGCCACCGGGATGGAACCGGATCCCTATCACCCGGACACCGCAGGCTTCATCCCCGGTGAGGGCGCGGCGGCGATGACCATAGAGCCAAGTGACGGCCAGCACCCCCGCCTGCTTCACTATGCGTGCAACGCAGATGCCTGCGATCCAGTCGGCATCCCCGCAGACGGCGGGCGCACGCCGACATTGCTCGGGCAAGCGATTCGCCTCCACGGTTCACCCGCCGCCGTATGCCCACATGCTACCGGCACGGTGGTGCAATCCGTGGCGGATCCTGCCGTGCTGCGGGCATGCTTTCCGGATACGCGGCCCACCTTGCATCTGTTAAAGCCGTTCACCGGGCACACCATCGGCGCGAGCGGATTGTTAGAGAGCGTGATCCTCTGCCGGTTCCTCCGGGACCGGCAGCTTCCGCGAAACCGACCGGCCCTATGTGCCCCGAGTGGTTTCCACCTACCCGATCAGGTGCTTGAAGCTTCGGGTCCGATCTATAAACTCTCCCACGGGATGGGCGGGCATAACGCCCTGCTTGTCCTGACACCACCATGAATTCGACCCGCCGACTTGAGGTTTCCATCGATGAGCAGAGCTTGAAACTCATCGAAGCAGACGCATGCATCCGCCGATATGATATTTCCACCGCGATCAAGGGCATGGGATTCGCAAAAGATAGCTACCGCACGCCGACCGGTCGGTTTCGGATCGTGGAGAAAATCGGTGCCGAAGCACCCAGCGGCACCATCTTCAAGAAGCGGCTCGCCTGCGGGAGGTGGCAGCCGGGGCAGCCGCATCAAGGCGATCTCGTCCTCAGCCGGATCCTCCGCATCGAGGGGCTGGACCCGGAAAATGCCAACTCCTTCGACCGGTTCATCTATATCCACGGCACTAATCACGAACATCAACTCGGACAACCCGCGAGCCAAGGATGTGTCCGATTGGGAAACGCCGAGATGATCGAGTTGTTCGACATGGTTGAGGAAGGGATGGAACTGCAAATCCACCCGGCCACCCAGCCCCGCGGGAAGCTCTTTTTCATCGATTGTGATTCCACACTTTCCACCATCGAAGGCATCGATGAACTCGCGAGGGCGAAGGGCGATGATGTTTTCGCGCGGGTGGTGGAACTCACCCATGCTGCCATGAACGGTGACGTTCCCATCACGGAAGTGTTTCCTAGGAGAATGGAATTGATCCGCCCGGACAGCGCCCTGTGTGAGGAAATCGGCGCACTCTATGTGCAAACCATCGTTCCCGGAGCAGAGGATCTGATCCGTGATCTAAAAGCAGCTGGCTGGCTGCCTATCATACTTTCGGGTGGTTTCGAACCCATCATCCGGCCTCTGGCAGATCATCTTGGAATCTCCCATGTGGAGGCGGTGCCTTTGTATTTTCATGATGATGGTTCCTATCAAGGATACGGCGAGGACTATCCCACCACGCGGAATCTCGGGAAGAACGAAGTGATCCGCGAGTGGAGACAGGCCGTTCTACCCGAACGGGTCCTGATGATGGGTGACGGCGTTTCGGACTTGGAAACCAAGCCGGATGTCGATGCGTTCATCGGCTTCGGCGGTGTGGTAACACGGCCCCGAGTGGAGAGCGGTTGTGACCGATGGGTGACTGATATGAAGGACCGCTCTGTCTTGAATCCTATCATTTTGGAGTCGGCTGTTGTTTAGAGATGTGATGATAAAACTCGTGTCGAGTGTGGGGGCAAAGTTTTAGCTTGCTAGTGAGGGTCCAATTCATAGGTTCGCGAAGACATGAGTAATACTACGATTCCAAAGGCCTCCAAGAGTGTCCGCTATACCGATACACAGAAGAAAGAAGTCACCGACTTCATCTTGAGTTACAACGCCGCCAACGGGCGCGGGGGTCAGAGCAAAGCTGCTGAAAAATTCAAAATTTCCCAGATCACCATTGCTAGCTGGTTGAAGTCAGCAGGAGCATCCGCCCCGAAGGCGGCTGCGAAAGTAAAGACACCGAAAGCGGCCAAAGCACCGAAGCCAGCGAAAGCGGCCAAAAAACCGAAGGCAGCCAAGGCCACGAAGTCGTCCGGCAAAGGCAAGGTTGGCAAGCGCTACACCGACGAGCAGAAGGCGGAGATCACCGATTTCGTCGCAGCATACAACTCCGCCAACGGGCGCGGTGGGCAAAGCAAGGCTGCTGAAAAATTCAAGGTTTCCCCACTCACCGTCATGGCTTGGCTCAAGAGTTCTGGCGGAAAAGTCAAAGCGAAGAAATCCACATCAAAGGTCGCGAAGTCACCCACCGGTGCCGTCTCCAGCGCATTCGACGCGAAGCTTGCTTCACTTCTTGCTCTGAGCAAAGAGATCTCAAAAACAGAGGCCGCACTCGTCCAAATGAACGCGAAGTTCAACAAGATGAAAGCCGCACTCTAATCGAAGTCCATTCCACTCGTCAGGCCGCCTCCTCATCCGGGGGGCGGCCTTTTTTGTCACCAGGATACGTCGGTCGCGATGTGGCTCCAGCGCATCCGCTCCCCCTCGAAGACGAAGTGCCCGAGAAAAGGTTGCTCTGCTAACACGAGCGGCATCCAGTGCCGATCATCTTCCCACATCCTTTGATAGGGAATCGCATCGAGCGCCGTCCAGACTGGCACCGCTTCGTCCGTCTCCGTGGGGGTGCCGCTGAAATCGTCCGCACGATAAACATGACACAGAATGTCCGGACAATCCGACATGGAGAATCTCAGCTCGCCCAGCTTCCTCGGCGCGTGGGGGGTGACGATCAGTTCTTCCTGAGTCTCGCGGACGACGGCTTCGAGCGGTGTCTCACCGGGCTCGATTTTCCCGCCGGGGCCGTTGATTTTTCCAGCCCCCAGGCCTCGCTTCTTCTCGATGAGAAGGACCTGTCCATCCTTGATGATGAACATCAGGGTGGCGAGCATTTCGCCCTCCCATGAAGTCCAGTCGATCGGAGAAGGTGAAGTCATCTAACGCTAGGAGAAAAGAGTAGTTGAAATCGACTAGCAAGCATCATGTAGCATCAGGCTCCTCAAAACCGCTTCGGAACTCTGGCATATCTTGCGGCAATTTCCCGAATATCCTCGTCGGCATCGGACAGACATTCCTCCGCCATCCATTCCGGCAGGATCGATCGCTCCGCCATCAGCTCCACCGATTCCCGCCTGCAATGCCTGCAAGGATTGTGTTGGTAGCACCAAGCCGGCAAACGGGTGTCACTCATCGCCGGGTTGGTCTTGACCAGATCGAGCAGCCGACTGCCGATCTCGTGGCACTCATCGTCGTTGTCCAAAATTGCGGGAACGCTGATCGCTTCAAGAAGCGGTTCCGTATCTTCGGCAAGCCCGCTGCTGCGTAGAAGCCGGACGAAGAAAGCCGCCTCGCCGCGCGAAAGAGTCTCGTAGGCCGCCTTTCTCAAAGTGGGATGCGAATGATGGGACAAGACCGCAGCAGCCCTCCAGCGGTTCCTCTCTTCGACATCTTCGAGAAGCGCCAGATGCTCTTCCCGGAACTCCGGAAAGCCGGTATCTTGGAAATAACATAAGTAGTTCTGCAAGCCCACCGATTCCATCTTCGTGAAATCCAAAGCCGCAACCTTCAGTCGATCCTCCGCTGTAGCCTTCCTCCCGTAACCTATCAGCCGTGAAACGCGTTTGGCTGGTCTCAAGATCCACTCAATGACCTCATCGGCCGTCGGCGGTCGATGTTTCTTGTATCCTTTCTCGCGAGCTTGATCTTCGAGCACCGCCTCACGATAGGCCGAGATCCGCGGATTTGCCTGGCTCTCTCGTCTGAGAATCGTAATCGCAGCTCCCTCCCCGCATTTCTCGTCCAAGAGAGAGATCAACCCTGAGGTTACCCAAAATTCCTTATCATCCAAAAGCCTCTCGCCAAGACGTTCCGCGACAAAGATAAAGCCCTTCTCTCCTTCAAGTTCCACGATTTCATCGCAAGCGAGCAGATCATTCCATTCCGCATCAAAGCGGCACATCTCGCGCAGGGCGGGCCGCGCGGTCATATCACCTTTCAGTGCGAACTCCTTCAGCAAACGGCAACGCAATGCCCCGTCACCTCCCTCAAAGACATGCCTTCCCGAAATGATCGTGTCCACCAATCCGGCCAGGCAGCAAAGCCGTGCGAGCCATTTCTCGCCGTAGCCATTGCACTGCGTGTCGTAGGTCTTCGGGGAGAGTGAAGCGTCGAGGATTTCATCCCTGACGCCTTCGGTACCGTGACGTTCGGCATGAATCAGTGCCCGCCCGTGCCCCGTCGCCAGAGCCCGGATAAACTCCGCTCGTTCCAACGGGTAAACGGGACCGGCAATCTCTGATATCATCGGTTACTGCACGGCCGTGGCGTAAGCCTCCACCGAGTCGCAGGTGCAGACGAGGTTGCGATCGCCATGGACGTTATCGATGCGCCCGACGGACGGCCAGAACTTGTGATGGCGGAGGTAGGGCAAGGGAAATGCCGCCTGCTCGCGACTGTAGGCGTGCGGCCAGTCGTTTCCGCATACCGTTTCGCAAGGATGAGGCGCGTGTTTGAGAGGGTTGTCATTTGCATCCAGTTCACCATTGATGACGGCGCTGATCTCGCCATGGATGGAAATCATCGCATCACAGAACCGGTCGAGCTCGGACTTGGATTCGGACTCGGTGGGCTCAATCATCAAGGTACCGCCCACCGGCCAACTCATGGTAGGCGCGTGGAAACCATAATCCATCAAGCGCTTGGCCACATCCTCGACCGTGATGCCGCTGGCATCCGTTAGAGGACGGACGTCGATGATGCACTCGTGGGCGACGAGTCCTTGGTTGCCTGTGTAAAGCACCGGAAAATACGGAGCCAGACGCTTGGCCATGTAGTTCGCATTCAGGATGGCGACCTCGGTGGCTTCGGTGAGTCCGCCCGGACCCATCATCGCGATATACATCCAGGAAATCGTGTTGATCGAAGCGCTTCCCCAAGGAGCCGAGCAGACCGCGCCTTTCGGTTTTGGCAGTTCGGAGTGGCCTGGGAGGAATGGCACGAGTTGCTCGGCGACACCGATGGGACCGACGCCCGGACCGCCGCCGCCGTGAGGAATGCAGAAGGTTTTGTGGAGGTTCAAGTGGCAGACGTCCGCACCGATCAAGCCGGGCGAGGTGAGGCCCACTTGGGCGTTCATGTTTGCTCCGTCCATGTAAACTTGGCCGCCAGCGTCGTGGATGATTTCGCAAATCGAGCGGATCGTCTCTTCGAACACGCCGTGGGTGGATGGATAGGTGACCATGAGCGCCGCGAGATTGTCACGGTGTTCCTCGGTGCGGGCGACGAGGTCGGCGACGTCGATGTTGCCTTTTTCATCGCATTTCACACCGATGACTTTCATCCCGGCCATCACTGCGGATGCGGGATTGGTGCCGTGGGCGGAAACGGGAATCAGGCAGATGTTGCGGTGCGCATCACCCCGCGAGCGATGATACTGATAGATCGCCAGCAGTCCGGCATACTCTCCCTGCGATCCGGCGTTGGGCTGAAGGGAAATCCCGGCGAATCCCGTCACCTCCATCAACCAATCTTCTAGCAAACCCAGCATTTCGCGGTAGCCCTGGCTTTGATCAGCCGGCACCAGCGGATGCAGCGAGGAAACCTCCGGCCAGCTCAGCGGGATCATCTCGGAAGTCGCGTTAAGCTTCATCGTGCAGGAACCAAGGGCGATCATCGACTCGTTCAGCGCGAGGTCCTTGGATTCCAAGCGCTTCAGGTAGCGGAGCATGTCCGTTTCCGAATGATAGGTGTTGAAGACTTTCTGGGAGAGAAATTCCGTATGGCGGGCCTGTGCCGGGTGCCAAGCGACTCCTGGTAGAGCGCTGTCGGGCACCTTGGCGCCAAACGCCGCAGCAACCGCCGCCAGGTCTTCCTCCGTGGCCGTTTCATCGAGGGAGATGCCGAGGTGATCCGCGTCGATGCGGCGGAGATTGATGCCGGACACCGCAGCGGCTGATAGAATTTCATCGGCTTTCGCGGGCACTTCCGCCACGATGGTGTCGAAGAACGGCCCTGCTTCCACCGGGATACCCGCGGCAGTGAGTGCCGCTTTCAGATTCACGGCCCGGCTGTGGACCGTGTGGGCGATGTGTTTCAACCCGTCAGGGCCATGATAGACCGCATACATCGATGCCATCACTGCCAGCAAGACTTGGGCAGTGCAGATATTCGAAGTGGCCTTGTCGCGGCGGATGTGTTGCTCGCGGGTTTGTAAGGAAAGCCGGTAGCCCGGCTTGCCGCGCGAATCAACGGAAACACCGATGAGGCGACCGGGCATTTTGCGTTTCAACGCGTCCACACAAGCCATGAAACCGGCATGCGGTCCGCCAAAACCTAACGGCACCCCGAAGCGCTGGGACGAGCCGATACAAATATCCGCCCCAAAGGTGCCCGGCGCCTTGAGTACCGTGAGTGCGAGAAGGTCGGCAGCGACGATGGCCACCGCTCCGGCGGCTTTGGCTTCTTTGAAAAAATCCGCGAAATCATCGATGCGGCCGCGAGTGTCGGGATACTGCACCAGCACGGCGACCAGCCCCTCGCAGGCATTGCAGTCGAACGTCTGCCAGTCCCCGGTCACCACCTCGATGCCCAACGGCTCGGCGCGGGTCGCGACCACGTCGATGGTCTGCGGGTGGCAGCGATCGGAGACGAAAATCGCCCGGCCCTTCGGCTTGCCGGAGAGTGCCAGACTCATCGCCTCGGCGGCGGCGGTGCCTTCATCGAGCAGCGAGGCATTCGACACATCCAGGCCGGTCAGGTCGGTGATCATCGTCTGGTAATTCAACAATGCCTCGAGACGGCCCTGGGCGATCTCCGCCTGATAGGGCGTGTAGGCGGTGTACCAACCGGGATTTTCCAAAATGTTCCGCTGGATGACTGCCGGGGTGTGGGTGCCGTAATAACCTTGGCCGATGAACGACTTGAGCACCTTGTTTTTCCCCATGATGGACTTCAGCCAGCGGAGTGCTTCGTGCTCCGAGCGTGCTGCAGGAAGTGCCATGGCCTGGTCCATGCGGATGCCTGCGGGCACGGCGGCATCGATAAGGGCGGAAAGTGACGGGAAATCGATTTCTCGAAGCATTTCGTCGCGTTCGGAATCGACGGGACCCAAGTGGCGGCTGCGGAAATCGAGGCGTGCGGACATTTGATTGGAATGGGACGGAGATGATGGGGAACGATCGCGGTGCCGATCCTTTAGTTGAAAATGGCACCTGCGCAACCCTTGGGCTTGAGAATCCGGGAATTTCCGGCCCACGCCAAATCAAACCATTTCCCGCGAATAGGATCGGGGGATCTCACGGATCACCTCGCTGCGCAACTGGTGCCGCCGCTGCTCGAGCTTGTCCCAAAGTCCCGGGACCAGTTCTGCCGTGAATCCATGGTTTTCTAGCCACTCGGAAAGGGTCGCCAGGTCGTTTTCATCCCCGAGCAGCTCGGGTAGCTCGGTGAGTTTCGGATCCAGCGGGATCATCCCGGCTGGCAGGAACCCAAGCGCGCCGAGATAAGCCTTGAGGGCTTTGCGCGCGTCGTGGAAATCTTCCTTTCCCGCGTGGTTAAGCTTCCGGCAGCGCTTGATCACCTGCTTGTCGAGTTTTTTCAGCCCTGCGGCAAGCTGCTCTGCGAGCGAATCGAGAGGCAGTTCCTCGAGGTTCCGACGGGCCGAGTGGACGCGTTCGACACACCACGCGATCGTCTCTTGCGGCGGGCGGCGGGCCGCCGAGTGGGTCAGCTTTTCAAGCAGGGCACCGATCGCCGCCGCCGCTGAGGAATCACCATCCCAATCCACTTTTTTCCAAGTACTCAGCCGGGAGACCGCGTCGCGGGGGCCGGAAAGCAGACGCCCGATCGCCTGGATCTCACGCGAGGAGGATTTCCCAAGCCCGAAGAGCGCGAATCCACCGCGCAGTGATTTCCCCAGCTTGCGAGTGGCGTGGACCTCCTCCGCGATGCGACCGCGGGTATCTAGCAGGCCCCGCAGAAGACGCTCAATCCGCTCGCATCCACCTGCCAGCTTCTCACGGGCAAACTGCGCGTCCCTGTCTGTCAGAAAACTCATGCGGCGGAAATCCAACACCAATGGATTCACCTTGTCAGTCAGTATCTTGTGGAGATATTCCTTCCGGTATCTTTGAAATCGGGCGATATGAAATTGTTGATCCACCCTCTCACGGTCATTTCCCCGGACGTCGAGATTGAAAATGGAGGGTTGCTCATCGAGGGGGGAAGGATCGTGGCGGTTGTGGGACCGGACGAAGCGCCGCCGGCGGCAGACCTCGTGATCGACGGGGCAGGCCGCATCGCCATGCCTGGGTTTTTCGACATCCACAGCCATGGCGCTGCGGGTGACGACGTCTGCGATTCGGACCCCGGCGCAGTCCGCCGGATCGCGGCGCGAAAACTTCGCGAGGGCGTCACCACCTGGTTGCCCACCACGCTCACCCAGCCGGAAGAGAAACTGCGTGAAATCGCCGCCAACTGCGCCGCCTACATGGCAGCGCCGGACTATGCCCGCACGCCCGGCCTGCATCTCGAGGGACCCTTCATCAATAAAAACAACGCCGGCGCTCAGAATCCGGAATTCGTTCGTCCGCCGGATTTCGACGAACTCCAGCACCTCCATCGCATCGCTCCCCTGCGGGTGCTGTCACTGGCCCCGGAAATCCACGGCGCGGAGGAGCTGATCCACAAAGCGACGGAACTCGGCATCATCCCCTCGGCTGCCCACACCTCTGCGACCGCCGCGCAGATCTTCGAGGGGACACGAGCCGGACTCAGGCATCTCACGCATTTCGGCAACGCCATGACACCCCTCCACCACCGCGAAATCGGCGTGCTCGGTGCGGGGCTGCTCGATGATTCTCTCAAACTCGAAATCATCGGCGATGGCGTACATCTCTGCCCCGACATGCTCAGGCTCCTTTTCAAGCTAGTCCCCATCGGAAGGCTGATGCTTATCACCGACTCCACCGCTGCCTCGTGGCTCGGCGACGGTGAGACCACCCTCGGCGGCCTGCCCGTCTCCGTGAAAAACAACATCGCCCGGCTCACCGGAAACGGCACTCTCGCCGGATCCACGCTGCGCTACAACGAGGGCGTCAAAAACATCGCCAACATCACCGGCCTGCCGCTCCATCAGATCGTGAAGGCGACATCCTGGAACCAAGCGCAGTCCCTCGGACTGGAAAACTTCGGGAAATTTGAACCCGGATACCACGCGGATGTCGTCCTGATGGAGAAGGATTTTTCGATCTGGAAAACCTTCGTCGGCGGGAAAGAGCGCGGAGGCGGCAGATCTTGACAGGGCGATCCACGGAATCGCAGACTCCCGCGCGACAAAAGCGTGATAAGAAAGCGCGATTGATGCATCATCCCCCCCCACCATTCACTCCATGAAAATACTCATCACCGGCGGCGCTGGTTTCATCGGTTCAAATCTCGTTAGGCAGTTTCTCGACGAAACGTCTCATCAAGTGGTCAACCTGGACAAGCTCACCTACGCAGGGAACCTCTCATCACTGCACGGCTACCTAGACAACGAACGCCACACGTTTGTCCAAGCCGACCTCTGCGATCCCGCTGCGCTTGCGGAAATCTTCAGTACCCATCAGCCGGACGCCGTGATGCACCTCGCTGCGGAAAGCCACGTGGACCGCTCGATCGATGGTCCCGGCGACTTCATCCAGACCAACATCCTCGGCACCTATCATCTCCTTCAGGCCGCACTCGCCCACTATCGCGGACTCCCGCAAGCCAGGCAGGAAATGTTCCGCTTCCTGCATGTATCCACCGACGAGGTTTACGGCTCTCTGGCAGCGAATGACCCGGGTTTCTCAGAAACCACACCTTATTCACCCCACTCACCCTACTCCGCCAGCAAGGCTTCGTCCGACCATCTCGCCCGCGCCTGGTGCGACACCTACGGCCTGCCGGTTCTTGTCACGAACTGCTCGAACAACTACGGACCCTTTCAGTTTCCTGAAAAGCTCATCCCCGTCGTCATCCTCAAGTGCCTGCGCGGGGAACCCATTCCCGTGTATGGAAAAGGAGAGAACATCCGCGACTGGCTCTACGTCGGCGATCATTGCTCCGCACTCCGCACCGTTCTCGAAAAAGGAGTGTCGGGCCAAACCTACAACATCGGCGGCAACAACGAGCAGACGAACCTTGAACTCGTGAATCACATCTGTGCCCTACTCGACGAGTTCCATCCAGGCCCGCAGCCCTACGCCTCTCTCATCACCTTCGTCACCGACCGCCCCGGCCATGACTTGCGCTACGCCATCGACCCCACCAAAATCCGCGACGAACTTGGCTGGCAGCCCCGCGAGACCTTCCAGACCGGCTTCCGCAAAACCATCCAGTGGTACCTCGAAAACCAGGATTGGTGGAAAAACATCCTCGATGGCAGTTATAAGTTAGAGCGGCTGGGTAAAGCTGAGAGTTGAAAGTAAAAAGCTGAATTCCGAACTCACTGACTTCACCCTCACCCAATTTTAACTTTACCCATGAAAGGCATCATTCTCGCAGGCGGCGCAGGCTCTCGTCTCTATCCACTCACCCTCGTCGCGAGCAAGCAGCTCCAGCCGGTCTATGACAAGCCGATGGTCTATCACCCGCTGACAACGCTGATCGAAGGTGGAATCAAGGACATCTGTCTCATTTCCACCCCTCACGACCTGCCACGGTTCCAACAACTCCTCGGCGACGGTTCCCGCATGGGCATCTCCATCGAATACCGGGAGCAGGCCAAGCCGGAGGGTATCGCCCAAGCGTTTCTCATCGCAGAATCCTTCATCGGAGGCGACGCAGTGACGCTCATTCTCGGCGACAACATCTTCCACGGCGCGGATGGATTCGCCACCGCCTTCCGGGAATTCACCGGAGGTGCCATCGTCTTCGGCTACCACGTGCACGATCCCGAGCGCTACGGCGTGGTCGAGTTCGACGCATCCGGCAAGGCCATTTCGATTGAAGAAAAACCCACGGAGCCGAAAAGCCACTACGCCGTGCCCGGCCTCTACATCTACGACAACGATGTGGTCGCCATCACCAAAAACCTCAAGCCCTCCGCCCGCGGCGAACTGGAAATCACCGCCGTCAATGTGGAATACCTCAACCGTGGCACCCTCAAGGTCGAGAAACTCAACCGCGGCCTCGCATGGCTCGACGCCGGCACCAGCACCTCCCTTCACGAGGCCAGTGCCTACGTCCAGACCATTGAAAAACGAACCGGCACCAAGGTCGGCTGCCCCGAGGAAGCCGCCTACCGCAGTGGCTTCCTGAACATCGCCCAACTCGAAGCCATCGCGGACGCAATGCCTAACTGCGAATACAAATCCTATCTGTGCGAGGTCGTATCAGAAGGAAAACGGTGACGGGGCAAAGTAAAAATCTGAAATCAAAAAGTAGAAATTCTCAACCAAGGTCGAACTTGCCACCGTCACCCATTTCAGCTTTCAACTTTCAAAATTTTATCTTTACCCCATCCCCATGATCCTACTTCTCGGAGCCACCGGTTACATCGGTCAAGCCTTCCAAACCGCTTTGCTACAACGCGGCGAGACATTCACGTCGCTTTCCCGTTCTCAAGTTGACTACACAAATTTCCCGGCGCTCTTTGAGTATTTGAAGACCTCCCGGCCATCTTTCATCGTCAACGCGGCAGGTTATACCGGCAAACCGAACGTGGACTCCTGCGAGATCGCCAAGGCGGACACTCTTCAGGGCAACACCCTGTTCCCGCAAGTCCTCGCCCATGCCTGCGCCGCACTGGACATCCCGTTCGGTCACGTTTCCTCCGGTTGCATCTTCGCCGGTTGCCTGGTGGATTATGGTAACGGCTGGGTGGTCGAAAAAGACATGACACGCCCTGAATTCAAGGCGCTCGCTGAGACCTCGCCGGAAAAAATCCGCGGCTTCGACGAGACCATGGCACCTAACTTTTCCTTCCGCGAACCGCCGTGCAGCTTCTACAGCGGCACCAAGGCGCTCGGCGAGGAAGCCATCGATGGCGTGGGAAACCACTACATCTGGCGGCTGCGGATTCCCTTCGACGAGTTCGACAACCACCGGAACTACCTTTCCAAAATCCAGCGCTACGCCAAGGTCTATAACAACTACAACTCGCTCTCCCAGCGCTCCGACTACGTAAACGCCTGCCTGGACTCCTGGCTCCAGAAAATCCCATTTGGAATCTACAACGTCACCAACCCTGGCTTTGTCTGTACTGCTCAGGTTCTCGACATGATCAAATCCATCCTCAAACTCGACCGGGAATTCGCCTTTTGGGAGAGCGACGAGGATTTCTACAACACAGGAGCCACTACGCCCCGCTCGAACTGCATCATGGACAGCTCCAAGCTGGCGGACGCCGGAATCAAGATGCGTCCGGTCCGTGAATCGCTTGAGGCCACGCTTAAGACATGGATCTGGGAGAGCTAGAAGCGGGTGCCACTACCCATCGGCCTGACCTGAGTTCGGTTCTGTCGTCGCGTTCGCGAGCTTCTCCTTTTGATCATTGCGGGCGATTTTGTTGCGCATCCCATCCCGGTTGATGCGAGCGAGCCAAGCTTTGGGCTTCAGCCACCACGGCGGCGGCCGGCGGCGGAACCCAACGAGCTGTGCTTGATAGTAATCCAGCATGAGGAGATCGAGTTGACGGCCTGACAGCTGGCCCCCTCCAGTTGATTCGAATGAAGGCCTGAGGTAGCCCAGGGTTTCCAGCAACACGATGACTCTAGGAAGGGGATCCGGTTTGGGTTGAAGTCCAAGTTTCGGAACCAAGTCGGAGCCATTAAGGCGGACTGCCTCCCGCATTGCGAAAAACAATGTGCGGGACGATGCTTCAAGAGAATACTCATTCTCGACGTGACAGCGGCCCCACCAACCAAGACTTAAACGAAGCCGACGGTTCAGATAGAGTTCCTTGATCGCTTCAGCCAGCGCATCGGGCCGGACCGCTTTCGCCAAGCGGCCGACGATCCCATCGGCCAATGACTCCGGCACGCCTCCGACCGGATAGGCGACGGATGGCGTGCCACAGGCGGCGGCCTCGATGAACACCTGTCCGAAGGCTTCCTCGAGACTCGGAGCCACGAAAAGATCCGCCGCGGAGTAAAGCAGCGCCTGTTGCTGCGGATCGGTGACGTAGCCGACGCTGATCAGGTCCGGCAAGTCGAGTGGAGTGCTGCCGTCATTATAACCGATACAAACCGGGATCAGATCAGGCAGATTCAGGATGCGAATCGCTTCGATCAAATGATCCACTCCCTTGCGCTTGTCTGCCAGGTTGGAGCAGGAGAAAAGCAGGATGAACTTATCCGCCGGCAAATTGAGTTCACCCCGGGCCGATGCCCGGTCGCGCGGATAGAATACGTCCAGCGGCACGCTCAAACGCATCGTCATCGGTCGGCACGCCGGAGAATTGGCGGGTGCCTGGCGGGCGTCTGCGACTTCGAGAACCTGCTGCTGGTTCCAGTTGCTGTTAGCCGCCAGCACGAGTTTCGACGCGGTTTGAATCAGGTCCATTTTCCCCTCCCATGCTGGAGCGATCAGTGCGGGATCCAGCTTGGGATACTCGTTCGGGGTGGGACAGGTCTCATCGCAACCTGTTAAGTTTTTGACGCAGCCGCCGCGATAGGCGCAGCGACCCGACAAAATCCAACTATCATGGAGTAAGTACACCGTGGGGAGGACGGAGGCAATTTCCTTCAGGATCGAAGAATCCAAACCTGCGGCGTGGATGTTGCCCACGACGACAAGATCAGGCGAAAGCGCGTTGAGACTTGGGACGATCTGCTTTGCGAACGGCAGTGCCTTTTCGCTGTCGGTGAGGTTGTCGATTCCAACGGAGACCGGAATGACATCGTGACCCGCCATCCGGGCCGCGCGAGCAAGACGCTCGTGGGCGATTCCCGCACCGTAGCGGAATCCAAGATCGTTGAAGAAGACAATTTTAAGCTTCTGCTTGCGCCCGATTATTGGTGCTGGAGCCGGAGGCATCTGCAGAGTAGGGCGGATCTTGTCGATTAGTGCCCGCAACTCGTGCTTGAACCCGTTGACATCCTGGGTTTTCTGTTCCTCATGAACCCGAAATTGGGCGATCGGCCGTCCGATGACCTTGAGGATAGCTCCTGCTTGTGCGAAGCGCACCCAGAGTTCGTAGTCCATGCTCCAATGGGCATTTTCGTTCACCTTCCCACCGATTTTGAGCAGGAGGTCGCGCTTAAAGAAGACCTCCGGTTGGAAGAAAAACTGTCCAGACATCCAGTGATTCTCCAAGTCGAGCAACTCGGTAAGAGGCAAAGGTCCGTCCGCGCAACTGGTGAGGTGCTGATCGAAGATCTCGCCTTCCCTATGCAGCTGGCAGATGCCGGCCACCATGTCAGCACCGGAACTATCAAATGCCATGGCGATCGCCGCCAGCGCGCCCGGTGCCAGCAAGTCGTCGCTGTTGAGCCAGGTGACGATGTCTCCGGTGGCTCTGGCAAAACCCTTGTTGATGGCGTTGCTCTGGCCGCCGTCTTTTTCCGAAACCCAGTAAGTTAGAATCGGGGAGTATTTCTCAAGCACCGCCACGGTTCCGTCTTTGGAACCACCGTCCATGACGATGTGTTCCAAATTCGGATAGTTCTGATTGGCGACAGACAGGATCGTCTGCTCGATATATTGCCCTTGGTTATAGGAAGGAGTGATGATGGAAATGCGAGGCCAAGGCTGGCCACTGGGAAGAGTCGCAGGCATGGGTTCACCTGCCGGTGCTTTGTAGGGCCATACTGGACGATCGGCTGGCGACACCAGCATTTTCATTGTGGCATTGTGCCGAGCGAACCAATCCAGGTGAGCCTGACGGAACGTTGTCTGGTTCGGATCACATTCATTTTCCGGCAAGAAGGGTTCGATTTGAGAAACCCCTATCCCGCCGTCCCTCCCGGACAATGATTGCTCTGGTGAATCATCAGCCTGCTGTTCGAATTCGGGAACCGCCGTCGTTGCTGAAGTCCGATCATGTCGTTTGCACACCAAGTCTTTCTCCCACGAATTCGTGACCTTGCTCCACTGAATCACCGGATAGAGACAGCATGGATGATGTAGCTCGTCCGTCTGATTTTCAACCGGCAGTTCCAAATATTGTTCGAGGATATTTTTCTCTTCCTCGTTCGCTTCCATCCTTAAGATTTTGCAGAACGATGTCATTTCTTCCTCAACCCGATTCCCAGCCGCATGGGCGCGGTTGGTGTCATGTAATCGGTATCCGCCAAGCAAAGTTTCGACGCGCCAGAGTTCGGCAAGCTTGAAAAAGCGGGTCCACAGCTCTCCGTCGATCATGAGAGTGCCAGAATCATCAATCCTCCCCCCCGCCCGGTTCCAAAGGCCCCTCCGCCAGAAAGTGGATTCCTGCTGAATCCATTGATAGCGCCCACTCATATAATCCCATTTGTTGAGATATGCTTCCCCTTTGTAGTTTTCGATCACCTGGTCATTGGAATTCCACACGAGAGGTATGCCGGTAATCCATTCCACATCCGGAAACTTCTCGAAGATTTCGCGGACGAGCTGCAAGGTCCACGGGAAATACATGTCATCGCTGTTGAGCCACGCCATGACATCTCCATCGCTATGCGAGAATCCCTTGTTGATGGCGTCTGCATGGCCGCTGTCCTTCTCGCTTACCGACCAAGCAAGCCGATCGGCATACTTTTGGATGATCGCCGGTGAGTCATCACCTGAAGCGCCGTCCACCACGATGTACTGCAAATGGGCATCGTTTTGATCGAGAATCGATCTGATGGTGCGTTCAAGGAACTCCCCCTGGTTGTAGGAAGGTGTGACAATACTGATTTTGAGCGGTGTGGATTCCATCTTTGGATATTCGCAGCCTAACACTGCGACAGGTTGAGTGACCTAATAATTATGAGAGAGAATTTTAGAGACCGCGAACGTGTGGCTTATGAATCGGCTCTTGTAAGAAGGCATATTGCTCGAATTCCGTCGGCAAGCCGACGGTTGACCGGCTGGTTGCATTTCGTCCGGGTTCGCATTCAGGCATTATTTCGGATTCGCACTCGCTCGATTCTGCTTGCGCTCGTTACGAGCGATTTTCTTTCGCATGCCGTCCCGGTTGATTTTGACAAGCCAGGCCTTCGGCTTAAGCCACCAAGGCGTCGTTCGCTGACGGAATTGCACGAGTTGTGACTGATAGTAATCCATGATGATTTGATCGATCTGTCGACCCGTCAGTGGGATGGATCCATGGAATGACTGCTTGATAAATCCAAGGGTTTCCAGCAACACGCTTACCCTTGGAAGTGGGTCCAGCTTGGGGCGGAGGCCCAACTTCGGCACGAGGTCGGATCCACCGAGACGGATGGCTTCGCGCAGGACGAAGAACAAGCTCCAGCACGAGGCCTCCAGGGAAAATTCGTTTTCCACATGACATCTACCCCACCAGCCAAGATTCAAACGCAATCGTCGGCTCAAATACAATTCCTTGATCGCCTCGGCAAGTGAATCGGGTTCGACTCTTTTTGCCAACCGCCCGGCGATGCCTTCCGCAAGCGATTCGGGCACGCCTCCGACGGGGTAGGCCACCGACGGCGTGCCGCAGGCTGCAGCCTCGATAAAAACCTGTCCGAATGCTTCCTCAAGACTCGGAGCCACGAACAAATTTGCAGCGGAATAGAGCAGTGCCTGTT
>JBOFET010000200.1:0-10661 GCA_051648225.1 Luteolibacter sp.
AAATCAACCAAGTCCGCATCTTCGAAGCCGCGCCGCCCGCACTCATTGTCGCCGAGCCAGGCACTATCGCCGTCTCCGCCACCTCCCGCCCTAACCGGGGGCTCATCGCTTCCTTTCCCATCACTCCGGGGAAACCCCAATTCATCAAATTCGGCACTTGGGAAGTGAGAAACTCGGTCGAACTCCCGCATTGGCGCTATGACCAAAAACTCCTCGATACCGGAAAGCGCAGCGCCGACTCTGAGGCCCTCAATATCCCTCCCGGTCCTAACAGTCCTGTGGGTATTTTCTGGTGCGGCTTGAGCAAGCCTGGCATCGGCCTCCATGGCACTTCGGATCCGGAGACTATCGGTCGTGCCCGCAGTTCCGGTTGTATCCGCCTTGCCAACTGGGACGCCATCCGCCTGCCTACCCTGATCCGTCCCGGCACCACGGTGGAAATTCGTTAGGATCTGTGGCTTGGGAAATTCCTGTTCAAGTCCTTCTGGAACTCGCTAGCAGAAAGCGGTGCGGATCTTACATCCGGAAGTCGTCGCCGAGGTAGTGCTTGCGCGCGATGGGGTCGTTGACGAGTTCATCGGAGTCGCCCTCAAGGATGACGCGACCGTCGTGGATGAGAAAGGCGCGGTCGGTGATGCTCAGTGTCTCGCGGACGGAGTGATCGGTGATGAGGATGGCCAGTCCGTCGCGATCGCGGAGTTCGAGGACGATGCGCTGGATGTCCTCCACGGCGATGGGGTCGATGCCGGCGAAGGGCTCGTCGAGCATGAGCAGGGTCGGGTCTGAGCAGAGCGAGCGGGCGATGGCGAGGCGGCGTTTTTCACCGCCTGATAGAGTGATGGCGAGGGACTTGGCGAGTTTGCCGATGCCGAATCGCTCAAGCAGGGCGTGGGCACGCTCGAGCCGCTGGGCGCGGTTGAGCTTCGGGCGGGTCTCGAGGATGGCGAGTAGATTATCGAGCACCGAAAGCTTGCGGAAAATGGATTCTTCCTGTGGCAGGTAGCCGAGGCCAAGGCGGGCGCGGCGGTGCATCGGCAGGCGTGACATGTCCTGGCCGTGGAACCAAACTGAACCGGCGTCTGCGGGGATGAGCCCGGCGATCATGTAGAACGAAGTCGTCTTGCCGGCTCCGTTAGGACCTAGCAGGCCGACGATTTCCCTGGGTTGGACCGTGATGGAGACCCCATCGACCACGGAGCGTCCGCCGTAGGTCTTGCGGAGTCCGTTGGCGGAGAGCACGGCGGTATCCGTGTTGCAGCAGGTGGAACCAGGATGGTGCATGGGGAAGTGGGTTAGGGAGCTTCTTTTTTCTGTTCGAGGTCGCCACCCATTTCCCAATTTCCTTCGGTGCTGAAGCTACCGGTTTTGGGAAAAATCTTCAGGGAAAGGTGCTCTTCTTTGGCCCGCATGTAAGTCGAGCCTTGGGTGAACCAGGGAAATCCGCGGCTGATGATGACCACGCCGTCCTTGAGGTTGTAGGCGAAAATGCGGCCGCTGGCTTTGATTGGTTCCTTTCCGGGTGCCGCCTTTTGGTCAAGCACCACGGCACCAGTGGCGACGATGCGCTCGACGTCGCCGAACTTCGCGCCGATGTCATCGCCCGCGCCCGGGTCTTTTGGATCTGTAGGACTTCCGGAAGCTGGCGCGGCATCTTCTTTTTTGGGTTCGACGGGTTTTTTTTCGAAGAAAATCTTCAACTCGTCAGCTCCGGTTAGATTGTAGCGGGGGTCGCTAACCGTTACGTCTTTCAAATAGACGAGCACTCCGGCATCGGCGTCGAAGTACATTCCGCCGGAGCTGTTGATGACGGTGTCGTTCGGGCCGTTTTTGACTTCGAGCGGTTTTTCGGCAGCAGCGGCGGCTGGGGGCACGGCGGGAAGCTCGGCTTGGACGAGGAATTCCGCGACGGCCTTCGAGGTGGCGGCGGAGTCGGCGAGATCGGTCCCGAGGCGGGTGCCTGTCTCCGCATTTGCGGTCTTCACTTCGGGGGCCTTGGACTTGGCATCGGCAACGAGTGCGGCGGATTCTGCGGCGGTCACCGGCTGTGGGGGAGCTGCCAGACCGGATGGGTTGGGCAGCCCGAGGCTGAGGATGGCCGCAACGCGAAGCAACTGGGACGTGGTTTTCATGGGGTTCCCGTTTTGAGTTTGAGGACGGTGGTGGTCGGGCCTAGCAGAAAGCCTTTTCCTTGGTTGAACGAGTAGTGGATTCCGCTGCCGGTTGCTGTCATTTGGTCGGATTTGATTTCAACGGGTTCCTTGGTGGTGACGATGCCTGTTTCTTTGAAAAGGGTGGCGCTGGTGAGGTCGATGCGGCCTTTCGGGGTTTGGTCGGGATTGAAGAGCTCGATGGTGACGGTCCGACCGTCGATTTGTCCGGCATTGACGAGGCGCATCGTTTGCGAGCTGAGCACGCCGACGAGTTTGTGATCCTCGTCGTAGCGGGGGAGCATGACGCTTTTGAGTTCGCTGCCGTCGGGCAGCATGGAAATGGCAGGGACTTTTTTTGGTGTCGGCACCACGGCATCAACGGCACCCACAGGCAGGGTGGGGAAGAGGAGAGCGAGGGCTATGAGGATGCGGAACAACGGCTTCAGTGGGCTGCGTGATGGATCGAGATGAGTTTGACGAGGAGGTCCTCGATGAATTCGAGAGGAATTTGATTCGGCCCGTCTGATAGGGCGTTCGCAGGGTCGGAATGGACTTCCATGAAGAGTCCGTCGATGCCGGTGGCGACGGCAGCCCGGGCGAGGACCGGGGCGAGTTCTCCGTCACCGCCGGTGGCACCTCCGAGACCGCCTGGGCGCTGGACGGAGTGGGTGGCGTCGAAAATGACGGGTAGTCCTTCTTTGCGCATCCAGTAGAGCGAGCGCATGTCAACGACGAGATTGTTGTATCCGAAGGTGGTGCCGCGCTCGGTGATGAGGAAGGATTCGCATCCGAAGGCGCGCATTTTTCCCGCGATGTTGACGGTGTCGAGAGGAGCGAGGAATTGGCCTTTCTTGACGTTGACGGCGCGTCCGGTTTTGGCGGCGGCTTCGAGCAGGTCGGTTTGGCGGCAGAGAAATGCCGGAATTTGTAACAAATCCACGTGGGCGGCGGCGATTTCCGCCTGCTCGGCGGTGTGGATGTCGGTGGTGACAGGCATGCCCATTTCCTTGCTGATTTCACCGAGGATGCGGCACCCTTCTTCGACGCCTGGACCGCGGAAGGCGTCCACGGAGGTGCGGTTCGCCTTGTCGAAAGAGGCCTTGAAAATGAAGTGGATGCCGGTGCGGTCGGCGATTTCCTTGAGTGAGCGGGCCATTTCCCAGGCGAAGGACTCCGACTCAAGGGCGCAGGGGCCTAGGATGAAAAAGGGGACGGGGCCGCCGACGGGGACGTTGCCGATATTGAAGGGATCGAAATTCATGCTCGGGTCAAAATTGGTTTAACGGTCACTGGAAGCAAGCGCGGCTTCAAAAAGGGGGCGCAGATTGTCGAGTGCGGTGGCGAGCAGCTTTGTTTCCGAATCGGTGAGGTTTCCACGGGTTTTGGACACCAGCATTTCGAGTGAATCGATCACCGACTTGGCGGCGCGGAGGTTGATTTGCTTTTCGCCGCTGAGGGGGTTGGGGATCTGGCCGAGAAAAAGCCCGGCGTTCTGGGCTTGGAGGATAATGAACTCGTTGAACCGGGGATCTGCGGCGGGCGCGGCGGGCATGTGGGAGACTCCAGATTCCCGAAGGAACATACAAGAGAGAAGACGCAGGCTCATTCAGCGACCCGTTGAAAAACGAAAAAACGCGGGGTGTCGAGTGGATCTAAAACCACATAAAACTTTATTAAAAGCCAGGCTTTATCACGAGATCCTTCTTGCCAATATGTTTCCTACCCCTAGCCTTCGACCATCATGAACAACCGCAAGCGATGGACGGTGCCTTGGAAAAACTCGCGGACGAAGCCGGTGATCTATCACTGCATCAGCCGCGTCGTGGGCAGGCAGTTCGTGCTGGAGGTGGACGAACGGGAGCATTTCTGGATGCTCATGCGCAGGTGCGAGAAATTCACGGGCTGCCGGGTGCTTTCCTATTGTCTGATGTCCAATCACTTCCATCTCCTACTGGAGGTGCCGCCGATGCCGGAGGGGGGGATTCCGGATCAGGAATTGTTCCAGCGGTTGCGCGTTTTTTACAGCGAGGCGCAGGTGGCTGAGGTCGCGAAGGAAATGGAAGAAGCAGCAGCAGCGGTGCGGGTGCGCGGTGAATTCGAACTCCCGCCTGTCGATGAAATGGGGGTTCCGCTCACTCCTGCTCAGGAAATGGCGATGACGCAGCAAGAAGCGGCCCGCAGGGTGGAGGAGATCCGCAGCCGATACACCCGGCGGATGCATGATTTGAGCGAGTTCATGAAGTCGATGTTAGAGCGCTTCACCAAGTGGTTCAATCGCGCCCATTCGCGCTCCGGCACACTGTGGGAGGACCGGTTCAAGAGCGTGATCGTGGAAAGCGGCACCGCAGCGCGGACGATAGCCGCTTACATCGACCTCAATCCAGTAAGAGCCGGGATGGTGGAAGATCCGGCGGACTATCGCTGGAGCAGCTACGGCGAGGCGGTGGGCGGCGGGGCCAAAGGGAACGGGAAAAAAGCGCGGGAAGGCTTGGTAAGAGCGTATTTTTGCGATCAAGGCGTGGGGTTCGAGGCGGAACGATGGGGCGAGGTATCGCGGTTGTATCGGCGTTTGATGGGATTGGCGCTCGGCAGAAACCGTGGCAAGTCCGGGATGGATTCTCAACGACCGTCGCAGACCGCTGCGACCGAGCTGGAAACGTTAGAAACGAAGGGGAACGCGACGGTGTTGCCGGAGTTGAAGCTAGCGGCGATGTTGCGTTGCCGAGTGCGGTATTTCACGGACGGAGCGGTGATCGGGAGCAAGGCGTTTGTGAACGAGGCGTTCGCCGAAGCGCGGGAACGATTCACGGGGAAACGCAAGGACGGCGCGCGAAGGCTGCGGGGCAATGGCACGGCGGCGGCTGGGGTGTTGTGGAGCATGAGGGACCTGCGGGTCCGGGTGTGAAGATCGCATGCCCGAGTGTGGGTTTTTTGAAATCTTGGCGGCGGGCGGGAATGTGAAATCGTGGGTCATTTCACACCATTGTCTGTCGGAGGGGTTAGCTTGATTCCTCTTCCCAAGCCCGCTTCAAGGCAGGACCTAGGGGGCTATCGAGCACTTGAACCCAGTGTTCGCTTGTTCGGATGATGAGAAGTTCCGGTAAATCTCTTCGCGGAAATCCTAAGGGAGCAGTCGCGGCATGAGCACTGAAATACTCACCGCCATCCGTGCCGGGTCCCACGACATGTGGCACCGTGTGGCCCAGGCCCAGCAAGCCGGCGTGGACCCAGCGGGCGCCGAGAAATGGGCACAAGATTTCTCCGGTCGCCTGCACCGGGAATTCGTCATCGCTCCCGCCGAAGTCGATTTCCCACCCATCGGCGCGGAAGACTCCGTTGTCTGAGGTCCAACGGTCCGCGAGGCGGGGGAGCAGCCAGAAGCGAACCGCTTCGTGTGCGTCTGCGGGTGTGACCCTCAACCTGAGCCGCGCATCAGCCAGCCCGCGGAGTTGGCGGAGCGTGGTGACGGCGATGGCTCGGTAGCGGCGGGCCGCTTCCTCGGGACCGTGCTCGGCAGTCATTTCCGGTAGGACTTGGCCTGGCAGAGGTTCTTGAAGGTTCAGGCTGAGCAATCGCACAGATCGAGAATCCACGCGCGGGGCGGATGGGCCAAGCTCGGATTATTTTAGAAATCCTTATTTTCTGCTTATGAAAACAATCTTGCCCCCAAGCTTCAGTCAGGGGATGCTTTCCGCACCAAGATTCATGGCAGCCAAGGACAACAAGAAGCGGGGCGAACTCCCCGAGCCGGGACGATGGTCCAATGAGATCACCGGGATTATCTGGATTTTGGCCGGATTGTTGTTGTTGCTCTCGCTGGTGAAATATAGCCCGGCGGACCTTCGAGGATTGGCGAAATTGCCAATCATTGGCGGATTTCTCGAACCCATCGCGGATAAATCCGGCACGCCGGGAGAAAATCTCATCGGTCCGGTGGGCGGAATTCTCGGGTTTCTTCAAATCCTGTTGTTTGGGGCGGCGAGTTATCTGGTGCCCGTCGGGTTCGTTTGGTTCGGCATCGTCAAGCTCGCCTTCGACGCGCGAATCTGGCCGCGGGCGGTGATGGGATTCTGCATTCTGCTGCTGGCAGGTGCCGTTTGGCTGGACGCGGCGAACATCTTTTTCGCGGAATGGGCCGTGCGATGCAGTCCGAATGGTCCCGGCGGAATCATCGGAAACGGCGTGGGCGGATTTGTCCTCACCAATGTCATCGGCCGCGCCGGCACGCTCATTCTGACGAGCGGAATCTATCTGGTCGCACTGATCCTGCTCACCGGGCAGCACCCAGTGCGGTTCACGAAGTCGTGCTATCGCCTTGGCCGGATTAAATTTCAAGAGTGGCGGGAAAATTGCAGCGAAGCCGGGAAAGTCGCCGCCCGCGAGGCGGAAATCCTCGCCGAGCGCGACCGCCAGCGCGAGCAGCGGCGCAGCGACCGCGAGGCTGCGAAATCCGCGACTTCGGCCAAGGCGGCTGCCGAAGACCCGCAGGCGATGCTACCTCTCCGCGACATTCCCACTCCGGAGATCATCGACGCTTCCCAGCGCCGTGCCATCGACCCCGAGCTGATCGGGAAAAACCCCTTCAGCCGCAAGCCCTCTCCGGAGCATCAGGGACTCCAGGAAGGGAGATTTCCCAACTACGTGATCCCGCAGTTCGACTTGCTCGACCCGCTGCCCGAGGTCGAGGATTCCGATTCGGATGATGACCACAAGGAAGAGACCCGCCAGATCATCATCGATACGCTCAAAGCCTTCGGGATCGACGTGACGGCAGGCCCGATCACCCGCGGCCCGACGATCACCCGCTACGAAATCTATCCGTCCACCGGCCTGCGCGTTTCACGTATCTCCCAGTTAGAGGCGGACATCGCCCGTGCCACTTGTGCCGAGCGGATCAACATCCTCGCCCCCATCCCCGGCAAGGACACCGTCGGCATCGAGATCGCGAACAGCAAGAAAGTCGCCGTGCCGCTTCACGAGTTGCTCTATTCCACGGAATTCAACTCCTCGAAGAAGAAGATCCCGCTCGCCCTCGGCAAGGACGTCTATGGGAATACGGTCATCGCCGACCTCGCCGCCATGCCGCACTGCCTCGTGGCGGGAGCGACCGGCTCGGGCAAATCCGTCTGCATCAACTCGATCATCGCTTCCATGCTCTTCAAGTTCAGCCCGGACGAGCTGCGCTTCATCATGGTCGATCCCAAGGTGGTGGAAATGCAGATGTATAACCGCTTACCCCACTTGGTGGTGCCGGTTGTCACGGATCCGAAGAAAACCGTGGCCGCCCTCAAGTGGGTGGTCAACGAGATGGAAAAACGTTACAAGATTTTCGCCAAAGTCGGCGTGCGGAATTTTGATAGTTTCAACTCACGTCCCATCATCGAGAAGGAAAAGCCCACGCCCGAGCCTGAGCCGGAAGAAGAGCTGTTGGATGATGGCCCGGAGCCAGAAGCTCCATTCGACCCGAGCGAACTCCTCGATCCCGCAATCCCTAGCAGCCACCAGGCTCCGCCGTGGACGATGATGGAGGACGAGCCGGACGCGGAAATGGATTCGTTAGCTTCTGCTCTCAGCGATGGCGATTTAGGACCCGAAGCGGATGAAGAGGACGAGGAAGTTTACGAAGAGCAAATCCCCAGGAAATTTCCCTACATCGTCGTTCTCATCGACGAGCTTGCCGACCTCATGCAGACCGCCCCGGCGGATGTGGAAATGTGCATCGCCCGGATCGCGCAAAAAGCCCGTGCGGCTGGCATCCACCTCATCATCGCTACCCAGACGCCGCGGGCGGACGTGGTCACCGGCATCATCAAGGCGAACATCCCGTCCCGGATCGCCTTCCAGGTTTCCTCCGCCCTCGACTCCCGCGTTATCCTCGACACCAAGGGCGCGGACAAACTCGTCGGCAAGGGCGACATGCTCTATCTGCCACCCGGCTCCGCCAAGCTGGAGCGCGCTCAAGGAGCCTTCGTCACGGACGCAGAGATCGAGCGCCTCATCGACCACTGCGCGTTGCAGGCAAAGCCGCAGTTCGAGAAAGAAATCCAGGCCACCATCAATGGCGAAAATGATGGCGATGAGGACGACGACGTTTCCCAAGCCGATGAAGAACTCATCATGAAATGCATCGAAGTGGTTCGTCAGGAACAAAAAGCCAGCACCTCGCTCCTTCAGCGCCGCCTGCGCCTCGGCTACACCCGCGCCGCGCGGATGGTGGACATCCTCGAACAACGCGGAATCGTCGGCCCCGGCGAGGGTGCGAAGGCCCGCGAAGTGTTCCTGAAATAGGAAGTTCATCCGGGCTTGCCCTGTCGGATTTCCCCGCCATGCTTCGCCGCCTTGTGAGTTCCATTCCGGTCGAACCATCGTTGGAAGCCTTCGGCGAGCTGGCGAAGCGGGGCAATGTCGTGCCCGTTTATACCCAGCTCGCGGCTGACTTTGAGACCCCGTTGTCTGCCTACCTCAAGTTGCGGGATAATCGCCATTCTTTCCTGCTGGAAAGCGCGGAGAGTACGGAAAAAGGCGGTCGTTGGTCGATCGTCGGCAGCGGGCCGCGGCTTGTTTTCGAGGCCCGGGAAAAGGAGATCACCATCCGCGACGGTTCAAAAACGCGCACCTACACGGCCGAAGACGATGTTCTAGCAGCGTTGGAGCGTGAAATGGCTCCCTACCAACCAGTGACCCACGGAGCGTTACCGCAGTTTTCCGGCGGCATGGTCGGCTATCTTTCCTACGACGCGGTGCGGCAGTTCGAGCCGACGCTCGGAGCGCCGCCGCCAGACGTGCTCGGGATTCCGGATGCGATGTTCATGCTGGCCGACACGTTGCTGGTTTTCGATCATCGCTTGCGCCGTCTTCAGGTGATTGCGAATGCGTTCATCGATGAGTTTGCCACGCCGCAGGAGGCCTATGACGCCGCCCGCGGGCGCATCGCAGCGATGGTGGAAATCCTCAATCGCCCGTTTCACGTATCGGCCTTGAACGGCCTCGCCAAAGTGCAGCCTGCCGAGGCCCGCAGCAACACAACGCAGGCGGAATACGAGGCCATTGTTCTGGCAGGCAAGGAGTTCATCAAGGCGGGCGATATTTTCCAGTTCGTGCCGAGCCAGCGCTTCGAGACGGATTTCGACCAGCCGCCGGTGGATCTCTATCGGGCGTTGCGGTTTGTGAATCCTTCGCCCTACATGTTCATTCTGGAGCTGGGAGATTTCGCCTTGGTCGGCAGCTCGCCGGAAGTGCACGTGCGCTCGATCAAGGGTCGCATCGACATCCGCCCCATCGCCGGAACTCGCCC
Organism: Luteolibacter sp.; assembly: GCA_051648225.1. GTDB lineage: Bacteria > Verrucomicrobiota > Verrucomicrobiia > Verrucomicrobiales > Akkermansiaceae > Luteolibacter. The sequence goes on from JBOFET010000200.1 coordinate 9,445, forward strand.
GCGCGGGAAGACGCCAGAGGAGGATGACGCGCTGGCGGAGGACCTGATGGCGGACCCGAAGGAACGCGCCGAGCATTTGATGTTAGTGGATCTTGCGAGAAACGACGTGGGCCGCATCGCCAAGCATGGCATGGTGAAGGTGGATGATTTCATGATCGTCGAGCGCTACAGCCACGTGATGCATATCGTCTCTAACGTGTCCGGCGAGCTCGATCCCTCGCACAGCGCCTACGACGTGCTCAGAGCGACCTTTCCCGCAGGAACCGTCAGCGGTGCGCCGAAGATCCGGGCGATGCAGATCATTAACTCGCTGGAGAAAAACAAACGCTGCGCCTACGCCGGTGCGGTCGGTTATTTCGGTTTCGACGGCTCGCACGACTCGTGCATCACGCTGCGGACTTGCCTGCTGAAGGGCGGCAAGGCCTACGTCCAGGCCGGTGCCGGAGTGGTCGCGGATTCAGATCCCACCTACGAGTATGTGGAAACCGTCAACAAGTCGAAGGCCCTGCTCAGCGCCATCGCCCTGGCCAGGACCTTGGGCCCCGAAAACTCATGAAGAGAAATTGAACCACAGATGAACGCGGATGAACGCAGATAAGAATTTTGAAGAACAGCTCATAAAGAATGTTGTCGTATCTTATCCCTTCTTCCATCTGCGTGAATCTGTGTCCATCTGTGGTTGAAAAATTCTGAATCTTTATTTCCCAATGCTCCTCATTTTAGACAACTACGACTCGTTCACCTACAACCTCGTGCAATACTTCGGCGAGCTTGGCGCGGAAATGAAGATCTTCCGCAACGACGTGCTCACAGTGGACGACGTGAAGGCGCTCAAGCCCGAGCGCATCTGCATTTCACCGGGTCCCTGTACGCCGACGGAAGCCGGGATTTCCTGCGAGTTGATCAAGGAGTTAGGTGCGACCACGCCGATTCTGGGAGTCTGCCTCGGCCACCAATCTATCGGCCAGGTTTATGGCGGCGAAGTGGTCCGGGCGGACCGCTTGATGCACGGCAAGACCTCGCCGATCCATCATTCCGACATGAGTGTCTTCACCGGAATGCCAAGTCCTTTCGAGGCCACCCGCTATCACTCGCTCATCGTGAAACGCGAGACTCTACCCGATTGTCTGGAGATCACGGCCTGGACGGAAGAAGGCGAAATCATGGGGCTGATGCACAAGGAACATCCCGTTCACGGCGTCCAGTTTCACCCGGAG
>JBOFET010000201.1:0-2592 GCA_051648225.1 Luteolibacter sp.
CGAGGAAGTGGTAGCGCTTCATGTAGCAATTGTCGTCAGACATGGGCACGTAGGGTGGATCCATGTAAACCAGATTACTGCCTTGCTTGACGGAGAAGACATCACCGCATGTGACAGCGTTCCTTTTACCGTTGCTGAAAACAGCCGCGTTGTAGGCTTCCACCTGCTCAATGAAGTGCTCGCGGATATCAAGCTGGAGGTCTCTCCTTCCATCCTGATAACGAGTGGGATCGCTCACGGTGAACAAACCGCGCGGCTGGCGCTTGATTGAGGAACGCAGAAGTGCGGCCAGCGCGACAGCCCTCTTGAGCGGGGAGTCCATCTGGCGAACGCCAGCCCAGATATCATCGAGCATGGACAGCTCGCCGGGGGTGTAAAATATGCCCTCGAAGGTATTGCGGATGAAGCGCTCTGACTTCAAGCGGGCACGCGAAGTCAGAAGGAAATCAAGATCCGCCGCATCAAGCCGGGTGGCGTTGTTAGCCACCGTGGCGGCGGTGAGCACGGACGGGAAAGCAAGAGTGTCGTTGGCCCGGACCTGCTTTCCCATCGCCTTGAGAAGATAGGAAACCACACCGGAGCCGGAGAACGCGTCCGTTGCCGACTCAAAGCCGATCCCGGAAAGCGTCCCGTGTATCCAAGGCAGGAGCTTGAACTTGCTTCCCATGTAGCGGAAACGTGGGAAATTCGCGACTTCCGGGGGCAGTCCCGCCACTTGGGGGATCAGGGGCGGCTGTAAATCGATTGGCGGATTCATATGTTCACTTGAACTTTATCGGGATGATTTGTCAATGATCGGGCACGAAAAAACTGCGTTGCGGATACTGCGGTCAGTGTCTGTCATCACGAATCGGCATTCTTCGGCGAAACTAACTAGAATGGGGTTGAGGTGAAGAAGAATCGCCGGTGAATCCGCTGATTCATCGATGCCACCGTGGACAACAGCGCACGGGCGTAAGAATTAGCGTTTGCGCAACTAGGCCATCAAATCGCATTCCCTTGCCAAGTCCTTGATATTCCGCGTCCGTGCGCGCATTTTCCTCTCCGTGCGGTGCTTTTACCCGTCCGCGCGGTGCGTTTTACTCTACGTGCGCGCATTTTCCTCTCCGTGCGGGTTTTTTGGCGTCCGCGCGGTGCTTTTTCCTCTCCGTGAGTGCTTTTTGCGCTCCGTGCGGGTTTTCTATCGTCCGCGCAGTGTTTTTTCCGCTCCGTGGGGATTATTTGCGGTCGGGGCGTACTTTGGGGTTCCCAAGGGGGGGCGCTTGGCTAGTTTGCACATTGTATATTCATAACCAGAACCAAAGACAGACATGAACAACGAGATGATCCGTAACCATTATGATGCGTTTTCACGCATGAACGCTTTCGCAACGACCAATGCCGGGGTTTTCAGTCCCGGCTCGCGGGCTCTGGCGCAGTTCGCCGTGATATCCGGGGTGGTGGCCGCGATGGAGGGTCATGGCGTGGCGAAGCTCTCCGGAACGGAAGATTTCCGGGGCGGGACGGACGCGAAGGCCGTGGCTGCGGAGAACCTGCGGGCGGAGATGCGGGCGATCCGCGATACGGCACAGGCGATCTCGGAGGCGGAGGGGCTGCCGGAGTTCGACGACCAGTTCCGCATGCCGCGCTCGTCCTCCTTCGAGGTGCTGCTGACAACGGCAAGGGCGTTCCTGGCGGATGCGACGGCGAACGAGGCGCTGTTCCTTGAATTTGAGATCAAGGCGACTTTCCTCGCAGACCTGGCGGCGGACATCGCCACGCTGGAGGCGGCGGACGACACGCAGGACGGCGGGCTTTCCCAACAGGTGGGCGGCACGGCGGAGCTTTCCGCGGAGGTGGCGAAGGGGCTGGCGGCGCGGAAGCAGCTCATCCCCATCGTGAAAAACAAATACGCCGGGAACGCAGGCGTGCTGGCGGAGTGGGCGACGGCGACAAGGATCGTAAGGCCGGAGAGGAAGCCGAAGACGCCGCCGGTGCCGTGATGGGATGAGGCGGGCTGATATGTAGAAGGGAAGGGGATTGCATCCCCTTTGCGCAGGATCGGCACCCGGCAGCACCGCATTCCGCTCATCCTGTGAAAAAGGGGATGCAATCCCCTTCTCCCTATTCCCCGCGCATAGGCTAGGGATGGCGGCGGGGCGTTCAGGACGTTCCGGCTTTCACGAAGACGTTCGCCTCGTCCGCGAAGGCGGGGAGGTGGAATTTGCCGGGCTCGCGGTGTTCCCTGACGGTGAGCTTCACCTTGTAATCGGCAAAGACGTCCTCGTTGAGGGCCTGCTTTTCCTTCCCGGTGACCTCGCGGGCGGTGACGGTGCAAGTGCCGTCGGGGAGCTTGACGGTGGCGGTCGGCTCGGGAGCATCGGGGAAGAGGCCATCGGAGTGCTGGTTGTTGACCCACTTCCCTAGCGCCTCCGCCGTGGTGCCGGGGGCGAAGAGCTGGACGGTGGCGGAGACGGGAAGGGCGGCGGCTGTGTTGTCGATGCGGAGGACGAGGACGGCGGCCTTTTCCGCGAAGGTGTAGAAGATCAGGGTGTCGCGCGGGCCGATCATGGAATGGCGGACCTGTTCCTTTTTCGCGTCCTTGAAGATGAG
>JBOFET010000202.1:0-1157 GCA_051648225.1 Luteolibacter sp.
CATCGGTGGGCTCCGTGCGTGTGAGGACGTGCTTGATCAGCGATCGCATGGGCTTGGATAGCCAGCGAACCCCAGCTTGTCAAAGCAGGTCCGGTGCTTTGGTGATAGCTGCGCATTGCGCCAAGTAGAATGACACCGGAGAGGAGCTGAGGAATCGGCTTTCGTCGGTCGTTGCGCCAGAAAGAATGACACCCGGATGAAATCACTATCTGGGATCATGAGTCACACGAGCAAAGAAGAATATCTGGAGAGCTGCCGTCAGCGCTATCCAAGCCGGAACCGGGCGGGGAAAAGCGCGATGATCGACGAGGTCAGCGACACGTTGGGCTGGGACCGCAAGCACGCGATCAAGGCGCTCAACGGCCGGGTCGCCCACGGCAAGCACGCGAAAAGACGCGGTTCCAAACCCACCTACGGCCCGTCGGAGCAAGCCGTCATCGTCGCGATTTGGAAGCACAGCGAGCAGCCCTGCGGTGCCCGCCTCAAGCAAACCCTGCCGCTTTGGATCGACAGCTATCAAGCCCGCCACGGGGTCGTCGATGAGGCCGTGCGGGCTAAAATCCTCAGCTACAGCCCGCGCACCCTGGATCGCATCACCGCCCCCCATCGCAGTGCGGGTGGTGGCCGCCACGGGCGCAAGACCGGCCGGGCCAGCAACCGGATCAAGAAATTCGTCCCGATCCGCTGCGGCCCCCAAGCCTTCGACGCACCGGGTTGGCTGGAAGCCGACACCGTTTCGCACGGCGGCGGCAGCAGCAGCGGCGCGTTCCTCTGGAGTCTCACGCTCACCGACTTCCACAGCGGTTGGACCGAGTTGGCGGCGCTGTGGGGCAACAGCGGCGGCGAAGTGCGCGTGGGACTTGAGCGGATCGAAAAACGCCTTCCCTTCCCGATGCTCGGATTCGACTGCGACAACGGCAGCGAGTTCCTCAACGAAATCGTCGAAGCCTACCTGCTGCGCCGGAATCGGAGCGTCGAATGGACCCGCTCGCGGGCCTACAAGAAGAACGACCAGGCCCACGTCGAGCAGAAGAACTTCACGCACGTCCGTCAGTTGTTAGGCTATGGACGCTTCGGCGATCTGGAGCTGCGGGAGCAAGTCAACGAACTCTACGAGAAAGCCTGGCTGCCCCTGCGCAACCACTTCACCCCGGTGA
>JBOFET010000203.1:0-2343 GCA_051648225.1 Luteolibacter sp.
GATTCAAGCAGCGGTCGGATGACTTCGAAACGTTCGGCACTCAGATCGCTGGGATAGGTGACATCGGAGCGGGTGGTGGATTGGCTCATGCCGGGGATATTACACCTTTCTTAAATAACTTTAAACAGGTTCTTAGAAACGTCCAGTCCGCCGCCCATGGCAAGCGCTCGTGGAGAAGGGAAATGCCGAGTGATGACTCAGATCAAGTCAGCTGGAAACAAGCCGCCTTATTCAGAATCGCGAGGCCCAGTGCGCCGAAAATCAAGCGCCGCCTCATCCAGCGCCCCGTGAGGAGCGGCGACCTTACTGTCGCCTCTTACCCACTGCCACCGAAGGAAAGGGACAGTGAGGTCCCTTCTCCTCACCATGCAAACTTCCCGGAGACATGCGAGAAATCAAAACCGCCCCAAGCCCAGGCCAGATCACTGGCATAAAATCGGTAACTAGACCGAACCCGTCATTTCGTTTTCCACTCTTTACCCCGTCCGGATTCGGGGCTACCTCCTTCCCGCCATGCACGGTTTCTCTTACAAAGACGGTTCGCTATTTTGCGAAGACATTGAGCTTTCGACACTTGTCGCCGATCACGGCACCCCGCTTTACGTCTATTCCGCAGGCACGATTCTGGACCACTACAAACGCCTGGATGCCGCCATGGACGGCGTCGAGCACGAGGTCGCCTACGCCGTGAAGGCGAATTCCAACCTCTCCGTCCTGCGCCTCCTCGCCACCCACGGCGCAGGCTTCGACATCGTCTCCGGCGGCGAGCTCTTCCGCGTGATCAAGGCCGGCGGAGCCCCGGCGCACTGCACCTTCGCCGGCGTCGGCAAGACCCGGGATGAAATCGTTTACGCCCTCGAAAAAGGGATCTACTCCTTCAACGTCGAGAGTGAGGAAGAGCTGCGCTATCTGAATCAAGTGGCTGGCGAACTCGGCATGACCGCCCCGGCAGCCGTGCGCGTAAACCCGAACGTGGACGCCCACACCCACAAGTATATCTCCACCGGCAAGTCGGAAAACAAGTTCGGCGTGGACTTCGGGGCCATCGCGGATCTCTACGACCGCGCTTCGAGAGAGCTTCCCCACATCAAGCTCCGCGGACTCCAGATGCACATCGGCTCCCAGCTCACTTCCATCGCGCCCTTCATCGAGGCGGTCGAAAAAGTCATCCCGCTCGTCAGCGAGCTCAAGCAGAAGCACGGCATCGAGTTCTGGTCCATCGGCGGCGGCATCGGCATCATTTATAAACACTCACTCGAGTCCGGCAGCATCAACTGGTGGGAAAGCCAACCCGTCGCCGAGCGCCCGCTCACCATCGAGCGCTACGGCAAGGAACTCGTCCCACGCCTGAAAGATCTCGGGCTAAAAATCTTGCTAGAACCCGGACGCTACATCGTGGGGAACGCCGGAGTCCTCATCACCAAGTGCCTCTACGAGAAAAAAGGCTCCGCCAAGACCTTCAAGATCGTGGATGCCGGGATGAACGATCTCATCCGCCCCGCGCTGTATGAGGGCCATCACGAAATCGTCCCCCTCGCCAAGCCGTCGTCCCAGGAACTCGTGAAGGTCGATGTCGTCGGCCCCATCTGCGAGAGTGGCGACTTTTTCTGCCAGGACCGCGAACTGCCAGATTTCCAACCCGGCGATAGCATCGCGCTCATGTCCGCCGGTGCCTACGGCTTCGCCATGGCCTCGAACTACAATTCCCGGCCACTGCCCGCCGAGATTCTCGTGGAAGGCGGCACCTCCACCATCGTCCGCAAACGTCAGACGCTTGAGGATTTGATCGAAGGTGAGCTCTGAGAGGAAATGCGTTGAATGGGGAAACCCATCGACACGTTTCACGGAGATGAGAAAATTCCTTCTTTCGATCATCGGGGCCTATGCGTTTCTATCATCCACCGCCTCCGCCACAGAACCCACCACCGACCTTGCACCCCGGGAAGCCGTCCGGCTCATTTCCCTCAAGGCCAACGTCCCCGCTAACACCATCGAAATCCCCTTCATCGTCGCAGGCAGCGCGAAATGTGGGGAGGGCTTCGAGGTGAGACACGTCCGCCGCGTCGCCGCCCTCCATCCCGTCCGGGACGGTGCCCTCCAGTCCCGCCGCCTCATCTTCTACGACCTCTTCTGGAACGAAACCCTCGGCTGGTTCATGTGGGAATCCCGCACCGAGCGCACCGGAGACGCCGTCTTCATCTGGAGCGAGCTACGAGGCGACTTCGTCAACCGCTAACCGCCCCTCAAGGAGCAGCGGACTCCGAGCTACCGGTGCTCATGAAGCACCGATGCGTCTAAGACAACCGCGAAGGTGGAAAATGGAACCCCAGATGAAAGCAGAAC
>JBOFET010000204.1:0-17202 GCA_051648225.1 Luteolibacter sp.
ATGATGACCGAACCCAGCCGCCCCCAGAAGTCGGTGGCCTTGTGCGATCCACGGTGAGAGGGAGAGGCAAAAATCACCCGGGAGATCTCGGAGCGATGCTCAAACACGAGAGACTCGACCATCACCTTGCTGCTAGGAGTTTGCTTTCTGCGGGAGGCCCCTGAAAGAGCCAATGGATCGGGCCGGAGGGCGGGGAAATGGGGGTTGCGGGGGAAAAGGGGACGAAAGAGGTGTTTCGGTGTGTCAGTGGGCGGTGTATTCGTAAGGAAAATCCCCAGTCCGCGCCGGTAAACGGCTGACTCGGGAGATTTTACGGCGGTTTTCATTGGTCGCGAGCGTAGCTCTCCTAGCCGCTTTGCCAAGATTTCTTTAGGCGGCTGATTTTCGGCCAGTCTGTCCGGATCTTCAGGTGGATTCGAGAACCAGGATGCGGCCGTCGTCCAAATGGATTTCGGGTGCCTGCCATGTTTCGCTTTGGTCGTAGCCATCTGGATCGGAATTGGATGGATTCCGGGGACGGTTGAACCAGTCGAGGTTGGGTTCGTCGTCGGGGATCCATTCCTTGATCGCCTGCCAGGGTGGTTCGATAGGCTCCATGGTTTGATTCGCCCGCCCCGCCGGCGGGCTCACCCTTCGGGCTCCGGCTTCGCCTCCGTCCAAAACGCCTACAAGCCTTCGGCGTTTTTCGATGTCGAAGGGTGGCGGTGGCGGGCGTGGGAGCTGGATGATTCCTTCCCACAGGCCGTGGAGGCGGAGGAAGAATTCGATTTGCTCGGGGCGTTTGACGGCGCCGACGAGTTTCATGGGAGCTTTGCAGCAGGGGCATTGAAGCGGATCGGCACCCCAGACTTTGAGAATGAGGTCGCGCCAGAGCGGGCGCATGGAGCGAGCGCTTTGCTTGGGCGGTGCGGGGATGAGGAGGACCTCGGATTTGAGATCTGAGATTTGAGATTTGAGATCGGGGGAAGACTCCGGTGGGCGGATGATGCGGTCGGGGATGAGCGGGGTTTGGCCGCGGGTTTTGTTGGAGTAGGTGCCGTAGTAGCGGACGGTTTGCTGGCCTTTGGGCGGGAGGTGGAGCAGCGCGGCGGCGATGAAATCGGGGGCTTTGAAGATCTCGAAGTTGCGCTTGGTGTTGTAGTGGCGTTTGGACCGGTAGATGACGGTCTGGGTGCTGGCGTTCCAGGTGATTTTCTGGAGGGAGGGGTCTTCGCCAAGGCTACGCCCCCCAGGGAAGGGATGGCGGAGCAGATACTCGGCGAGGCGTTTGCGCCCGGCGCTGTCGTGGGCGGCGACGGGTTTTTCGCCGCCGTCGTGAATGTGGAAGCCGGAGTGTTTCCAAGAGAGCAGGTCGGCGAGTTTTCCAGGGCTGATGAGCTTGGCTTCGCGGAGGGCGTGGAGGAAGCGGTGGCGGAAGAGTTCGATGGCTGGGTCGAGGTCTTCGGCAGGCATGCAGTGGAAGAACATTTAACGCCACTACAAGACATGATCGCGCGCTCAAGCGTCCGCCCAATAAAAAACCCGCCGGCCCATGGGTGGGCGGCGGGTTTGTGAGTCATGCGACTTGACTTTAGATAGCCTTGTCGACGGCGATCATGGCCTTGAGCACCTCGTTCCATGTGTCGGCGCTTTCGAGGATGTCGTTAGAGAACATGCAGCCGTCCCAACAGACGTGCTTCATGCCGCGTGATGCCGCATCCTTGAGCCAGAAAGTGGAGCACTTGGCGATGTCGAGTTTGCCGTTGGGATCGTTGGCTTGGCAGTGGCGGCCGGTTTTGTCGTGGGAGCCGGTGCCGTGAACCGATCCGTCGTTTTGTGCGACGTGGAAATCGAAGGTCCATGGGCGCAGCGCGTCGGTCATCGTCTTGTAGGCGGCCCAGAACTCGTCGTCGCTGTAGCCTTCCTTGAGGAGTGCCGCCTCGGGAGCGTTGTAGCCCATCAGATAGAGATAGGTGTGCGCGAGGTCGGCTTGAAAACCGACGGTCTCGGGCATGCCGGTCGCCTCCAGCGTATCGAGCATCGCCTTCCATGAATGCATGCCGCCCCAGCAGATTTCGCCTTCGGCGGCGAGGCGTTCGCCGTGTTGCTCGGCGACTTTTCCGGCTTCGCGGAAGGTTTCGGCGATCTTCTTCGTGTTGCCAGCGGAGTCCTTCGCCCAGTCGGAGGGACCACCCGCGGAGTCGATGCGGATGAGTCCGTATTCGCGCACGCCGTGGGACTTGAGGATGCCGCCGATGCGGCAGGCTTTCTCGACGGCGAGGACGAAGTTCTTGCGGTCTTCATCTGAGCCAAACGCACAACCGCCGACGGTGCCCGGCCAGACAGGGGCGACGAGTGATCCGACTTTGAGGCCTGAAGCGGCGATTTGGTCAGCCATGGCTTTGATCGTGTCTTCTGAGGCATCGGGGTCGGTGTGGGTATGGAAGACGAACAGATCGACGCCGTCGAACTTGCGGCCGTTGACTGAAGCGGCGGCGGTGAGTTCGAGCATGCGCTCAAGCGAGATCGGAGGGTGGTCGGTGCCGGGTTCTTTGCCGACGAGACCGGGCCACATGGCGTTGTGCAGTTTCATTTTGGTGATGATGGATTGGTGGTGGATTTCAGAGAACGAATTTCCACTCGGTGGGAATAGTGATTTCCTTGCCCGATTCTCCGGTGATGGCAATGGAATTTTCCCCGACGGGACGGATGGACGCGGTCATGCCGAAGTCTTGTGGCACGGCGGCGACGCCTTGCACGACTTTGAGGGAAACCGTTTCGCCGACTTTGAAATGCCGAGTGGTTGGAAAACCGGGAGACGCCTTGCGCGACTCATCGACACCGTGACTGAAATAAGAACAGACTTCTTCGATGCCGATGCGTCCAGTGTGGCGGTTGTTCCATGGCGCGGTGGTCCGTCCGCCGTTGGACATCCAGAACAGAGTTGCGGGGAAATCCAACGGGTTTTTTAATGCGAACCAAAGGTATCCATCAAGCACTGCGGCGGACCATGCGAAGGGTTGCTCCGGCGTCGATGGCGCGTTGACCATCATCACGAGATCGTCGTTTCCGGGACGTGATGGATAACGGGTGAGATCGGCGTCTTTGCCATCTGCAAGTGGCACGGATGTGAGGTCGGTGAACTCCGCGCCGGGTTTGAGGGCTTGGGTTTCGCCATTGGCAGGATCGGAGAACCAGCCGGGAAATACGGAGGCGTAGCGGAACGGGCTGACGGAAATGCGAGCGGAGATTGAGGATAGATCGAGAATGGGATGGGTGCCGTAGTTGTATTCGCCATCCAGATCCGAGATGCGGTGCTCGGCATAGACCGCGTGATGACCGGGGCGGATGGAGAGGATTTTTTTGATGGAAGCGCCGGTGTCGGAGGCCTGCTGGCTCAGTGTGATCGATCGCTCGTTTTGAGAAACCAGCGACCACTCCGCGTTGGCGGGATCGCCGTGGGGCGGGCCTTTGGTTTGTCCGCCGAAGGGGAGACAGAGGAAATCACCGCGCAGGACGGATAGAAGCGGAAGCTCGGGAAACTCTTCAGGTAGCCACGGGGCGAGCGCGTAGGGCGAGACATCGCGGTCCGGCAGGTGGAAGACGACCGGGGCCATGTGACCGGCCCGGACGGTGACGCTTAGGTCCAGCTCCGGTGTTGTGAGTTGATATGACTTTTCGCCGTGGACCAGGTGCATGGCTTCAGTGTTTCAGGATGCCGCGGACGACGAAATTGTTGAGGCGGTGGGCGATGTCGGCGAGGCCGTCGGCCATGGTTTCGTTGTAGGTGCGGCCATCGCGTGTATCGACGCCGAAGCCCGGTTCGAGTTCGCGCAGCGGCTGGAGCGCGGCATCCTCGTGGTGGAACATTTCCACATAGACTTTTTCCAACTTGCCGGTGGCGGCGGCGGCGGCGAGCAGCGCTCCGATCCAACCGTTGTCAGTGGAGAGGCAGCCGCGTGTGGTGGGAGGCGTGGCGTGGAAGGCTCCGAGTTCGTCGTTTTCGCCGAGACTGCGGATGGTGGCGATGTTCTGGTCGATGCTAAGGCCGGAGTTTCCGCAATGCGCGGCATCGACGATGAGTTTGAAGAATTTTTTTCCGAGAGCGGCGTTGGCGGCTTGGACGTAGGCGCGGCCGCGGTCGATGTTGGTGAAGGTCTGGAACTCGCCGGGGCGGAGGAACTCGATGTGCCAGCTTCGAACACAGGATCCTAACAAGCCGGCTTCTTCAATCACACGCAGGTGGACTTTCACGTTTTGCGCGATGGCTTCATCGAAGGCTTTACCAGTGCGTTCAGTCTCGCCGGGGAACATCCAACCTTCAATGGAGGTCGATGAAACCGTACCGATGCCGTGTTTCACCGCCGCCTTCATGCCGGGCAGGAGTTGGCTGATCACGGCATCCTCATCCGCGGGGTTCATCGGGTTCACGCCGCCAAGCATCATGATGAGATCGACGTCGAGGCCGAGCGCGCGGAGCTTGGCGATCATCTCGTCGAGATCGTCGTCGCTGCAGCCGGGAAACACGGAGATCTGCACGCAGTTCATCGTGACTCGCGACGCGGCGCACAACTCGCGCATGCCGGCGATGATTTTGATTTCCCCTGATTCGTCGCGCGGGTAGCGCCCGGCTTCGTCGGGGACGAGGCAGCCGACGAACCTCAAATGGGTGGGAACGACGCCGATCTGGACGGGGGTTTTTAGGACGATTTCTGAAGGCATGTCCGAACTTAAACGGGCGGCTTCCGGCGGGGGAAGCGCCAATTGCGGGAAATCGGAGGATTCCGCGACGACCTTCGAGCGCTTGGCTTGCCAGCCCGACCTACGCGGGACAGTCTGCGCCATGAGGATTTATCAGGACGAAATTTACCAGAAAGGTGCGACGTTCATCCGGATTGTGAGGCTCGACCGCTACGAGGTGGAATACAAGACGATGAGCGGTGATCCCAAAGGTGAAGGCCCTGTCGCGGTGGCGACGAAGAAGGAATTCTGCCGCTTGCTCAAAGGCATGGAACGGGTGCCACCGATGAAGAAGGCAGCGACGGACGGCTGATGCGGGATGTTACCTTTGTGAAACCACAGGCTGGTTCTTGAGCAGCGAGCTGTAGTCGATGAGGATGTTTTGCGCTTCCTGCAGAACGATGTCCTCGGTGGGTGCGGAACTTGCCTCAAGGCCGGAGTCCGCGTCGGGATCGACTGGAGGCGTTTTCGGCTTCACAGGTTCCCCAGGGCCGGGCTTGTGAACGCTCTTGAGGGTGACCTCGTAAGCGGCGGGCGGCGTCGTGGCGCGGGCCAAGCGGGCTTTTTTCGCCTCCTCCGCGCGGGCCTTGAGCTCTTCTTTTTCCTTTTGGCGGGCGGCTTCATTTAGCGACACGCTCTTCTCGGCGCGCATCTTCTTGAAGCGCTCGATTTCGGACTTCAGCTCAGCGAAGTCCTGCGCCTTGGCGAGACGCTCGCCCGAGCGGGTGCGTAGGGTCTCAAGTGCCGGGGTGACGCGGTTGATCGGTGTGTATTTGGCCGCCGCGATGGTGTCCCACGGCAGCGGATTTTCCATATCCGACTCACCGATTTCCGGAAGGTCGGTGAGGGAAGGAATGACGACATCCGCCTTGACTCCCTCAAGCTGGGTGGACTGGCCGCTGGGGCGATAGAATTTACTGATCGTCACCTTGAGTGCGCCGGGATCGGAGCCGGGGGTGATGCCTTCGCCCTGCATGATGCGGCCCAGCGGGATGATCGTCTGGACGGTGCCTTTTCCAAAAGTGGACGTGTCGCCCACGACGACCGCGCGGCCGTAATCCTGCAAGGCCCCGGCCACGATCTCGGAGGCGGAGGCGCTGAAACGGCTGGTAAGCACCACCAGTGGGCCGTCCCAAGCGATTTTGTTGTCCCTGTCTTTGCTAACTTCCACGCGGCCTTCGTAGTTGCGCGTTTGCACCACGGGGCCGGAGGAAATGAAGAGCCCGGTGAGGTCGATGGCTTCTTGGAGTGACCCCCCCCCATTGCGCCGGAGGTCGAGGATGATGCCGGTGACGTTCTCCTGTTTCAGCTTGCTCACGAGACGGGCGACATCGGCAGACGCTGAAGTAGGTGCGCTCTTACCATCGCCCTCACCGGCGTAAAATCCGGGTAGGTCGATGACGCCGATTCGCTGGGTTTTGTCGCCCACGGGAAGGTCGATGATTTGGGCCTTCGCCTGCTGGTCTTCGAGTTTGATTTCGTCCCGGACGATGGAGATCGTTTTGCGCACGCTGTCATCGGGAGCGTCCGACGGAATGATATTCAAATGCACGGTGGAACCCTTCTTCCCTCGGATCAGCTCGACGGCTTGTGAGAGCGGCATATCGACGAGGTCGGTGAATTCCGCGCCCTCCTTCTGCGCGACGCCGACGATGCGGTCGCCGTTTTTGATCAGTCCGCTGCGTGCGGCGGGGCCACCGGGGACGAGTTCCATGATCTTGCAATAGCCTTCCTGGGATTGCAGCGTCGCGCCGATGCCGATGAGCGACAGGTTCATGGCGATTTCAAAGCTCTTGAGCTGCTCGGGACCCATGTAGTCCGAGTGCGGATCGTAAACTTGGGCGAGGGCTTCGAGATAGATTTCGAGCACGGCCTTCTCGTCGAGCTTGCGCATGGTTTCCGCGACGCGGGCGGGGCGGCGGTCGAGGGTCTTGACGATGTCTGCCTCTTTTTTACCGGCGAGTTTTTCTTGCAGGTATTCGTAGCGAAGCTGCTGGCGCCAGAGCGTCTTGGCAGCGGCGATGTCGGCGGGATGCGCTGCGTCCTTGCGGTCGTAGGAAAATGTCTCGTCGGTGGTGAACTCGAATTTTTCCTCCGCGAGTGTCTGACTGACGAAGGCGACGCGTTCGTCCAGGCGCTTGAGGAAGCGTTTGAAAATGAAATGGGCGAGGCTGGAGTCACCGTCCTTGCGGGTGGCCTCGGCGAGGGTGGGGCGGAAGCGGGCGAACTCGTCGAGATCGCTTTGCAAAAAGATCATTCGGTTGCTGTCGAGAGCGTCCAGGTATTGATCGAGGAACTTGCCCGCGAGTTTGTCGTCGAGCCGCTGGTGGGCGAACTGGGAGTTTTCGAGAATTTTCGAAGTGAGTGCGGTGACTGCGGCGTCGGTTTCCTTCGCGTCCAGTGGATCCGCGTCGCGGAAGCCGAAGGCCGCGACGGAGGCGACCAGACCGGCGCTGATGGAGACTACGGGAAGGAGGAATTTTTTCTTGGATTTCATACAGGTGAGAAGTGTTTGAAGCATCCGCGGTGCCGGAGGTTGGTTTGGAGTCATCAGGGCTGGCGGGCGGCGTGGTTTGGTTTGTCCCTATGAAACGCTGCGGAATTCATGAACTGTCTTGAATACCTACCCACGCGTCAGACTCGATCGGGAAAGTCGTTTTTCCAGCGCGAAAGTGCTTCGCGGATTTCTCCGGCGTCGCGCGATGAACTTAGCTCCCAGACGAGCGGGCAATTCACCGGGAAAAACGGCAGCAACTCGGCATAGTCCAAAGTCCCGCTGAACGGCGTACGGTGGTCCCGTGCCGGCCACTGTACGTCATGCACGTGGCCGCCGATCAGGTGGGGTGAAATCGCTTCTAACCACTCGACGTGATCGAGTAGTCCGAGATTGTGCTTGAGCTGCACGTGGCCGAAGTCGTGCCAGTAGCCGACGCACGGATGCTCGGCGAAGTGGGCTTGCAGGGCCTTCATTTCCCGCTCCGTCGGCATGTCTTCGAAGCGCGAGCGGGACTCGATCGCCAATTTCACACCCAGCTCCGCAGCCCGTTCCGCGATGACTTCGAGCGCCTCGATGGCCCTGTGAAAGTAGAGCGCACCGATTTTTTCCCGCTTCTTCACGAACGCGAGCTTCGCCTTGATATACTCCGCAGAGCGCTGCCCCCCCGCTGCGACCGTCTCCGTGAGCCGGGAGGTTCCTTTTTTCCGGTTCATCGGCACGGATCCCATGTGCAGCACCAAATAGCCCGCCTCGAATTGCGCGGCGATTTCCAACGTCCGCAACGTCATGTCCATCGCCCGCTGGCGGTCGAAGGAGCGATGGGAGGTGAACTCGTAGGCGTCAGGCGCGTCGATCATCACCTCCACCGGAGCCGGGAAATAATTGTGCACCCCGGAGCAGTTGAAAAGCCCGCGCTCGAATGCCTTCTTGATGCCCGGCAGCTTGGCGATGGTCATCCCGTGGGAAAGCTCGATCGTGGAAAATCCAAGCTCGACGATCTCCTCGATCATCGGCTCGCCGTCCGTGTGGCGGCTGTTATTCCAGCAGGTTGAAAAGGCGAGCATCGGCGGGAGTTCGGCAGCGATGCTGAGTGTGCCGGGAGGGATTGCCAATCTTCTGCGAGTGATTTTTTACCGAGCGTCCAAAATGACGACTTTTTGGCTACAAGGTGGCATTTCCACGGTGGGCGACTTCTAGCTTACTCTTTGGAACGCGGGCGATGACTTTGACTTCGAATTGAAAACCCGCCAACCAGTTCACGCCGACGGCGGTGACGTTTGGAAACGGTTCCCGGGGAAATGCGCTCCTCATCGTTTTGATCGTTAGATCCATGCTCGCCTCGGGATCGAGAAGGAACATCGTCAGATCGACTACATCGTCGAACGTGCAGCCAGACGCTTGAAGCACGCCTTGCAGGTTGTCGAAGGCAAGTTGAATTTGGGCTTTGAGCTCGGGTTCGGGCGTGCCGTCTTCTCGGGCACCGACCATGCCGGAAACAAAAAGCAGGTCACCGGATAGAATGGCGGGCGAGTAGCCGTGCTCCTTGTAAAGGGCGTGTGGATTTTTTGGAAAGATTGCTTCGCGGGTGTTCATCATAGGTAGGTCAAAGATGGGCGTGAGGTAGCTGGGGTGCAAGTCCACTGTCAGAAAACCAGAACCTGAAAAAACGATCATCTGAAGCCAACGGTGGAAAGGCGATCGACCGTGAGTAAGAAGGCGAATAATGAAGATTTGGGTATAGGAGCGAGTTAGACGTATGATGAAGTTTCATCTCTAAGCCAAGATGGCTTCGCCTTCCCGGCTCACGGTGAACAGGTCGCCACTATCACGCTTCTAAGGTCTCCCTCCACTCGGCCTCTCTGAAGCCGACCAGGGCCTTTCGCCCCTCAATGACAAAAGGCCGTTTCACGAGGTTTCCGTTTTTGGATAGCAACCCAAGCGCCTCCGCTTCACTCATTCCCGAAAGCTTGTCCTTCATCCCTAGCTCGCGGTAATCCACCCCGGATGTGTTGAAAAGCTTGCGCAAATCCCCGCCCACGGCACCGAGTGCCACCTTCAATTCCGCCGGAGTTGGCGGCGTTTCCCGGATCGCTTTCACCTCGTGGGCGATGCCCATCTGATCAAGCCATTTCAGCGCTTTTTGGCAGGTGCTGCATTTCTGGTAAACATAAACTTTGAACATACGGGGAATCTTGCGTCCTTCAGGCGACCATGCAAGTCTCGCCGCCCGCCAATGAAATCCCAACTTCTCGACCACATCCGCACCGAGCTTCGGACCCGTCTGGAGCGATTGTCCAAGGCGGCTTTCGAAGCCCATGCCGCCGCGACGGATCCGGGCAGCAAGGCGGAAGGGAAATACGACACGCGCAGTCTGGAGGCCTCCTACCTCGCCGCCGGCCAGGCTCGTCAGGTCGATGAACTTGCCGAATCGCTCCGTATTTTCGAATCGCTGTCGCTTCCGGATTTCCAGCCCGACGCGGAGATCGACGCGGGAGCGTTGGTCGAAGCGGACCTCAATCGTGAGTCTGCGTGTTTCTTGTTAGTGCCGACATGTGGTGGAATGGTGGTGGAGCACTTGGGTATGGAGATCACCCTGCTTGGCCCCGACAGTGCGCTCTACGGAAAATTGGTGGGCATGCGGGCCGGAGAGTCGCTTGAAACCCCGTCCTTGAGTGTTTCCGGTGTGAGTTGATCCGTTTGTTTTTCCAAGCGAACCATCGGCGATATAAAAAGCCCGGTTAGGACGGCCTAACCGGGATTTGAAATTCAAGTGTTGCTCGACAGAAGATTTACTTTTCGGGAGCGGCCGCTTGGCCCATTTGGAGTCGAAGGCCCGCTCCCTTGAAGCTGTGGTCGATGTTGAGACCATTCACCCGGTTTCGGACATCTGCCGGTGCGGCTTGTTTGTCTTGAGCGGTATCCCAAGGGCCGTTCCAAGTGACATTGTCTTCTTGGTCGCGAAGGGTGACCTCCTTGGAACCGTCGGTGCATTTCAGTTCCACGCTTCCTTGTGCATCCTTCATCCGGATCGTAGAAGCGCCTTGGACTTTCGCATCACCGACATCGGGGACCAACAACGCCTGACCCATGGCACCTTGCATGCGCTGTTTCAATTCGCGCATCGCCTCTTCGATTTGGGGACCGGCTTGAGCCTGATCCGCACCCAGTGGGAGGCCGAGGCCTCCGAGATTGCCGGCGATGGCGTCTTTGATTCTATCCGCGAGATCCTTGGGGATTCCATCGAACTGTCGCGGGTCCAATGGCATGCGCTCGGCGGCGGCAAATTCTTCCGGCTTGGTGCCGAGAGTGATATCGAGCTTGGAAGGTTTGCCCTTGTGAATGAAATCCACGGAAACGGAGTCACCGGGCTTGCGGGAAGTGATCTCGCCCGTGATGTCTTTGGGCGAACCCACGGGATTGCCACCCACTTTGAGGATCACATCGTTTTCAACTAGGCCCGCAGTTGCGGCGGGGCCTGCGGGAACCAAAGCTCTAACAATGATGCCTTCGCCCGGTTTCAGTCCGAGGTGATCTGCGAGTATTTCCGGCACATCGTTAGAGACAATTCCAAGAAACGCAGTGGGAGCGACGTCGGCGGGCTTTGCTTCTGGCTGGAGCTTGATTTCAGGCAGTGCGTTGGCGTTCTGCTTTGCCGCAGGTGGTGGAGCGTCGTCCGCAGGTGCCTCGATGGCGAGCGCGGGAGCGACTAGGCCGACTGTGATGCCCGCCGTGATGAATAGGAATGAATTGGTTTTCATAGGTTGCCTACGGGAAGCGCAGTATTCGAAATATTTTGTTCAACAATTATCACTCAGTCTGCTCTGGCTGGCACAAGCATGTATTCGACGCGTGGCTGCTCGACCTGCACGGTCCTGCCACTGCCGTCCTTCAGAGTCACGAGATCCTTGTAAACGACCCTAACAACACTATGCGGCTGCTTGTTGGATTTCCAGACCACGCCCTCGTCATGGACCTCACTCAAGCCCCGGTTGAAGCCTGCGGGAACGAAGTGTCCGCTCGCAGGGGAACTGATCGATGAGGGTGGTGCGGCGGTGAGGAGGCGGGGTGTGGTGTCGGGACTCTTGCCAACCGGCATGATCAGTGCAGTCGCCGCACCGATGAGAGCCACGGCGGCGGCAGCACCCCAAACGGGTCGCGAAGCACGGGTGGGAGCGACGGTGACGGGCTTTGGGAAAGGGACGATTTTTTCAACGGTAGTGAAGGGCACGTCCTGGACGAGCGTCTCCAAATGGGCAAGGAATGCAGAATCAAGTTTCGCGGGACTGGCACGTCGCAAGAGGTTTTCAAACCGGATTTCCTGCTGGCTCAGCTCGGTCCACGTCCCCTCGGCGGACTCTTCCAGCCGGTTGAGAAAGGCTTGGTCGAGAGCGGTCGGCGTGAGTTCGCGGAGTTCGGCTTCGAGGATGGAGTGGTCGGAAGTCATGGGATGGGGTCTTGAAATAAAGTTAGATGGAGAGGTCTCCGCGCCGCCGGGCTCCGCCGAGGCTGCGCTTGAGGGCCTCAAGACCATAGCGATACCGGGAGGCGGCTGTGTTTTGGGAGATTCCAAGAGTTTCGCCGATCTCGGCAAAGGTGCGCTCACCCCAGATCTTCATGGTGATGACTTCGGCGAACTTTTCGGGCAGTTCCTTGAGGCTGTTTTCCAACTGAGCACGGGTCTCGTCGTCGGAGGATTCGCTCTCGAACCAAGGGTGGAATGCTTCGTATTGCTCGGTCTCGGCATCTGCGGTGACATTGTCCTCGCGGCGCTTGCGGCGGTCATCCTTGCGGCTCAAGTCGATGGCGAGGCGGCGGATGGCGGTGTAAAGGTAGGGCTGCCATGCCTCCTCGCCGCCGACGAATTCGCCAGTGCGGACTTTTTCAACCAGTTTGACCAAGGCGTCTTGGAAAATGTCTTTGGCATCTTCCAGCGAGCGGGTTTGCTGGCGGGCGAAGAGCAGCATTTTAGGCCCATGCGACTCTAACCACTCCCGCCATGCGGAAGGGTCGGGTGCTGACTCGGAAACGACGGATAGCGGTGCCACGGGATGTTCTTCGTCCATTGAGCGGAGGAGTCTGCGGAATTTGTCTTCCGGGTGGGAATTAAAAAATCAGGGCTTCCAGCCAGCGAGTTTGCACACCCGCTTGAAGTGGAGTGGGTTGACCGGATTGATCGAAAGCCGAGTGCCGCGCTGGCAGACCATCATTTCGGAAAGCACGGGATCTGTCTTGATGGCCTCGAGCGTGAGCATTTCCCGGAACGTGCCGACGTATTCGAAATCGGTAAGCCACCAGCGCGGGTTTTCCGGCTTGGACTTGGGATCGTGGTATTCGCTTTTCTCGTCGAACTGCGTCGGGTCGGGGTAGGGGCTGCCCACGACGCGGGCGATGCCGGTGACACCGGGAGGTTTGGCATTTGAATGATAGAAAAGCGCGAGGTCGCCGGGTTTCATTTCCTTCCACATGAAGTTCCGGGCCTGATAGTTCCTTACACCACTCCACGGCTCGCGTTTCACCTTGGCGAGATCCTCGATGCCGAAGACATCGGGCTCCGACTTGATCAGCCAGTGGCGCATGGGGTCAGGCGGTGGCTTTGAGAAGTGCTGGCTTGAGGGCGGGCAGTGGCAGGTGCTCCGGGCCGAGCTCCAGACCGCGTGCGGCGCGGACGTCGGCCTCGATGGCTTCTAGCACGTCGAGCTCCGGGCGGAAATCCGCCGCATGATAGGAACTGCGGACGAGCGGCCCGCTGGCGACGTGGCGGAAGCCTTTTGCGAGGGCGATGGCCTTGTAGTCCTCGAACGCCTCGGGCGTGATGTATTCGACGACCGGAAGGTGCTTCTGCGTAGGACGCAAATACTGGCCCATCGTTAGAACGGTCACGTCGTGCTCCAACAGATCGTCCATGGCGCGGAGGATCTCCTCGTGACGCTCGCCGAGGCCGAGCATGATGCCGCTTTTGGTCGCGATTTTGCCGTTCACCATGGCCTTGGCTTTTTTCAGGACGGTGAGGCTGCGTCGATACTGGGCGCGAGAGCGCACGAGCGGGGTGAGGCGCTCCACGGTTTCCAGGTTGTGGTTGAAAATGTGCGGGCGGGCGTCCAGCACCATGGCAAGCGCCCAGTCGCGGTCGTTGAAATCGGGAACGAGCACCTCGATGATGATTTCCGGGTTCGCTTGGCGGACGGCTTCGATGGTCTGTTTGAAATGCTCCGCGCCTCCGTCACGCAGGTCGTCGCGGGCGACGGCGGTGATCACCACGTGGCGCAGATTCATCCGCCGGGTGGCCTCGGCGACGCGGGCGGGTTCGTCAGATTCCAGTGCGTCGGGCTTAGCGGTTTTCACGGCGCAGAAGCCACAAGCGCGGGTGCATTTGTCGCCGGCGATCATGAAGGTGGCGGTTCCTTGGCCCCAGCATTCCCAGCGGTTCGGGCACTGTGCCTCTTCGCAGACCGTGACCAGTTTCAGGTCGGTGATGAGCGACTTGGTGGACCAGAATTCCGGATTATTTGGAAGCCTCACCTTGATCCAGTCGGGCTTTTTTTCCCGGTGCAAGGTTGGATCCATCTTCATTTTCGGTCCACAGCTGCTCATTTCGGCGGGAGGCTAATCCTGCTTGCGGCAGCGGGAAAGCGGAAAGTGGACCCATCCACTGCTGCGGAAAAAAGGGCAAGCCATGCATTGCATCGACGTTTCTCTCCCGCTAGTCTTTCCGCAAAAGTTATCGCCATGGGACTCGAAAAAATCACTCAAAAGCTCCAGGAGGCGCTCCAATCGGCGCAAAGCATCGCCTCTAAATCCGCTCACTCGGAATTGAAAAGCCCGCACGTCCTGCTCGCTCTGCTCCAGCAGGAAGGCGGGATCGCCACGCCGGTCCTCCAGAAAGCCGGGGTCGATATCTCAAAACTCAAGCTGTCCGTCGCCGCCGCGCTCGCCCGCGAACCAAGCGTGCAAGGTGCCTCGACGCAGCCGCAGATCAGCATGGGCCTCCGCTCCACCCTTGATGCCGCCGATGCCGCGCGGGAGTCGTTAGGCGACGACTACCTCAGCGTGGAGCATTTCCTGCTCGGCGCTTTAAAAGGGGATTCTCCCGCTGGCAAGCTGCTCAAAGAGGCCGGGCTGGATGAAAAAAAAGCCCGTGAGGCCATCACCGGCATCCGCGGCTCGCAGAAGGTCACCGACGACAGTCCCGAAGGAAAATATCAGACGTTGGAAAAATACGGCACTGATCTCACCGCCCGTGCGCGGGAAGGGAAAATCGATCCCGTCATCGGGCGCGACCACGAGATCCGCCGAGTGCTTCAAGTCCTTTCCCGCCGCACCAAGAACAACCCGGTGCTCATCGGCGAGCCCGGTGTCGGCAAGACCGCCATCGTCGAGGGCCTCGCCCGCCGCATCGTTTCCGGCGATGTGCCGGACTCGATGAAGGGCAAGCGCGTCATCGCCATGGACCTCGGCGGCATGCTCGCCGGTGCGAAATACCGCGGCGAATTCGAGGAACGGCTCAAGGCTTTCCTCAAGGAAGTCACCGATTCCGAGGGCCAGATTATCCTCTTCATCGACGAACTCCACACCATCGTCGGGGCCGGAGCCAGCGAGGGCGCGGTGGACGCCTCGAACCTGCTCAAACCGCAGCTCGCCCGCGGCGAACTGCGCACCATCGGCGCGACCACGCTCGACGAATACCGCAAGCACATCGAAAAGGACGCCGCCCTCGAGCGCCGTTTCCAACCGGTGATGGTAAGCGAGCCATCAGTGGAGGATTCCATCGCCATCCTCCGCGGGCTCAAGGAGCGCTATGAAGTCCACCACGGCGTCCGCATCCAGGACGGTGCGCTCGTCGCCGCCGCCACTCTATCCGACCGTTATATTTCCGGTCGCTTCCTGCCGGACAAGGCAGTGGATCTCATCGACGAAGCCGCCGCCCGCCTCAAGATCGAACTCGACTCAATGCCCACCGAGATCGACGTGCTAGAGCGCCAGATCCTCCAGTTGGAAATGGAAAAAAAAGCCCTCGAAAAGGAAACCGACAAAGCCTCCGTCGTGCGGTTAGAAAAGGTAAAGGAGGAGCAGGCGAATCTTCGCGAGAAATCCTCCGGCCTCATGGCCCAGTGGCGGAATGAAAAATCCATCATCGACCTCGTCCGCGCCGCCCAGGAAAAAATCGAAACCCTCAAGGGCGACAGCGAACGCGCCCAACGCATCGGCGATCTAACGCGTGCTTCGCAGATCACCTACGGCGACCTCCCAGATGCTCATCGCGAACTCGAAGCCGCCAAAGAGCAACTCACCTCCCGCCAAAACCAGGGCGCGCTGCTCAAGGAAGAAGTCACCGAGGAGGACATCGCCCGCATCGTTTCCTCGTGGACCGGCATCCCGGTGAATCGGCTGCAGGAAGGTGAGAAACAGAAACTCGTCAGCATGGAAGAGCGGTTAGACGAGCGCGTCGTCGGCCAGAAAAAAGCCATCAAGGCCGTCGCTAATGCCGTCCGCCGCGCCCGCGCCGGATTTCAGGACGAGAACCGCCCCATCGGTTCGTTCATTTTCCTCGGCCCCACCGGCGTCGGAAAAACCGAACTCTCCAAAGCCCTCGCAGAGTTCCTCTTCGACGACGAAGGCGCTATGATCCGCATCGACATGTCGGAATACATGGAAAAACACAGCGTCGCCCGTCTGATAGGAGCGCCTCCCGGCTACGTCGGCTACGAGGAAGGTGGCCAGCTCAGCGAACAAGTGAGAAGGAAGCCCTACTCCGTCGTGCTCTTCGACGAGATCGAAAAAGCCCACCCGGATGTCTTCAACGTCCTGCTCCAAGTCCTCGACGACGGCCGCATCACCGACGGCCAGGGCCGCACCGTGGACTTCCGGAACACCGTGCTCATCATGACTTCTAACATTGGCTCCCAGTTCATCCTCCACGAGGAAAACGCCGAGCAGCGCGAAGCCAAAGTCACCGAAGCTCTCCGCGGCCATTTCCGCCCCGAGTTCCTCAACCGCATCGACGAAATCATCATCTTCGACCGCCTCAAGCGTGACGAAATCACCACCATCGTGGATCTCCAGCTCGCCCGCGTCCGCCACCGCCTCGCCAAACAAGGCCTCGGCCTCGCGCTCTCGGAACCCGCCAAGGAACACATCGGCGACAAGGGCTACGACCCGATCTACGGTGCCCGTCCCCTCAAACGTGTCATCCAGCACCTCCTGCTAGATCCACTGAGTCTGGACGTGCTCGACGGCAAGTTCATCGACGGCGACGTGATCCTCGCCGAAGTCGAAGGTGGCGAGATCGTCTTCCGCAAGTGACCCGGCCATGCACATCCCCACACTCATCTCCCGCAAGCGCGAGGGTCACGAACTCACCCCGCTTGAGATCACCAAGCTCATCGAAGGCTACACCCACGGCCACGTGCCGGACTATCAGATGTCCGCCTTTGCCATGGCGGTGTTTTTCAAAGGCATGACGCCCGTGGAAACCGCCGCGCTCACCCGCGCCATGATGGAGAGCGGGGATTGTTTCTCCTATCCTGCCGGGCACCCGCCAGTCGTGGACAAGCACTCCACCGGCGGCATCGGCGACAAGGTTTCGCTCATCCTCGCGCCGTTAGTCGCTTGCACCGGCTGCTGGGTGCCGATGGTTTCCGGCAGGGGACTCGGCATCACCGGCGGCACGCTCGACAAACTCGAATCCATCCCCGGCTTCAACGTCCACCTCGGCCTCGACCAAGCGGTGCGGCAGCTCGCACACATCGGCGTCGTCATGATGGGCCAGACCGACCGCTTCTGCCCGGCGGATAAAAAACTCTACGCCCTGCGCGACGTCACCGGCACCGTGCCGTCCATCGCCCTGATCACCGCCTCCATCATGTCCAAGAAGCTCGCGGAATCCCTCGACCGCCTCGTCCTCGACGTGAAATACGGCAGCGGAGCCTTCATGCGGACCCAGCAGGATGCCGAGACTCTCGCCGCCAGCATGATCGCCGTCGGCAAGG
>JBOFET010000205.1:0-22310 GCA_051648225.1 Luteolibacter sp.
CATTTTGTTTCATGAGGTTTGATGTGGTTGTTTTGAACTCTGCAATTGGTTGGTTCTGCGCTCCGGGAAGACCGTGGGGGATTTCGCATCAATTGGCAAATGGTCTGGCGTAACGCTTTGGTAGGGAACTGGAGGAGGGTCAGTTTACAACCCGGATGCGGATGAAGTTTCTCGGCTGCGATGCGGTCGCAGTGGGGATTCGCACGACCACCGCCTTGATGGAGGCTCCGGGAGTCTCGCCGGAAACGTATCCGGAACCACTGAAGGGCGAGCCCTGGAGGCTGGATGCGATGACGGTCCATCCCGAGGTGAGTGAGGCACTTGATTCGACGAAACAATCGACATCATTGCGGGAGGGATCGCGAGGCAGGGTGATCTGAAGATGCCCGCCGACGACGACTGGCTGCGGCAATGCGGTGGGATCACCGACCCGCGGGTCCGAGCCGAGCGCATATTCGACCAGGGTGGCGAGACCGTCCTGATCGGGGTCACCGATATCCGAAGGATTGAAACCTGCAAGTTCGTTGGTTTTCCAAGCATTGATGGGCGAGCTGGCGGAGTGGATCAGGCTGAAGAAAACGCCACCGCCGCCGCTTCCGCCGCCTGAGGCGAGGCCGATGAATTCTCCGGGGGCGAGCTCGGCAAAGCCACCGGTGAACTTGATGCCGGAAGAGTTCGTCGAGAGGGCGCTGCCATTCGTGCCCAGGAGCGAGGTGATGATTTGAAGCCCCGTGGAAGGATGATAGCGGAAAATGGCTCCCGCGTTTGAAGTTCCGCCACTGGTGGCGAAGCCGAGGATGGAACCATCGCTAGCGGCGAAAAGCTCCCCCTCCGGAGCGCCTGCGGTGGCGGGAAATGAGGCGACGGTGGTCCACGTGTCATCATTCGGATTCAAGCGGATGAGCGCACCGCTGTTTTGCGTGCCGCCGAGACTGGTCGTCGCGTAGAGAAACCCGCCCGACGCCACCCACCCACCGCGTGGACTGCGTGGGCCGCTTGCATCGAATTCCGCAAGGATTTGATAGGTCGCGGGCAGGGTGAGTTTGAAAATGACGCCAAGGTTCGGGGAACCACCCAGCTCCGTGAGACCATAGAGCGCCCCATTCGGAGCAAGGGCCAGCGGGCCGCGGGGTGAGCGCCCTGGAAAGCTGTTCGAAATCCCCGTGAAAGAAAGGATCGTCGTGCGTGCCCCTGTGGCTCCGAGTGAAAAAAGGCTGCCGCGCCCTCCGAGACCACCTTCGCGGGAGACGCCGTAGAGTTGACTGCCCACGGGCGTCAGTGGGCCTTCTGACCGGGACCCCGCGCTGGCGAGGTGGGAGTTCCGCAAGGTGATCCCCGCCCCCGGCGAAAACGAAAACGAAGCTCCGGCGTTGTTAGTTCCACCGGTGGAGGCCAGCCCCCAGAAGCTTCCCTCGAAGGGCGTGAGGCGACCGTCCGGCTGGAGTCCAACCGCCGGTGAAATGGCCGTCGGCGTGAAGTTCCCGGTGGCCTGCGACCAGGAGACGATCGCTCCACCGCCCAAGTTGCCGCCAAATGCAACCGGGAACGCATACTGGCCACCGCCAGTCGCAAGCGGTGCGCCGGACGGATGCCAGCCAGCGTCCGGAGAAAGGGGCGCGATCACCGTGAACGTGCCGTTATTTTCCATCGAGCACACCACCCCGAGCTGGCCTGGGCCGCCCGCACTGGTGACGCCTAAAAGCAATCCGGCTGGCGTCCGGATGAGTCCGGACTGAGGCACCGCACCATTCGCGCCGTTGAAACTGGTGCGCAGTTGGTAAGCCCCACTGGTGGAAATTCGAAACCATCCGCCGAAGCCTGAGGGACTTCCTGCGGCTGCGGCCCCATAGAGAAAACCGTCGGTCCCCTCCACCAATTCGCCGACAGGCTGGGAGGCTGTCGGATCAGAAAACTGATGGAGCAAGGTGAAGGAATTGGCCGTGGTGAGGCGAAAGGCAGTGCCGAACGTGCTGGCTCCGCCGTATTCCGCCGTGCCGTAGAGATTTCCGTCAGAATGAAGAACGAATCCGCCCTCGGGATTCGCGCCCGGATGGGAACCCGCCACCCCCGTGAAGTCGAACAAAGGGGTGAAATTCCCAGCGGTGGTGATCTGGTAGGCGGAACCGAGATTTCCAGCCCCGCCGAAGCGCGTGAGGCCATAGAGATTCGTCCCAAAAATGGCGAGCCGCCCGACGGGCTGGGAGCCTTTGGTCGCTCCCGTGTTCCCGGAAAAAGTGGCCAGCACCGTGTAAACTCCCGCCGTCGTTACTTTGAAAACCGTGCCAAATCCCGCGCTGCCGCCCGCGCGGGTGGCTCCGTAGAAACTTCCATCCAGGTGGAGGACGAGTTCCCCTGGCACGGAGCCGGGGTTCGCACCGCCAGTGCCGGTGAAGTCGAAGAGCTTGGTAAAAACTCCCGCCGGACTGACGCAAAAAAATGTGCCGAACTGATTCGCCCCGCCTGTCGAACAAGTGCCGTAGAAATTTCCATCCGGCCCGGAAACCAGGCCGCCAGCGGGTCCGGTGCCGGTCGTTCCGTTCAAATCCACCAGCGTTTCCACCTTCCCAGCTGCCACACGGAAAATCGTCCCGCCGCCGGAAGCGCCGCCGGAGGAACATGTCCCGTAAATGCGACCGTCCGCTAGAACCACCAGCGGCGCGACAGAAGCGGCTCCGGGTCTGCGAAATTCAAACAGCGGCTGATAGCTCCACTGAGCCTGCGCAGGCGCGAGCAGCACGATGAAACAGCTTAAAAACAAGGTGATCGCTCTCATGATTGCCCGGCATCACCCTTCTTGCCTATCTGCCTGAAATCAACTCATTTGTAATGCTTACCGTTTGGTTACTTTCTCGCCATTGCCTAAGTTCTCAAACAAGGATATCAACTACCCATGAGTCCGAAGTGGCCCCCCAACGGAAGTTTTTCCGCAAACCTGCTTATCCTGGCGATAGG
The DNA here is from genome assembly GCA_051648225.1 of Luteolibacter sp. Classification (GTDB taxonomy): domain Bacteria; phylum Verrucomicrobiota; class Verrucomicrobiia; order Verrucomicrobiales; family Akkermansiaceae; genus Luteolibacter. The sequence goes on from JBOFET010000205.1 coordinate 2,953, forward strand.
CGGGATGGTGGGTTCTGGGATGACCTGGTCTTTCCGACCAGGCGGTCTTTTTGGAACACCTTCAGCCGCCGTCGATACGGCGCCGAAGTCGCGGCCACCGGCACCCACTTCTGTGCCCATTCGGAAGTCCGGTGGTCCGCGCAATCCAACCTCACGGGCGGCCTCGACCGCCTACGAACTCATGAGCGCCTCCGAGCGCACGGAATACTTTCGCAGCCTGGGTGCAGAGGCCGCGCTCAAGGACATCGCAAGTGCCCTGGAGCAGGCGGATGCGATTCTCTCGAAAAAGGACCAACTCGATTTCCTCCGCGGTGTATTCGCCGAGTGGGCGGAAAATGATCCTGAAGGCGCGCTTTCCTACGCCCAGTCCAAGTTTCCGGCGGGAACTTTCCAGTCCGAACTCATCGGGCTGGTGATGAATAAATGGGCATACAAGCATCCGCGAGAGGCCTGGCTGTGGGCCGAGGGGAATCTCGACGGCCCCTTGAAGGAACGCGCACTTACCGACCTCGTGATCGGCTGGACCCGCCAATCTCCAGCGGATGCCGCCAAGTGGCTTGCAGATTCGGGACTCACCGCATCCTCGCTCTTCACCGCGCTTCCCCGGACTTGGGCCGAGACGGATCCCCATTCCGCACTCGCGTGGGTGCGCGGGCTGCCCGCAGGACCGCTGAGGGACAAAGCAAAAATTGCGGTGGCCGATTCATGGGCTGCGGATGATCCGGTAGCGGCGGCACGTGCTTTTGAACCGGAAATCAACGCCCAACCTGATCCCACAACGACTCCGCCCGCGACACCTCCTCTTGCCGCAGTTTCTCCCACGGCTCCCTCCGCGCCCACGATCGCTGCGGAAATCGAGATCGCGATGAATGCCGACATCGTTGTTTCTCTCACCAACCGCTGGGCAAGCACCGACCCTGCCGCCGTGGCAAAGTGGCTGGACGGCCTCTCACAAGGACAGACCAAAATGGAAGCCGCCGCGACGCTTGCCACCGTGTGGGCTTCCAGCGATGTCAAAGCAGCCATCACCTGGAGCCAGACAATTGGCGACGCCACTCTGCGCCAACAGGTGACCTCACATCTTGGCACCACTTGGGGAGCGACCGATCCATTCGGCGCACTCGCATGGCTCGGCACCCTGCCACCCGACCAAGCCGCCGAGGGCACGATGGGTGCATTTTACTCATGGGCGGCTACCGATCCCGTGGGCCTTGAGCAGTGGATCGTGGAAAGTGGAAACCACCCGATGACTGATCAAGGCCGCCGCAGCCTCGCCGACGTGCGCAGCGAGACCGACCCGGCCGGAGCCATGAGTCTGGCGCTCGGCCTCGCCTCCCCGGAAGTGCGGGACGATGTCATGGCCCGCTACTATCGGAAATGGGCGGCCACCGCACACGCCAACGCCGAGGATTGGTTCGATATGAACGCTTCCAAGCTCCCTGCGACGACCCGGGACCGCCTCGCCATCGAAGCAGGAAGAAACCAAACGATCTCCATTCCCGCGAATCCGGCTCGAAGACCGACACCGGGAGTGATCGAGGGTTTTTAGTCCCCTGTCAGATCCGCAAGCGGCAGGGTCATCGTGAAGGTGTTCAGTAAATCTTCCGAAACGCTGACCTTCAAATCGCCTCCGTGGGCACGAATCATTTCGCGGGCGATGTTGAGGCCCAAGCCGTGGCCCCCAATGTTTTCGCCGAGAACCTTGCCTCGCCGGAACCTCTCAAAGATTTCCTCGCGCTCTTCCTCGGGAATCAGCGCACCGCTGTTCGAAATGCGGATCTCGGCAAAACGCCCCCGCACGCTAGCGGCAAGTCGGATGCACCCGCCTCGCGGGGTGTATTTGGCAGCGTTTTCGGTGAGGCTTTGCATCGCGATTTGAATTTGTCTCAAATTCACCACGACTTGGATTTCCGCAGGCAGCACTGCCTCCACGGCGATGTCCTTGTCCAGCACCAGCACATCAAGATCATCGAGCAGGCCTTCCAGAATCTCCTGCAAGCCATGGCTGCCGCGCTCGCCGCCGAGGTTGCCCACATCGGCCTGCGCAAGCAGCAGCAAATCATCGATGAGCGTCGTCAGCCGACGAACCTGCTGGCGCAAGGTGGCGATTTCCTCGAGATCCTCTCCTTGAATCGCCCGGGATGCTGCTAGATGATCCAGCCCCGCCCGCAGGATCGTCAGCGGGGTTTTGAGCTGATGCGAAGCATCGGCCGAGAAGCGACTGGCTGCGTTATACGAAGCCTGGAGACGGTCGAAGGTGCGATTGATCACCACGCTCAGATCGGCGATTTCGTCCTGGCTCGGAGGAATGGGCAGGCGTTCGTCCAGATTGCTTGCGGTGATCCGCTCTGCTGCCGAGGTGATCGCTGCGACGGGAGCCACCGCCCGCCGTCCGAGCCACAGGCCGCCGATGAAGACAACCACCGCGACAAACGGGGACACAAAAAGCACATCGCTTACCAGATCCCTTTCGAAGCGCTCGATGAATTCCAAGCTACTCCCGATGTGGATCTGATAGGGTGCCACTCGGCGGCTGACGATGCGGCATTTTTCTCCAGCAATCACGCGGGTGACCGCCCCTTCCCCGAGATCCCTGAAATCCACGCCATTGAGATTCGGTGACTGATAGAGCATCTGCCCCTCCGGCCCTTGAATGACGAGATGGCGCCCCGCGAACGAGAACGGGATGAATTTCTCACTCAACGGACGCCGTGGATCAAGAGGCGCGCCACGGAAGTTTTTCAAATCCCGGACGAGTTCCTCCGCATCCCGCAGAAGCGTGCGGTCCAGTTGGGACAGTTGATTGAAATACACCGCCGCAAGCAGTGGGATCACGCCCGCCGCCAGCGCGAGCAAGCAGATGAAAGTGGCGTAAAGACCGAGCTTAACCTTGAGTGAATAAGCGTGAATCACTTGAGATGCATCACGTAGCCAACTCCGCGGACGGTTACAATCACAGACTCGCTCCCCGGCCGATCAAGCTTCTTGCGCAGGCGCATGATGAAAATTTCCACGGTGCGAGTGTCATACTCGTGCTCCCGCTCCCAGATGCGTTCGCAAATTTCATCCCGCGAAAAGGTGCGTCCTGGCTCACGGGCGAAAATCAGCAGCACCTCGAACTCCCGTGGCGAGAGTTCCACCCGCTCGCCTCCCCGGGTGACCCGGCGGCTCGTGACATCGATCTGGAGACCACCGATGGAAATCACACTTCCATCCGAATCCGTCGCCGCCCGGCGGCCAAGCGCCTGGACCCTCGCCAGCAACTCTTCAAGAGCGAAGGGCTTGGTCAGATAGTCATCCGCCCCAGCCCGCAGTCCCGCCACCCGGTCGCCGATTTCCGTGCGGGCCGTTAGCATCAGGACGCGGCGCGGCAAGCCGGTGGCACGAATCCGCTTGAGCACCTCGAAGCCGTCGAAGCCCGGTAAATTGACATCCAGAACCACCAGATCGAAGGCCTCAGCGGTGGCCGTTTTCACCGCCGAGGGACCGTCTGCGACATGCGTCACATCATGGTCCTCTCGGCCCAGTGATCGCGCGACCTGTGCGGCAAGCTGGGAATTATCTTCGACCAACAGAATTCTCATGGGTGGCGAACCTAAACAGCTACGCCAAACACCGGCAAGGGCCGATGAGGCTGAACCGTAACTGAATGGTTGGATATCCGGGAAAGCACAACAGGCTTTGCCCGGTGGATGCGGCTTGAAACTTGCGTTTCTGACGACGACAAGTGCGGCGCATGACTTTCGACTTCGACACTCTCACTCCCCGCCTCGGAACGGGCTGCATCAAATTTGACCGTCGCCCCGAGCTCGATCCGTTCTGGGTAGCGGACATGGATTTCGTTTCGGCACCGCCGATTCTCGCAGCTCTTCACCATCGGGTGGACCACGGAATTTTCGGCTACGCCCAACCGCATGTGGGATTGAACGAGGCGGTCATCGCTTACCTCCGGGACCGGCGCGGCGCCGTCGTCCCCATCGAACAGATCATTCATCTCGGCGGGCTGGTGCCGGCGCTGTCCCTTGCCGCACGGGCGTTTTGCAAGGCGGGCGATGCGGTGATGACCTGCACGCCGGTCTATCCACCCTTCATCGGCGTCCATCAGGATGCACATGTTTCCCTCATCACCGTGGATCACGCGTGGGCCGACGGTCAGTGGAGATTCGATTGGGCGGCGATGGAACAGGCGGTCACCCCGGAAACCCGAATTTTCCTTCTCTGCAATCCACAAAATCCCCTAGGCCGGGTCTTCTCCGCTGTGGAAATCAACCGACTCGCGGAATTCTGTGAGAAACACGACCTGGTGCTCGTCTCGGATGAGATCCACTGCGATCTGATTTTCGACGAGCGGGCGACGCCTCATTTCTCGGCACTGAACTTGCCGGAAAATCTCGCAAAACGCACCATCACCCTGCTTTCTCCCAGCAAGACATGGAACATCGCCGGTCTTGGATATGCCTTCGCCGTCATCCCGGATGACGGCATCCGCCGGAAATTCGCCGCCGTCCGCGGCCATACCCTCAGCGAGATCAACGCGCTTTCCTACTACGCCGCCGAGTCCGCCTATCGCGACGGTGAGCCTTGGCGCAGGGAGCTGATGGCCTATCTGAAGTCCAACCGGGACACACTGGTGAACTTCATCACTGCCCGCTGCCCGGGACTCGCTGTGATTCCGGGCGAGGCCACTTACCTCGCCTGGATCGACGCGCGCGGCATGGGTGTGGAAAATCCCGCGCTGCACTTCGAGAAAAAGGCGGGCCTCTTTCTATCGGACGGCAACTACTTCGGCTGGCCCGGCTGGATTCGCTTCAATTTCGGCTGCCCGCAGAAGCGAATGCTCGAAGGGCTGGATAAAATGGCAGCCGCGCTCTGACTTTCATCTCGGACACATGCGCAGCGTTCGAGGTGAGTTAGATTTCGAAACGAACCGGCATCCGGCCCCGCAGGTAGTCTGCGGCGGACATGCGCCTGCCGCCTTCCGGTTGGACGGCTTCGAGACGCAGCGCCTGAGTGCCACAGCCGATGACGAGCTGGGTATCAGCGGTTAGAATTTCTCCGGGCGAGAGATCAAGGTCAACGATGCGCACCGGAGGGAAAATCTTCAGCCGCTTTGGGCGGCCGTCCTCCATGGAGATCGTGAACGTTCCCGGCCAAGGATCGTAGGCCCGGATGCGGCGCTCGATGACGGCGGCATCCTGTGTCCAGTCGAGCCGGCCGTCGTCGCGCTCGAGTTTGGAAACATAACTCGACGCGTCCTCGTCCTGTGGTGTCCTCACGGCTGATCCGGCAGCCAGTTTTTCAAGAGCTTCTGCCAGCGCGGCAGGGGCGATTTCCGCCAACCGGTCATGAAGTGATCCTCCGGTTTCGTCAGCATGGATCGGCAGCGTCTTGGTTAGGATCATGTCGCCGGCATCCAGTTTTCGGACCACATGCATCACGGTGATTCCGGTTTCGGTGTCCCCGGCGGCGATGGCAGCTTGGATGCAGGCGGCCCCTCGGTATTTCGGAAGCAAGGAAGCGTGGAGATTGATGATCGCTTGCCGCGGCAGGTTTAGAATGTTGTCACGGAGGATTTGTCCGTAGGCCATGACCACAAGAACATCAGGTCTCATGGCGGTCAGTTCTGCGACGATGTCACCGATTTTTTCCGGCTGAAACACCGGGATACCGGCTGCAAGCGCCTCCACCTTGATGGTCGGCGGCGTGACTGCTTGATGACGCCCAACCGGTTTGTCCGGCTGGGTGACGAGCGCGAGCGGACGCGGCCCGCGCTCCAGCAGATAGCGGAACGTCGGCAGGGCGATGTCTCCGGTGGCGATCAGTACGAGATTCATAGGACGTCGCGAGCATTCCCTATCTGGAAGCCGCCAGGAAGACTAAAACCGGTGCCAGAAGCGCCACATCCGCAAGAACCCGCAGTGCTTCGGGCGAGAACTTCGCGCGGCTGCGGTTGAGAATCTGAAGCAGCGCCGCCCCCGTTAGGATGGCATAGAAAAACGGGCGGGTTGTCAGATCCGGATCCTTTAGGGCGAAAACAAGAGCCGCCGCACCCAGCACCGTGAGTGGCAGCGTAAGTGCGAGTTCATCGGTCGCCTTGATTTCGAGATCTACGGTGCGACTCGCATGTTCCCATAAATCAATCGCGGAAATGTTCAGGATGCACAACACGGCGAAGCAGATCAGCTCGGGAGATTTCAGAAGCCGGTCACCCTCGAACCCAGTGTAGGCGAAGGCGAGCATCGAAGTCCCGTAGGCGAATGCAAAACCCGCGATCACGTTCTTGGCGTGGGGAATGTCGTCCGGTCCATGACTGGAAAACACCGAAAGCGTGAAAAATCCCGCCACCATCAAGCTGCCGAAAATGGCATAGCCGTAGATTTTCGTCGCCAGTCCGGTGACCACAAGGAGTAACGCCACCACTGCCGCCCCCGCCGCCAGCACCCGGAAAATCCTCCGGTGCTTGCGATGGAAAACGTGGCGCGCTTCAAGACGGGCGGAGCCACTCGTCCCTGCCGAAGCATCCAACAGGCGGTCGGCGACGTAGAGGACCCACACCACCAGGGCGAGCGACACATAAGTGGTGGATGGCAGATAGACGACCCGCCAGGTTTCTGCGAAAACATAGAGCCAAGCGACGGCGACCAGCGGAGCGTCCAAGCTCAACAAGTTGGGATAGAGCCAAAATGGCTTGCGCTGCTCACCGGACACAACGCGCGGACCATTCCCGAGCTGCGCTGGGATGGCAAGTGCGCATTGCGGCAGAGCCCGAGGCTCATGGCCCGCAGAAGCGGCTCAATCCAGCCCAAAAATGCGTTAGTCGTTCGGATTCTGACATTCCACTCGTCTCTAACGCAGGCGCATTTGACGCCCCGTTCGGAAACCTCTGGCAGACGGTCAATAAAACATTGAAAAAATAACTGGAATTTCTATCCGCCTCAGCTAGTGTTCAAGGCACTACAACCCCAATAAACCATGAAATCGAAAAAGAATCTGACACGCTTCACCTATGAAACCGCAGCTTTTGAAGGATGGCGCCTCTGCATCAGCAGGGCTGGCTCCACCTTCACCCGCTACTTCCCAGACAAAAAACTGGGTGGTCCCAAGAAGTCGCTCGCCGCTGCGGAGAAGACTCTCGCAGAGGTGAAGGCGATCGTCGAAGGATCCAAGCGGGTCGATGGGAAATTAAGCCCAAGCACCGTCAAGAAGGTCGAGAAGCTTCTCGCCGAAGCTGTTTGAGATCGGTCCTGACAGGCCGTGATCCGACCTGACAATTCAGCATTCAAGCACCGCCCGTCCCGAATGAGACGGGCGGTTGTTTTTTCTCTACTACCAGCCTTGACATCGGTCACCAGTTTCGTGATCTCCTCTGCATGGCCAAGAAATCAGCACCTATCAAAGACAAACTCAACAAAACCCAAATCCTCGACCAGATCGCCGAGAGCACCGAACTCAGCCGCAAGCAGGTCGCATCCGTGATCGACGCACTCACTGACGTGATCGAAGCCCACGTGAAGAAAAACGCTGTCGGCGAATTCGTTCTTCCCGGTCTGCTGAAAATCAGCACCGTCCGCAAGCCAGCGACCAAGGCGCACATGGGCGTGAACCCCTTCACCAAGGAAGAGGTCATGTTCAAGGCGAAGCCCGCCTCCACCGCTGTCAAAGTGCGTCCGCTGAAGAAGCTCAAGGACATGGTTCTGTGAGATCTCTTTCGATTCATTGAAATTACAAACGGCTCTCCGATTCACACGGGGAGCCGTTTTTGGTTTGAGGAGTCGCCGCTACGCCTTCGCGTGAAGGAGGGCCGTTGACACCGACTGCCGGGTTTCTAGGATTGCGTGGCCAAATGCAGTCGAAATTCCATCTCCGCAGGCGCCTGTCTCCCGCCTCATGAAAATCATTGTCCACGACTACGCGGGCCATGCATTCCCGATTTCGTTGAGTCGCGAACTGGCGGCACGTGGGCATCAGGTGGTGCATGCGTTTGCAAGCTCCTTGCAGACTCCGCGTGGAAGCTTGGCGAGGAAACCCGGGGATTCAGCAACGCTGGAGTTCCGGGAAATCCCGATGAATCCGGAATATGTGCGCCACAAGTATTCCTTCCGCCGGCGCCGCAACATGGAGATTTGCTACGGGAGGGAGGTCGCGAAGTTCATCCGCGCCTGGAAGCCTGATGCGGTGCTTTCCGGTAATACTCCGACCGAAACGCAGGAGCCTATCACCCGTGCGGCAATCGCCGATGGAGGGCGTTTTTACTACTGGGTCCAGGATTTCTACAGTCTCGCCGTGGACCAGATCTTGCGCCGGAAAATCCCGTTTGCCGGAGCATGGATCGGGGCTTACTACCGCCACTTGGACCGTCACCAATTCCGCCGGAGTTCCGGTGTCATCGCCATCACCGGGGACTTCACCTCCATCCTCGCCAGCGAGTTCGGCGTGGACCCGGAAAAGGTCAAGGTGGTTCCGAACTGGGCACTCATCGAGGATCTTCCGGTGCTACCCAAGGACAACGCGTGGTCGCGGGGTCATTCGCTGCACGACAAATTTGTCTTTCTCTACTCTGGCACGATCGGCATGAAGCACAACCCAGGGATGCTGCTGGAACTCGCCCGCAGGCACGTGGCGGAACCGGAGGTGCGCGTCGTGGTCGTGTCCGAAGGCATCGGTGCCGAGTGGTTGCGCAAGGAGTCTGCCGCGGCAGGCTTGTCGAACCTACTCATCTTGCCATACCAGCCGTTCGAGGAGCTGCCCTTGGTGATGGCGACCGGTGATGTGCTGGTGGGCATCCTTGAGGAAGAGGCCGGTGTCTTCTCGGTGCCGTCCAAGACCCTGAGCTATCTTTGCGCCGGGCGACCCTTGCTGTTAGCGATGCCACTGGAAAACCTGGCCGCGCGCATCACCCGCGACCACCGCGCCGGAATCACCGTGGCTCCGGGCGATCTCGACGGTTTCCTCCAAGCAGCCACCACCCTTCGCAACTCGGAACCCTTGCGCGCGGAACTCGCCCGAAACGCCCGTGCTTATGCGGAGGCCACCTTTCCAATTGTAAAAACCGCAGCGGTCTTCGACGAGATCCTCGCCCGCTAGATTTCCCGATGTTTCTCCTCACAGACCCCCCGGACACCATCGTCCTACCCCGGGCGCGGCACGCGGCGTGGGTGGAGCGGCTGTTATGGGTGTTCGTTTTTTCCTTCGCCTTCGACTATCGGGCCTCGGACCCGGGAGGGGGCGGAGGCGTCGATCAATTAATGTTCCTCGCCGCCTGCGTGGGTTCGAGTGCGGGCATCGTGGCCTTGGGCTGGAGAACACTCACGGTCCGTCCCGGTGCCTGGCTGATCGGTTTCTGGGGGCTTTTCATGGCTTATATGCTGGCAAACGCGGTGCTGCAGGGCGTGCAGTTCGGCCGCACGATCCGCATCATCCTGCCGTTGGTCTTCTGCCTCTTCGGGCTGGTCAACGCGCACATCGCCGGCTGCATGGGCATCCGTCCTTCACGGATCGTCAGGCCCATCTTCCTGGTCGCCTGCATCAATATTGTCTGGCGGATTTTTCATGGATTTGTGTTCGGGGAAGTCTCGGTGGAGACGGTTCGATTTGAAGTCCAGAGTCCGGCCACGAACTGGATCGCAGCATGGATCGGCTGCGCGGTACTGTTGCGCGGGCGGTTTCACTGGAGCCTGTTAGTGGCCTGCGGCGTGCTTTTCCTGGGCATCGTCATCACCGTGAGTCGCTCCCTGATATTTCCTGTGATCGTCGGCGGCATGGCTGCGTTTGGCTGCTTCGTGCTCGGTGCGAAATGGGGTGTTTACCAGTTGTCCAGCCTCGGAAGGCGTCTGCTGCCAGTCGGTGCGGCCTTGTTGCTCATCTTGTTGGCGATCGGTGCGGTCGCCGTTTTCCAGCCGGTCATGATCGAGCGCTGGGACGAGCGGCTTTTCCACAACGCCTCCGACCGGAACCTTGGCGCAGATATTTCCTACCTCACCCGCAAGGCGGAGGCGGACGCGATTTGGAAAATCCTCGCGCAAGATCCGGTGCACTTCATCCATGGCCGCGGCGTGGGCAGCACCTATTTCTGGGACGGTGCCTATCTGCCAGAAATCTCGTTAGTCATCCCCCTCGAGGATGCGGGAGTGGACGAAATCTGGTTCGCCGGGCACTCGATCTGGACTTATGGTCTGCTTTCCGGCGGAGTCATTGCGGTGGTCAGCTACCTGATTCTGCTCGGCGGTACAGCAGCATTGAGTTTGTTTGCAGCCCGAGCAAACGCGTCCGAGCCGGGGCCGGATCAGTGGCTTGCATTCCTTCCGTTCGCGGCGACGTGTTGCCTATTGAGCGAATCGCTAACTTCCAACCCGTTTCAAGAGCGCCTCATCGGCATTCTTTTCGGTCTGATGGCAGGGCTGCCGCAGGCATTCATGGTCCGCTCTTCCTGGATTCACACCAGTAACCGATTGACCCCGACTTGATGAAAATGGACGCAGGAAAGACCGTCGCTCTCATCGTCCCGCTGTGGATCGGCCATCATCCGATGTATTTCAGCCAGTTCACCGCGTCTTTCCTGCGGGCCGGCGCGAGGGTCATCGGCCTATGCCCCGAGCCGGAAGCCGCGATGGTCGGCCTACTGAAGGCGCTGGATACCGAAACTGCGGAATCGCTCGCTCGACGGGTGCACTTTCACCACCTCGCCACTGGCAAACGCAGCTTCTTCAACGGTCGCTTCGAAGGCGACCCCGTGCGCACGTTTACCCGCTGGAGAACCGCCGCGGACACACTCGCCGACGCCGAAGCAGCGTCCGGCTTGCGCGCCGATCTGGTCTACTTCCCTTATCTCGACAGCTACCTGCGCTTCCTCCCCTTCCCTGCCATCCCCGGTTTCCTTCTCAACCGTCCGTGGAGCGGCCTCTACCTCCGCAATCACCACCACGGCGAGGCTCCTTCTTTGAAAAAATTCGTCCGTCTGCTCGCCAAGGGTGATGCCATCCTGCGCAGCGACCTTTGTCTTGGCATCGGCGTGTTAGACGAGCGGTTTATCCCGGCCATGGAAAAACCCAGCGGCATCCGCATCACTGCTTACCCGGATGTCACCCAAGAGAATCTTCCAGCCGAACCCTATCCGCTAGCCGTGGAAATCCAGCGAAAAGCCGCCGGGCGGACCATCGTCGGCATGATCGGCCTCGAGCGCCGCAAGGGATTTCTCACCCTGCTCCGCACTGCCAGACTCGCGCGGAATGCAGGCATCCCCTTTTATTTCGTCTGTGCGGGCACCATCTACACTGAGGAGTTCAGTGACGACGAGCAGGCAGAAATCCAGGAACTCTGCCGGGCGATCAACGCCGGGGAAATCGAGAACCTCTATTTTGATCCCACCGCCGGGCGCATTCCCAATGAGGCCGACTACAATTTCCTGTTTCGCACTTTTGATATCGCCTGGGCCGCCTACGAGGGATTCGAGGGCAGCAGCGGGACCCTCAGCAAGGCCGCTGCCTTCGAGATTCCATGCATCGCCTCCGCAGGTGAATGCGTGGGAAATCGGGTGGAAGGCTACCGTCTCGGCGTGACGATACCAGAAGGCAGTGCGGAAAAGGCGCTTGCGGGAATCCAGTGCCTGGCCAAGGGGCTGGATTTCGAGGAAAAACCACTTACTCCGAAGTTCGCCGACTACCGGGAAAATCACTCACAGGAGCGACTTGACCGGATTCTCAGCGAGCTGTTGCAGCGTCCGAGCAAGTAGCCCATCGGGGAAACCCGCCGCTTACCTACCCGAGGACACCAGCGGGCAAGGAATCGCGATCACTTGCATGCCCGCACGCTGCGCGGCGAGGATGCCCGCCGGCGCGTCTTCCAGCGCGAGGCACTTCGCCGGACTCACCCCCAGCAGATGGGCGGCTTTCAAAAAAATGTCGGGCGCAGGCTTACCCTCCACCACGTCGTCTGCCGTCACCACTTCATCGAACCAATCCGACACGCCGACGATCTTGAGCGTCTTTTCAATCACCATCCGCGAGCCCCCGGTCGCGATCGCCAACGGCATCTTGCCACGCAGGCTTTCGGCGAATGCAGCCACCTCTTCGATCAGCGTCACCATGTCCAGACGCTTGAGAAACGCTTCCCTTTTTGCCATCGCGACCTTCGTCGGATCGAGCTTCAGATTGTATTCATCGTTGAGCTCCACGACGATGTCCAAGGTCGGCCGACCACCCATCGCGAAGAACACATCTTCTTTAAAAATCCCCCCCGCGCCGTAGAGCGCCAGCGCCTCGCACCAAGCCTCGAAGTGCGCGGGCATCGAGTCAACGAGCGTCCCATCGCAATCAAAAATCACACCTTCAAAGCCACTGCTGGGGAACGAGAAAGGACCGATGCTTGCCATGTCGCCGGAGGGCTTACGGTCATCGGACGATGTTGGCAAGAGCAGTCGTCGCGAAAACCCTGATTCGTCTGCGAGACCTCTGAAAAGGTCGCCAAATCACCATTTCACCGTCTGATTTTCGTAAACTCCAGCAGCGACCGTCTTCGTCTCACTGCTTGGATTTTCAAATGAAACGACCCCTTTCAAAATCACGCCGAGGGCGAATTTCAGCGGTCCTTTCACCGCCAACGCCTCGCAATCGATCAAGCCCGGCACTCCCAGATCCTCGATCTGGTCCACCAGTTTGTATTCGTCGGAAAGCGACACGACCGGCGGCACTCCTTGGCGCGAGGCCGCGAGGCGCACCTGGCCGTTTTCCAGCACCTCGTAAGCGTCGGAACGCAGCGCGAGCAGGTCGCCGGTGGTCTTCACCGGAGCGAACCGACTGCGCGGCACATCAATGGCAGCCGAGCCTTCGAAGCACTCGATGGCCGCACCCATGGCGATTTCCAACTGCACGACGGGCGTCGATTTCTTGTCGCGCGGGTCCACCGTCTTGTTGTTGCGGATCATCGGCAGCGGCAACACCCCGGCATCCGCAGCAAGCTGCTCTTTGAGCAGATCGAGCCGAAGCCATAAGCTGTTGGTATTGAAATACTGATGACGATCAATGTCCTGGAACGCCTCGACATCCTCGTCCGGAGTTTGCGCGACCTCACGCAGTAGCAATCGGCCATCGGATTTCCGCACCGCAAGATGTCCGCCCTTACGATCCGCAGCGGTGCGGCGGGTGACTTCCATGAGGAAAGGTGCCCCGGATTTCGCGAAATAGGCCAGAATCGCCGGGTCCAGAATCGCCCCGAGATTGTCGGAATTCGACACAAATGCGTATTTCACGCCCTCTGCGAGCAAGCGGTCCAGCCAGCCGCTGCCGACAAGCGCCGGATATAGGTCGCCATGTCCCGGCGGGCACCATTCCAAATCCGGGTCTGCGGGCCACGACACCGGCTCAAGCGTCTCCGCGTCGATTTTCGGGATCTGGTTCTGCATCAACTCCACCTCGGAAGCGTCCGCAAGACCCTCCGCACGGTATTTCCGGAGATGGCCCAGCGTGTCCTCGCTGGTGCTGAAGCTGTTCATGAGAAGCAGGCGCACCGGAGTTCCGCTGGATTTCCTCAGGTCGAGGATCTGCCGCGCCATCAGATCGAGGAAATTCACCCCGTCACGCACGGCGAGCAGGCTTTTCGGTCCTTGCAGACCCATTCCGGTGCCCAGTCCGCCGTTGAGCTTGATTACCACCGCCTGCGCAAGCAGCCCGGCATCCGCCGCTTCCACTGGAGGGATGGAGTCAACCGATGGCAGGCCCACCGCCGGAGAAATGGCGACTTCCGGGATCATGCCCGTCTCATTGCGGAGCAGTGCCTCATAATTGCGCCGGAAGGCGCGGATCGCGGCATCCCCCATGCCGGCGGCGGTCATCTTGGTCTGAAAAGTGGTGAAATCTCCCATGTGTTTGTTGTGGTTCGCCGTGAAATTGACCGGACACCCGAGCTCGGTCACGCGGAAAATTCCCGACCGCACGCTTCCGCCTGCCAAATCCTCCCCGAGCTGCCCACCGCCCCTTTAAAGACACTTGCCTCTCGCAGGATCAACGGTAATTTGCCCGCCGTTTCCTGAATTCTCGCACCTGTGAACCATTCGGCCCCAACTCTCGCTTTCGTCTGGGCAATCTGGGCGGGAATCACTCCCGCCGTGGCCGATTGGCGGGATCAAATCGGGCTCACCCGATTGCAACTCCTCGCCGCTGGAGAAGTCCCCACCGCTCCCACACCGGGGCTCACCCAAGTGGAGGCGAACGATTCGAGCGGCAATTTCAAGCCGGACACGGCGAACCCACTTTTCACGGGCAAGACATTCTTTGACATGTCCGGCGCATCCGGCGTCAGCGGACACGCCAACACGGTCGCCGGGTTTTTCTATGGGTCCGCCAGCCAACTCCCCGGGGCCTGCAGGCTGGATCTTTACAGCGCAAACGGGTGGCTGGGTGCCGATTTCCTGAAACCGAGCACCTCCAGCGCGCCGTTGGTCGAGTCGCGCGCCGTGCAGAATCACAGCTGGATCGGCCTCATCGCCTCCGTCACGGCGACCCAGGCCACAGACGTCGGTCGGCGGCTTGATTTCGCCATCCATCGCGACGGGTTTATCAGCGTCGTGGGCGTGAACAATGGCAACAGCAACACCCCCCTTCCGGCGATTCTCTGTCAGACTTACAACACGATTTCCGTCGGGAGGTCGGATGGAGGCCACAGCGCCGACCTCACCACGATCGACGGTACGGGCCGGATGAAACCGGACATCGTTGCTCCGGAATTTGCGACCAGTTGGACCACACCCATGGTGGCCGGGGCCGCAGGATTGCTGCGTGAGAAGCTCGCGACCACCTACGCCATCTCAGGAGCGAGCCTACCCCGAGTCGTCAAGGCACTGTTACTGGCCAGTGCCACCAAGGACACGGTTCCGGCTTGGAGCAATACCTCCCTGAAGCCGCTAGACCCCGTCTATGGCGCGGGCGAACTCAACGTCTGCCTCGCCTACAGCACCCTCCGTGCAGGGAAAACCAGCGCCTCCAATTCCACCGCATACTCACCCCGTGGCTGGGCCGCCGAGGCGGTGACAAACTCGGCTAAAAAGACCTACTTTTTCGATATCCCGTCCGGCTCCCCCAACGCTCCTTTTTGCGCTGCCCTCATTTGGCATCGCATCGTCAACGGAGATTGGGACAACACCCCCACATACACCCTCAGAAACCTCAGCCTTCGCCTCTTTCACGCGACCAACTTCACTCTTGGCACCGAGATCTTCGCCAGCACAAGCGCAGTGGACAATGTGGAGTTGGTCTACCAAACCGCCTTGTCACCCGGCCGATACGCCCTACGCGTTGAGAGTGCCGCCAACCAATTCCCCAACAACTCCACCGACTTCGCGCTCGCCTGGCACAGCCTGCCCGCCGTCACCGTCGCAGCGACCGTTTCTACTGCCCGAGAAATCGACGGTCAGAGCGGACTCATCACCTTCCACCGCACCGGCGATACCACGCTCCCCCTGCTCGTGCCTCTCGCCGTGAGCGGCAGCGCCATTTCAGGAACCCATTTCCAACCCCTCCCGACCAGTGTCACGTTTCCCGCAGGTCAAACCACGAGCACCCTGCCAGTGATCCCGATCGCAGATTTCATCGCCCAGGGAAACCGCACCGTCATCGTGGCGGCGGGTGCCGATTTCGCTTCGGTCAGGGATGTCTCACAGGCAGTCACAGTGACCATCGAGGACAAGCCCGCAGACGCTTGGAGAGCGGCGGTTTTCTCCCCAGCGGAACTCGCCGATCCGGCCATCAGCGGCGATACCGCAGACCCGGACGGCGACGGCCTACCCAATCTCGTCGAATATGCGCTCGGACTCTTGCCGTTGTCTTCTAACGTCCCGCCATCGCCAATGATCAATTCCAGCGGTTATCTGGCCCTTTCCGTCGCCAAAAATCCCGCTGCCACCGACATCACCTGGGGGGCGGAGGTCACCGAGGACTTCTTCGTTTGGCCTCCCGCCGATTGCACCGAGACCACGACAACCTTCACTGCCCGCGACATCGTCCTGCAAACATCGGCGGACCGACGGTTCATCCGCTTGAAAATCACCCGCCCGTAGCTTGCTAGAGCCGCTCATTCCAAAGCTCTAAGCCTTAAAATGACCACGGGCGCCGGATCCCTATTTCCGACGCCCGTGGGCCCTCTGGGGGGGGCTTGCCCTTCTTAGGGGCCGTTGTGCTATCCCTTACAACCGGGAGGCTGTCATAAATCGGCCATAACGCAATCACGCGATCGCGTAGGTGCGAAATTTTTTCCTTGTCACAAACCCTCCGCAACTCACGCCTGCCACCCTCACCACCCGACCACATCCGCATTCGGCCATCGCGGCGATGTCCCGTCAGATTCGGCCCGCCGCCTTGATGTCAGAGTACCTGTTTGCCAGCGCCACGGCGAATCCCTGCGCCGTGGAGTCCAGCGTCAACACCCCAAACGCACCTAAGGTCGCCAGAACCTCTCGCCGCTCCTGGAAATAACGGTCCGCAGCGAGAAATCTCAGCGCGGAGGAAAACGAGGCGACCGGCTCGGTGATCGCATCCTCCACCGTCCGCTCCCGCATGCTGGCCAGCAGCACCAGATGCCGCGACTTGAGCACTTGCAGCGCCGGCACCAGTTCCTTTCCATCCTCGCCCCGCAGATTCGTGAGCAGAATCACCAGCGAACGACGCCGCTGCCGGATCATCAACTGCTCCACCGCACCGCCAAAATCACTCGGCGCGGCCGTGGTCTGATAGTCATACAAATGATTCAGCAACACCGGCATGGCATGCGCCCCCTTCACCGGCGGGAGCCATCGGTCCGATCCGCCGAAGGACTTCACCGCGACCTGGTCGCCCTGGCGCAGCGCCAAGTGAGAGACGAGCAGAATCGCGTTCAGAATGTGGTCGAACTGCGGCAGTCCACCGTCGAGCGCCCGCATCCGGCGGCCGGTATCCAGCAGGAAAACCACCGACTGGTTCCGCTGCTCCTGATAGTCCCGGCTGATGAGCACCTGCCGCCGGGACGTCGCCTTCCAGTCGATTTGCGCCAGCGGATCCCCGTCCCGGTAGTCGCGGAGTTGGTGGAAATCCCGACTCGATCCCGGATGCGGCCGCCGCACGATGCCCATCGGACTCTCGCGATGCTGCATGGCAAGCAGGGCAAACCTCACCACCGGCTCGTAGTTCGGATAAACCTTCACCCTCTCCGGGGAAAGATGCCGGGTTTTCCTCGTCCACAACCCCAAGGGTGAGATCCGGCGCACCTGCACCGGAGCGAATTCTGCCTCGCCCCGCTCCGACAAGGTCACCGGATGAAACACGCGGATCTCCTGTCCCGGCGGCACCTCGCCACACCAAGGCAGCGTTGGAGCATCCGCCCCCTGCGGGATTCCGTCGAAAACCTCCACCTTTGCCACCTGCCCACCCGCATTGCGTAAAATTAACCTCACTTCGCCACTTTCCCCCAAGGCGAACCGCCCCGGCAAACGGCGTATCACCTCGATGGGCCGCCGCATCCCCGCCAGCACCGCATCCACTGCCACCAAGACCCCTAGCCCCAACCCCAGCCACCACCATGGCTGGATCAACGACGGCACCGCCACCGCGACCGTCGCGAGCAACAGCCAGACCATGGACCAAGCCAGCAATCGGGAGGTGGGACTCATTCCATGGGATCTCTAGCGGCCAGAAATACTGACCACCCGAAAGAAACAGGCGGCAAGGCCTGTGTCACCTGAATCAATGCTCGCGGCAGAACTGCTCGAAGCGGGTCAGTCCTTCGTTGAGGATGTCCAGCGTGGTGCAGTAGCTCAGACGGATGCCCTCGTCGTAGCCGAAGGCGATGCCAGGGACCGAGGCGACTTTGTATCGGGAAAGTAGCTTGTCACAAAGGTTCATCGACTTGAGGCCGGTATTTCCGGTGTAAATGAAGAAGTAGAACGCGCCCAGCGGTTCGACCACGCGGATGTTCGGGATCGCCTTGAGACGGGCATACATGAACTGCCGCTTCACGTCGTATTCACCACGCAGATCTTCGATGAACGATTGGTCACCTTCGAGGGCGGCGACCGCTCCGTATTGGGAGAAAGTGTTCGCGTTGGAGGTGGTGTGGTTCTGGATCTTCTCGATCGCATCCGCCAGCGCCTTGGGAGCGGCGGTGTAGCCTAGACGCCAGCCGGTCATCGAGTAGGCCTTGGAAAAGCCGTTCACGGTGATGGTGAGATCGTAGAGTTCCTGGCTAAGCGAGGCGATGGACACGTGCTTGGTCTCGCCGTAAACGAGTTTTTCGTAAATCTCATCCGAGAGAATGACGATGTCCTCACCGAGGGCGATTTCACCGAGTTCAAGCAGTTCGTCCCGGCTGTAAACCGCGCCGGTCGGGTTGCCCGGAGTGTTGATGATGACCATCTTGGTCGCCGGGGTCATCGCCTCCTCGAATTGCTCGGGAGTCATCTTCCAACCGGTGGATTCCTTGGTTTCCACGATCACCGGCACCCCACCGGCGAGGCGAACCATTTCCGGGTAGGAAACCCAGAATGGCGAGGGAATGATCACTTCGTCACCTTCTTCGATGACGGCGAGGATAGCATTGTAGCAGGCCATTTTCGCACCGCCGGTGACGCAGATT
Organism: Luteolibacter sp.; assembly: GCA_051648225.1. Taxonomy (GTDB): domain Bacteria; phylum Verrucomicrobiota; class Verrucomicrobiia; order Verrucomicrobiales; family Akkermansiaceae; genus Luteolibacter. Next base: position 21,544 of record JBOFET010000205.1, read on the forward strand.
TGGCTGGGTGCGTAGTCGAGGTTATTGTCCTCTTTGAATTTCTTCGAGAGCGCGGCGCGGAGTTCTGGAATGCCACCGGCAGGAGTGTATTTGGTTTTCCCGGCTTGGAGAGCCTCGATGGCGGCATCCTTGATGAACTGCGGTGTGTCCACTTCCGGCTCGCCGCCAGCGAGCGCGTAAACTTCTTCACCCCTGGCGATCATTGCTTTCGTCTGTGCGGTGACAGCAAGCGTGAGTGACGGGGAAACTTTGGCAATACGGGATGAGATGCTTTCCATTCGAGAGGGCAGTTGAGGATTGATCCGCCAAACCGGGCGGAGCAATAGGATTTGCGCAGCCCCAGATATGAGCGGGCGGTTGTTCTGAGGCTTCTCCCAGAGGGTGGCAAGCGAAATGGTGAAGCCGATCTAACTCACATGAATCCCGCCATCTTCGCGAGCGGTTTTCCGGTTTTCCCGACTGGACCGCGTGTCTCCAGACTCGCCCGAGAAAGACCTGTCAAAGAGAACGCCGCCAGCCACCTTTCTTTGGCGGTTCTGACGCAGCAAGTTCAGTGTCGCCGCCATAGGCTCCAAGGAGGGCTTTTACTTGGTCGCCACCTGCGACGACGTCCAGAGATCCCGTTCCAATCCGCGCCCCCCGTGTGGGGGGCTACCCGGCCTTGTCACGTACTACACAGGTGAGCAACTGTTTCAATCCGCGCCCCCCGTGTGGGGGGCGACAAAACTGAAGAGGGTATCCGCAGTCCTTCTTCTGGTTTCAATCCG
>JBOFET010000206.1:0-19324 GCA_051648225.1 Luteolibacter sp.
ATGACGGCGCGCGGGCGTTTGGGATCGGTGACGACTTCGTTGATCGCCTCGTAGATGCGGGCCTTTGCGGCGATGTCGATGCCGCGTGTCGGCTCGTCTAGCAGGAGGATATCCACGTCGTGTTCGAGCAGGCGGGTGAACGCGGCTTTCTGCTGGTTTCCGCCGGAAAGTGCGCCGACAGGCTGGGCGGGGCTTTGGCATTTGATGCCGAGGCGGTCGATCCAGATGGAGGTAGCGGCGCGTTGTTTTTTCGGTGAAACGCTGCCGCCGCTGCCGAAGCGTTCGAGGCAGGTGAGCGTGACGTTGTCGGCGATGGATAGATTGAGCGCGAGTCCTTCTTCTTTGCGATTCTCGCTGAGTAGGCCGAGCCCTTGTTGCCAGCGTTTGCGCGGGCTGGCGGGGCCGGAACTGCCACCGACGAGGACTTCGCCGGATTTCACCACGTCCAAACCGAACAGGGTGCGGAGAAATTCGGTGCGCCCGGAGCCGACCAGCCCGGCGATGCCGACGACTTCGCCGCGATGAAGGTCGAGGTTGAGCGATTGCGGTTTTTCGCGGCCTGATAGGTTGCGGATTTCCAACAGTTTCTCGCCCGGCTGGTGGTGGCTGCGCGGATAGAGATCTTCCACGTCGCGGCCCACCATCATGGAAACGACTTCTTCGGGAGTCACAGTTGCCACGTCACGGGTGCCGACGACGGAGCCGTCGCGTAGCACGGTGAGGCGTGAGGCGAGGCGTTTGACCTCTTCGAGGAAATGGGAAATGTAGATGATCGAAATGCCTTGGGCTTTCAGGCGGTCGATCAACGCAAAAAGTCGCTCGATGTCTTTTTGAGCGAGTGAGGAAGTGGGTTCGTCGAAAACTAACAATTTGCAGCCCATCGCGAGCGAGCGCCCGATTTCCACCAGTTGAAGCGCGGAAACGGATAGGTTTCCGGCGATGGCGTCTGGCTTGATGTCGGGATGATCGAAATGGGCGAGGGCTTCCAACGCGCGAGTCCGCATCGCCTTGCGGTCCACGAAAGGGCCGCGCATCGGCTCCATACCGAGCACGATGTTTTCCTCCACGGTGAGGTGAGGTGCGATGGAAAGCTCTTGATAGATCATGCCGACACCACCCGCGCGGGCGTCGAGCGGATTGCGTGGGTGGTAAGCTTTTCCGTCGATCCGCATTTCCCCGCTGTCCGGCAGATGCGCGCCGGAGAGGATTTTCATGAGCGTGCTTTTCCCCGCACCATTCTCGCCGACGAGCGCATGGACCTCGCCCGGAAGAACCTCAAGATCGACCCGCCCGAGGGCGACGGTGGGGCCGAAGGTCTTGCGGATTTCCCGCATCAGGAGGCGGGGTGGGGCAGAGGACATGGAGTTGAGAGTTGTTTGTTGAGAGTGAAGAAAATGTGGAGAGAAATCTGACTCTCAACTCTCAACTTCTTCAAGGAAGCTGCGATTTGATCAGTTCGGCGACTTTAGGATCGGCCATGTTCGCGGCGGTGACGAGGGTGGCTCCGGTGTCGATGAGGGGTTCGACTTTCTCGCCCTTGAGCTTGGCGACGGCGGTTTTGACTCCGAGATAGCCCATGTTCACGGGGTCTTGAAGGATGGTGCTGTCCATTTCCCCTTTCTTGAGCGCGTCGATGAAAGTGGCGTCGCAATCGAAGCCGATGAACTTGACCTTCCCGCCGAGGTTTTTGCCGCGGAGGGCTTGGAGCATTCCGTAAGTGTTTGTTTGGTTGCTGCAAAAAAGGCCTTGGATCGAGAGTCCATCTGCGGAAGCAAGGCGGGTCAGGAGATTGGTAGCGACGTCTTGGGCTTGGCTGGCGGTGGCACCGGAGAACTGCTCGGAGCTGACCACTTCGATGCCGGGAGATTTTTTGATTTCCTCGAGAAATCCTTCTTCACGATGCTCGGTGGAAGCGCTGCCCTGCATGTAGCGGAGCACGGCGACTTTGCCTTTTCCCTCTAGCAGTTCAGAGAGGCGACGTGCGGCGATGCGACCGCCCTCGCGGTTGTCGGTGGCGACGTAGCTGGTGATGAAGGAAGTGCTATCGGCGAGGCTGGAGTCGATGATGACGACGGGTTTTCCTTTATCCGTGACGGTCTTGGTGGCGTCTCGCAGGGCGACCGCGTCGAGCGGGGCGAGCACGATGGCGTCGTTTTGGAGGGCTTGATTGGTGACGAGGTCGATCTGTTGGGAACGGTCATCTTCGCGCTGTGGGCCGATGAAAGTGACCTTCACATTGAACTCGGCGGCGGCTTTATTCGCGCCAGCTTCGACGGATTTCCAGTAGATGTGGGTGGTGCCTTTTGGGATGACGGCGATGCTGAGTTGGTCAGATTTTGTGGATTTATTGCAACTGACGAGCAGCGCGGAAAACGTGAGTGCTAGAATGGCGGCGGGTTTCATGATGTGGCTGATGAATATGGATTTTCGGATTTGCTGACTAGATTTTTCCATAGAGCGGGCCGTAGTTCGCGCAGGCACGGAAGTCGGCACCATCGAGATCGGCAGTGCCGAAAGCGGTCCATGCGCTGGGGCGGAAGACGCGGTCGTCGGCGACGTTGTGCATGTAAACCGGAATGCGGAGCATCGAGGCGAGTGTTAGATAAAGATGGCCGACGTGGCCGCAGGTCATCACGCAGTGGTTCGCGCCCCAGTGGTTCATGACTTCGTAGGCGCTGGTGAACGCGCCTTTTCCCGTGAGAATTGGCGCAAACCATGTGGTCGGCCAGGTGGGATTGGTGCGTTGATCGAGGGCGTCGTGGATGTCGTCCGGCAGGTCCACGGTGTATCCCTCGGCGACTTGCAGCGCGGGGCCAAGGCCATCGACGAGGTTCAGGCGGATCATCGTAGCAGGCATCCCGCCCCGAGTGCGGAAGCGAGTGCTGAGTCCGCCGCCGGGGAAATACTCGGTGATGGAGGGATGCCAGGTGGTGGCTTTGAGGCACTTTTCCACCTCGGCGTCGGTGATTTCCCAGAACGGTTTCATCACGGGTTTACCGTTAGTTTCCTGCTCACCGGTGCCATCGAGAGCGGCCGGGCCGGAGTTGATGAGGTGGAGGATGCCGTCGCTGACTAACGGATGGCTGAAGGATTTGCCGCTGGCGGTCTTGATCGCTTCGGTACTCCAGTAGGTGCGGAGGTCGGCGAAAATCTGGGCGGTGTTGGTGAGGAGGTGGCCGAAGAGCATGCCGGCGCCGTTGAGCGCGTCGTTCTCGGTGGCGACGATGTAGGGGGCGCGTTTGCCGTTCCAGTCGAAGGAGGAGTTGAGGATGGCTTCGAGGAAATCTCCGTTCGGGAAATGGTCGGTCCACTGGCGTTGGCCTTGAAAACCAGCGGCGATGGCGTTGTGGCCGTGTGATTGCTCGCCGAGTCCCATTTCCTTCAGCACCGGATTTCCGATCATCAGATCGCGGGCAATGAGCGTCATTTTCACGCTGTCTTGCCATTCCTTGTCGATTTGCTCGCGGGAGCGGGCGGTGGTCGGGGAGTTGTAGTCTTTTCCTTCCGGGCAGTTAGTTTTCACCCAGGCGAGGGCTTTTTCATATTCTGCGTGGTCGTATTGGCCCTTCATCATGCGACCGACGAACTCGGTCATGTCGATGGCTTCCACGCGCATTCCTAACCATTTTTCCCACAGGGCGGTATCCACGACCGAGCCGGCGATGCCCATCGAAGTGCCGCCCATCGAGAGGTAGCTTCTGCCACGCATCAGCGCGACGGCGAGACCACACCGGACAAATGAGAGGAGCTTGCCGCGCACGTCCGCGGGGATTTCGGTGTCGGTGGCAGATTGCACGTCCCTGCCGTAGATGCCGAAGGCTGGCAGGCCTTTTTGAGTGTGACCTGCTAGAGCTGCTGCCAGATAGACCGCGCCGGGACGCTCGGTGCCATTGAAGCCCCAGATGGCCTTTGGCAAATGGGGGTCCATGTCCATCGTCTCCGAACCATAACACCAGCAGGGCGTGACGGTGAGTGATACGCCGACATTGCCCCTTTTGAATTTCTCCGCGCAGTGGGCGGCTTCTTTCACGCCGCCGATGCAAGTGTCCGCGATGACGCACTCGACGGCGGTGCCGTCCGGGTAGCACAGCTCTGCGGCGATCAGTGCAGCGACGGCCTGTGCCTGCTGCATCGTGCGTTCTTCAAGCGATTCGCGGACTCCACCGAGTCGGCCATCAATGGCTGGGCGAATGCCGATTTTTGGATAAAGACGGGATTGCATAAAACTCGGAGGTTCGTGGACAGTGCGGGGAAAGGATTGCAGCAATTTAAAACTTTTCATAGGGAAATTTCCCTAAGAAACCTGATGTCTCTACCGGTGTGAGGATTCGTCTTATTGATGAAACTTGGTCATTTTCAAATGCTAATTCTACCGTGGAAATGCATATTTTCAGCTTGATTTGAGCGTGCTTGTTAGGATACGAGCAGACCGTGCAAAGCAACCAACCAGCTACCTCCTTTATTTTGCATGAGGTCGAGTCATCGCGGTTGTTTTTTCTGGATCCGGTGGAGGATGAGAATTTCGCGGTGGTGTTCGGCGGGTTCGAGCGCTGTGCGGTGGACTACCGGATCGACCGGCAGGATTTTCCGTGGCATGTGCTAGAGTTTGTAAGTCACGGCTGCGGAACCCTGTGTCTCGGAGGGGATAAGCATGAATTGTCTCCCGGGAGTTTCTTTGTCTATGGCCCATCGGTGTCGCAACGCATCGAGATGTCACCGGGAAATCCGTTTGGAAAATACTTTGTCGGATTCACCGGGAAGGAGGTGGAGGCATTTTTGGAGCGTTACGACATTCGGCCGGGTTACGTGTCACGGTGCGTGAAAAGTGAGCCGATTCGTCGTGCTTTCGATACGTTGATCGACCGAGGGATCCGCAAGTCGCGGCTTGCACCACCGCTGTGCGCGATCATCACCCGGCAGTTGCTGCTCATGTGCCGCGACGATGCGGCGGGACGGGTGAATACCGACACGCCAGCCTATGGAACCTACCTGCGTGGTAAGGCTTTCATCGAGAAGAACCACCTCTCCACGACCTCGCTGGAAGCCATTGCGAACGCCTGCGGGGTGGACGCACCTTATCTGTGTCGGTTGTTCGCAAGGTTTCATGATGAGAGTCCCTATCAGTTTCTAACCCGGCTGCGGATGGAGCATGCTTCGCGCATCCTGCTGGAGGGCGATGTCTCGGTGAAATCAGTCGCCAAGGAGCTTGGGTTCAAGGATGCATTCCATTTTTCCCGCGTATTCAAATCCGTGCATCATGTCCCGCCCTCGCGTTTCCGGCAGTCCATGCACCCGCAGTGGCAGCCTTGAAAATGAATCGACCGTGTAACGCCGGGCGGTCGATCCTTCACCCCACATTCCCACCACTCCACGCCATGTTACTAACCGGTATTCTTAATCCCCATCTTCTCGAACTCATCGCCCGTATCCGGCACACGAATACCTTGGTGATTGCGGATTGGGCATTCCCTTACTGGCCGGAGATCGAAACAGTGGACATTTCCCTCACGCACGGGATACCCACTGTGCTCGATGTGCTGGATGTGCTGACGCCGGTTTTTAAAATCGGACGAATCTGGCAGGCGGAGGAGTTTGTGACCGTCAATCCCCCGGAAATCGTTAGTCGTTTCGCGAAATCTCTGGGAGAAATCCCCCTGATCCGGGAGGCGCATGTGGATTTCAAGAAACGTGTTCCTCAAGCCGTTGGACTGATCCGGACGGGCGATGCGACCTTGTATGGGAACATCATCATCGAATCCGCCTAGGCTCTGGGAGCATCTTCGCCGACTGGATTCAAAATTACGGCAGGCGGGTGACGCCCATGAGGAAGCGATCGCACTCTCTCGCTGCTCCGCGCCCTTCGTTGATGGCCCAGACGACAAGCGACTGGCCGCGGCGGACGTCGCCGGCGGCGAAGACTCCGGGGACGCTGGTCGTGAAAGTGCCGTGCTCGGCCTTGACGTTCGAGCGGGCGTCGGTTTCGAGGGCGAATTGTTTCACCACTTCCTGCTCAGGTCCCATGAAGCCCATGGCGAGAAGGACGAGCTGTGCGGGGATGATGCGGGCACTGCCTTCTTTGTCCTTGGGTGTGAAGCGACCTTGGTCGTTGAGCCACTCGATGTCGCAGATTTCGAGACCGGTGAGGTTGCCGGCGTCGTCCTTGAGGAAACGCTTGGTCTGCACCAAATACTGGCGCGGATCTTGGCCTTGGACGGCTGCGGCTTCTTCCTGGCCGTAGTCCATTTTGTAAACCTTCGGCCACTCGGGCCACGGGTTGTTCGCAGCGCGCTTCTCCGGCGGCTGCGGCATGATTTCGAGCTGGATGACGCTCTTGCAACCGTGGCGCAGGCTGGTGCCCACACAGTCGGTGCCGGTGTCGCCGCCGCCGATCACGACGACGTCCTTGCCCTTGGCGTTGAGCGCGGGGATGGTGCCGTCGAATTCGTGGTCGAGCTGATAGCGGGTGTTATCGGTGAGGAACTCCATGGCGAGATGGACGCCCTTGGCATCGCGGTTCTCGATGGGCAGGTCGCGGCCGAGGGTGGCCCCACAGCAGAGGACGATGGAGTCGAAGTCCTTGCGGAGTTTTTCGGCGGTCCACTCGCTGTCCTTCCCGATGTTGATGCCGGTTTTGAAGGTGATGCCTTCATCCGCGAGCAAGTTGACGCGGCGCTGGACGACGAGCTCCTTGTCGAGCTTCATGTTAGGAATGCCATACATGAGCAATCCGCCGATGCGGTCCTCGCGTTCGAAAACGGTGACACTGTGGCCGGCTTGGTTCAGTTGGTCGGCGCAGGCGAGTCCGGCGGGACCGGAGCCGATGATGGCGACTTTCTTGCCGGTGCGGATTTCCGGAATGCGCGGGATGACCCAGCCTTCCTCCCAGCCGCGGTCGATGATGGCGCACTCGTTGTTTTTGATGGTCACGGGCGGCTCGATCACACCAAGCACGCACGAACCTTCGCACGGAGCGGGGCAGACGCGGCCGGTGAATTCCGGGAAATTGTTCGTCTTGTGAAGACGCTGAAGCGCTTCCTTCCAGCGACCGCGGAAGATGAGGTCGTTCCACTCCGGGATCAGGTTGTTCACCGGGCAGCCGCTGGCCATCCCGGAAACCATGTGGCCGGTGTGGCAGAACGGGGTGCCGCAATCCATGCAGCGCGAGCCTTGGGCCCGTTGTTGTTTCTCTTCGGGATGAATCTTGAACTCGCGCCAGTTCTTGATGCGCTCAAGCGGTGCGGCTTCCGCATCGGTGATGCGGGGCACTTCCATGAATCCTGTTGGCTTACCCATTTGATTAGAGATCTGAAATTTGAGATTAGAAAATTAGACGATTAGTTTCCGCCGACGCGGGCGAGGTCCTTGAGGTTTTCCTCGAAGGCGGCCATGGCGGCTTCGTCTCCGGTGAGGCCCTGCTCCTCGACTTTGCGGAAGGCCTCCAGCATCCGCTCGTAGTCGCGGGGCAAGACCTTGAAGAACTTCGGCAGCTCGGCATCCCAGTTTTCCAACAGGAACTTGCCGCGCGGCGAACCGGTGTAGCCGACGTGTTTCTCGATGGTGGCCTTGACAAGTTTGATGTCCTTGTCGGCGCACTCGATGAGGCGATAGAGATTGACCATCTCCTTGTTGAGGCGCTTTTCGAAGAGTCCGTCGAGGTCATAAACGTAGGCGACGCCGCCGGACATTCCGGCCGCAAAGTTGCGGCCGGTTTCTCCGAGCACGACAACCTGTCCGCCGGTCATGTATTCGCAGCCGTGGTCGCCGATGCCTTCGACGACGGCGAATGCACCGGAGTTTCTCACGCAGAAGCGCTCGCCGCCAATGCCGTTGATGTAAACCTCACCGCTGGTGGCGCCGTAGAGGGCGACGTTGCCGACGATGATGTTTTCCTCGGCCTTGAAGCGCGAACCCTTGGTCGGATAGATGATGATCTTGGCTCCTGATAGGCCCTTGCCGACGTAGTCGTTGGCGTCGCCCTCGAGGTGGAAGGTCATGCCGGGTGGCGTGAACGCGGCGAAGGACTGGCCCGCGCTGCCGGTGAACTTGAGTTCGATCGTGTCCTCGGGCAGACCTTTGGCACCGTATTTCCGAGAGATTTTGCTGCCGGTGATGGTGCCGACGACGCGGTTGACGTTGATGATCGGCAGCTCCACGCGGACATGCTCGCCGCGCTCGATGGCGGGCTTGCAGAGGGTGAGCAGGTGGGTGTTGTCGAGAGCGGTCTTGAGGCCGTGGTCCTGGGCGATTTGCTGATAGGCACCCACGCTATCGCCGACATCCGGCTTGTGGAAGATGCTGGTGAGATCGACGCCCTTGGCCTTCCAGTGCTCGGTGGCTTCGTTGGTGTCGAGGCACTCCACGTGGCCGACCATTTCGTTGATCGTGCGGAAACCGAGTTCCGCCATGATTTCGCGGAATTCCATGGCGATGAAGGTCATGAAATTGACCACATGCTCGGGCTTGCCCTCGAAGTTCTTGCGAAGCTCGGGGTCCTGGGTGGCGATGCCGACCGGGCAGGTGTTTTTCTGACAGACGCGCATCATCAGGCAGCCGACAGTGACCAGCGGCGCGGTGGCGAAGCCGAATTCCTCGGCACCTAGCAGGGTGGCGATGGCGACGTCGCGGCCGGTCTTGAGTTGGCCGTCTGTTTCGAGAACCACGCGGCTGCGGAGGTCGTTGAGCAGGAGGATCTGGTTGGTTTCCGCGAGACCGAGTTCCCATGGCGCACCGGCGTTGAAGATGGAGGAGGAAGGCGATGCGCCGGTTCCGCCGTCGTGGCCGGAGATGAGGATGACGTCTGCGTGGGCCTTGGCGACACCGGCGGCGATTGTTCCAACGCCGACTTCCGCCACCAGCTTCACGTTGATGCGGGCGCGGGTGTTGGCGTTTTTGAGGTCGTGGATCAGTTCGGATAGATCTTCGATCGAGTAGATATCGTGGTGCGGAGGAGGGGATACGAGACCCACTCCCGGAGTGGAATAACGGACCTTGGCAATCCACGGATAGACCTTGGAGCCGGGAAGTTCGCCGCCTTCGCCGGGCTTGGCACCTTGGGAAATCTTGATTTGGATTTCGTCGGCGTTGACCAGGTATTCGCCGGTAACGCCGAAGCGACCGGAAGCGACTTGTTTGATGGCGGAGCGCTTGCTGTCGCCGTTTTCCATCGGGATGTAGCGTTCCGCGTCTTCGCCGCCTTCGCCGGTATTCGACTTGCCGCCGATGCGGTTCATCGCGATTGCGAGGGTTTCATGGGCTTCCTGGGAAATCGAACCCCAGGACATCGCACCGGTTTTGAAACGCTTGGTGATCGCCTCGATGGATTCCACCTCGTCAATCGGCACGGGCGCGCGGTTGGAGCGGAACTTCATCAGGCCGCGCAGGGTCGAGAGATTCTCGCTCTGGTCGTTCACCTTCTTCGCATACTGCTTGAAGACGTCGTAACTGCCGGTGCGGGTGGCCTTCTGGAGGAGGTGGATGGTTTCCGGGTTGAAGAGATGGTACTCGCCATCGCTTCGCCATTGATAGACGCCGCCGGTGTCGAGCGCGACGTCTTCGGCCTCGATGTGTCTATCAGGGAATGCCTGGCGGTGGCGGATGAGCGCTTCCTCGGCGATTTCCTCAAGGTCGGAGCCTTCGCAACGGCTGGAAGTGCCGCAGAAGAACTTGTTCACCAGGTCGGTGGCGAGGCCGATGGTTTCGAAAATCTGCGCGCCACGGTAGGAGGCGACGGTGGAGATTCCCATCTTGGCCATGGTTTTCACGACACCCTTGATCGAGCCCTTGAGGAAGTTGTAAGTCGCCTTTTCCAGGGTGATGTCTAGCATGTCGTCTTCGATCATCTTGTGGATGGATTCGAAGGCCATGTAGGGGTTGATAGCGTCCGCGCCGTAGCCGATGAGCGTCGAGAAATGGTGGACCTCGCGAGCCTCGCCGGTTTCGAGGATGATCGAGACGAGCGTGCGCGTGCCCTTGCGGACGAGGTAGTGGTGGATGCCGCCCATCAGAAGCAGCGTCGGGATGGCGGCGCGGCCCTTGTCGATTCCGCGGTCGGATAGAATGAGGATGTTGAATCCTTCGGCGATGGCTTGATCGGCTGCGGTGCAGATCCGGTCAAACGCGGCTTCGAGTCCGTCGCCGTTTTGATTGGCGGGGAAGAGCGCGTCGATGGTGGTGGCCTTGAAGCCGTCCACCTCGATCTCGCGGAGTTGGGCGAGCGCGTCGTTGTCGATCAGCGGGCTGTCGAGGCGGATCATGCGGCAGCTTTTCGGGCCGGGTGCCAGCAGGTTGCCCTCGGAGCCGAGGAATGTTTCCGTGGAAGTGACGAGCTCCTCGCGAATGCAGTCGAGCGCCGGGTTGGTGACCTGGGCGAAGATCTGCTTGAAATACTGATAGAGGTGCTTTGGCTTGCTGGAAAGCACGGCGAGAGGCGTGTCATTGCCCATCGAGGAAATCGGCTGGACGCCGGTCGAGGCCGTCGGTCCGATCAGCATGCGGAGGTCTTCGTAGGTGTAGCCGAACGCAAGCTGACGCTCGAGGATGCGGGCGGGTTCGATTTTTTTCGGCGATCTGGCGGTCGGCAGATCCTTGAGAGTGATCCGGTTATCAGCGAGCCACTGGCGATACGGCTTGGCGGAATAGACGCGTTTTTTCACCTCTTCGTCGGGGACGATGCGGCCTTCTTTCATGTCCACGAGGAACATCTTGCCGGGGCGCAGGCGGCCTTTTTCGACGATGGTGAGTGGATCAAGATCGGGAACGACGCCGACTTCGGAAGCCATGATGACGAGATCGTCGTCGGTGACATAATAACGGCTCGGGCGGAGGCCGTTTCTATCAAGCACGGCGCCGATTTGCTGGCCGTCGGAGAAAGTGATGGAAGCCGGGCCGTCCCAAGGCTCCATCATGCAGGCGTGGAATTCGTAGAACGCCTTTTTATCCTCATCCATCATGGTGTGGCGTTCCCATGGTTCGGGAATCATCATCATCATCGCGTGGACGAGGTCGTAGCCACCGTAGTGCATGAACTCTAACGCGTTGTCGAAGCGCGCGGAGTCGGAACCATCCTCATTGATGACCGGGAAAATGTTTTCGATTTCTGTGCCGAAAAGATCCGACTGGCAGAGCGCTTGGCGGGCTTTCATGAAGTTGGCATTGCCCATGACCGTGTTGATCTCGCCGTTGTGGGCGATGAAACGGTTAGGATGTGCGCGGGACCAGCTCGGGAAGGTATTGGTCGAAAACCGGGTGTGCATCAGCGCGAGCGCCGACTCGTAATCCGGGTCGAGTAGATCCGGGAAATAGGTGGAAAGCTGACAAGGCGTGAGCATGCCTTTATACACCATCGTGCGGGCGGAGAGGCCGGTGACGTAGTGGTAATCCGCGCCAGGGAAGGAGTTGCCCTTGTTGCCGTGGACGTCGCGGAATTGGTTAGGCACCTCGTTGTTGCGGATCCAAGCACCCACCCGCTTGCGGATGACGTAGAGCTTGCGCTCGAACGCCATCGCGTCGGTGATATCGGCGCTTTTTCCGATGAAAATCTGTTTGATGACCGGCTCGTAGCGGCCGGAGGTCTTGCCGAGAAGTTCGCTCTTCACCGGCACCGTGCGCCAGCCGAGGAACTTCTGTCCTTCCTCGCGGACGACGTGTTCGAACACCTGCATCGCCACCTCGCGCACCGAAGCCTCGGGCGAGAAAAACACACAACCGGAGCCATAATCACCTTCCGGAGGCAGTTCGACGCCCTTTTTCGCCATTTCGCGACGCAGGAACTTGTCGGGCATCTGGGTGAAAATCCCCGCGCCGTCACCGGTGGCCGGATCCGAGCCACTCGCGCCGCGGTGGTCCATCTGGTTGTTCATCGTGAGGGTTTTCACGATGATGTCATGCGACCGCTTGCCCTTCAGGTGGGCGATGAAGCCGACGCCGCAGGCGTCTTTTTCGCGCGACGGATGCCAGAGGCCTTGAGGTTCAGGCCAGCCAAATGGGGATTTCTGCGATGATGCCATGGAATTCAGTAGATAGTGGAGACGGTTGGAAACTAGCGATACCGGGTCGCCGCGCAAGGTGGACAAAGGATTTCGGGGTGGATTTTCCGGCCTGGACCGGAAAAAACGGACGGGAATCTGGTTTCCATCCTCGGGGGTGTCAAGACTGGGGGTGGGGAAGGGGAGCCACTATGCCAGACCAGCCAATGGACCACTTGGGTGATTGTTTTTTGCGCTGAAAGCGACGTTTTTCGCGGGTGCACGCTCCGAACCAGAGTTTTGAAAAAGTTTCTCTGCAAATTCAGACACACACGATTCAAGACAGGTAGCCCGTGGGCGGCGAACGGCGACCACGGCTTGGCGCATCAGTGTTCGATTGGGAATGTGAGAAACGGATAAACTCAAATTCCGATTGCCTCGGAACCCCCACAATGGAAAGTGAACGGCAGCTGCATCGAAGGAAATATCCATCTCCGACACGCCAGAGCCGCACAAATTTACCGAACTGTTAATTCACCATGGAAACCCGATTGATGCCATCCCCCCGCGAGACTGCTGTTCTTGAAACCCACGAGTTGCGCGCCTCCTTCCTCCTCGACGAGCTTTTCACCAGCGGTGAAATCAACCTCGTTTACACCGATCTCGACCGCGCGGTGGTCGGCAGTGCCATCCCCACCGGTAGTGCGCTTGAACTCGGAAACGACGACGCGCTCAAGGCCGATTTCTTCTGCCAGCGCCGCGAGATTGGCATCTTGAATTTCGGCGAAGCCGGCAGCGTCACGGTGGACGGGACTGTTTACGAAATGGCCAAACACGACTGCCTTTACATCGGTCGCGGCAGTCAGGAAATCTCCTTCGCCAGTGCTTCAGGTGCCTCGCCCGCGGTTTTCTATCTGGTCAGCTATCCGGCCCACACCACCCACCCAACGGTGAAGAATTCCCGCGCGGATGCGAACCGCGTGGAACTCGGCAGCAACGACGAGTGCAACGAGCGCACCATTTTCCAATACATTCACGAAAACGGCATCAAGAGCTGCCAGCTCGTCATGGGCTTCACCGAGTTCAAGCCCGGCAGCATCTGGAACACCATGCCATGCCACACCCACGACCGCCGCAGCGAGGTCTATTGTTATTTCGACGTGCCTGCCGCCCATCGCGTGCTTCACATGATGGGCCAGCCGCAGGAAACCCGTCCGCTTTGGGTCGCAGACCGCCAAGTGGTGCTCTCGCCGCCGTGGTCGATTCACACCGGCTGCGGCACTGCCAGCTACCGCTTCTGTTGGGCGATGGGTGGTGAGAACCAGGCGTTCACGGATATGGACCGCGTGGAAATCGCGGAGCTCCGCTAACAAACAAGATTCTTGATTCCCACATCTTCAAAAAATTCATGAACCCATTCGACCTCACTGGAAAAACCGCCCTCGTCACCGGCTGCAAGCGCGGCATCGGCTTCGCCATGGCGGAAGGCCTCGCCGAGGCGGGTGCTGACATCATTGGCGTGAGCGCCAGTCTGGAAGCGGGCAGCTCGATTGAAAAAGTGGTCACCGCGCTCGGCCGGAGGTTCGCCGCCTATCAGTGCAATTTTTCTAACTCCGAGGCCGTGAAAGCCTTCGCCGCCACCCTCATGGTGGAAAACGGCGTGCCCGACATCCTTGTCAACAACGCGGGCACCATCAAACGCAAGCCCGCCGCCGAGCATCCGGACGACATGTGGTTCGAGGTCATCAACGTGAACTTGAACGCCCAGTTCCTCCTCAGCCGCGACATCGGTGCGAAAATGATCGAACGCGGCAGCGGCAAGATCATCTTCACGGCTTCGCTCCTGACCTTCCAAGGTGGCGTCAACGTTCCCGGCTATGCAGCTTCAAAAGGTGCCATCGGCTCACTGGTCAAAGCCCTGTCGAACGAATGGGCGTCCAGCGGGGTGAATGTGAACGCCATCGCCCCCGGCTACATTTCCACCGACAATACCGAAGCGCTGAGAGAGGATCCGGTCCGCAGCCAGCAGATCCTCGCCCGCATTCCGGCAGGGCGATGGGGCGATCCTGGAGATTTCAAAGGCCCCGTTGTTTTCCTCGCCAGCGAGGCGTCCCGCTACGTGCACGGCGAGATTCTCGTGGTGGACGGGGGCTGGATGGGGCGGTGACCGTTAGAACCTCCAACCGAGGCCGATGGTGAGGCCGAGCACGTCCACGGCTGGATTCGGATCGGTGGCACCCGCGTTTGAGAGGTGTTGGTAGAAAGGGCCGGCGAGCAGTGAGAAGTTTTCGGTGATTTTTCGCCGCAGGCCGAGTTGAACGAACCAGTGGAGGGTGAAATCCTGGCCAAGCGCCTGTGGCCCGCCCGCGCTGTCGGTCCAGCCGAAGCCGCCGCCGATGGAGAAAAACGCGGACGTCTTCTGTGAGGGAAACCAGTATTCCAGCGAAGGGGCCGCTGCCAGACCGATGTAATAGCTCTCCGGCCCTTCCGTGACCGTCTCAAACAGGGCGGACAATCGATGCCTCACTAGCAGTTTGGCACCTTCCTGCCCATCCCACAGTGTCCAGGCTGTCGGGGAGCGCAGGGTGAGCTGGGTCGGGACGATTTCGTAGTCGATCTCCGTCCAGGTGCCGACTTGCCAGGCATAGCCGCTTTCCAGAGTGAGTTCCCAATGGTCCGCCTCATCAGCCAGCGTGGGAAGTGTGAGCAGGAGCGAGAAGGCAAGCGACTTCATCCGCTAGGAACTACCGACTTCATGGTTGGCGGTCGAGTTCTATCAGGGACGGGCAAACTCAGTATTCTTCTTCCTCCTCGCCCGGCACCGGTGGGATGAGATCTTCGCGCATGAGAAGGCGCGCGAGGTCGAGATCGTCCAGCAGATCGCCGGGCGTGTCGCGCACCGTGGCGACGTAAGGGGTGATCCGGTCAAGCTCGGCGATGGCGCAGTGGACCATGGAGGAAATGATGTCGCTGTCGTATTTTTCCCGCTCGAAGAGATTGGTGGTGCGGAAGACGAGGTATTCGCGATCCAAGTCGTACTCGAAGCCGCCGAGCGTGAGCTGCTTGTTGGCGCGGGCGAGGAGTTCCAGCACCGGCGGTAGGTGCTCCTCGTCGAGCGGCATGGGGGATTCCGATACGACGACGAGCGCATTGAGCTGGGGAAATGCCTGGGCGATCAGGTCGATGCGGGTGTGGTGGGCGTCGAATCCTGCGCGGAGCACATCGCGGCCATCGACAAGTTCGCAGTGCCAGCCGTTTTGGCCGAAGGTTTCTTCGACGGTGAGAATTTGTCGGGAGTGGGAGCGCATGGAAGATTCAGTCGGTGTTGCCGGGCGGAGATAGACGCCCGAGCACCGCTTTGGCAAGAAGGGTCCGCCGGTCCCTGCGAATCGGGGTGAGCGAGAGGTGGATGCCCGAGGTTTCAGCGGCGTCGTGATGCAGAGTGAGGCGCTTGGCTTTTTGATCCACCTCCGCATGGTCCAGCTCCTGCCACAGCACCAGCCGCATGCCTTCCGCAGGGCGGAAAAATGGGAAAATCTCGATCCCCAACGGGGTGAGAATCAGATAGGCGTGCCGTGTCATTTTCATGGCCAGACTGGCAAGTGCGGCGGCGGTGGCCAGTGGCAGCAAGGCCCAGACGGGGTGGGGGAGCAGGGGATTGATATCGCGGTAGATCGAGGTCGATAGCAGCGTGATCCCGGAAGCCGCGAGGATAGCGGCCACGATCCAGAAGTGGGATGCCTGACCGGACCGTGTGAATCGCAGCTCTTTCTCAGGGGACTGAACCGGGACTGCCATGGGTGAAAATCACTCCGTCATCGCCAGCACGGCGGATTCCGCGGCGGTGAGTTCGATTTCGAAGGCGGCGAGGTCGAATCCACGCTCCTCCAACGCTGCCGGACTCTCGCAGGAGCCGATCAGCGCGACGATCCGCTCAAGGCCGAAGAGCGATGCTCCACCCTTGCAGCGATGCAACTCGTCCCGCAGTTGCGTGAAGTTTCCCTCTTCGATGAGCGCCAGCCAGCCGGTCATCTGCCGCCGGGTGTCGTTGAAGTAGTCGAAGGCGAGTTCCCGCAGCCCTCCCAAATCCCCATGGGCCATTTTCAGGAAATTCGTGGGGTTCATCGGGGCGAGATTTGCGTTCACTATCTAAGATTGAAGCAAAACGAGTGGTTCAAAACGAAGTTGAAAATCGCGTAGTGTTCAAAGGTTCAACCCTCGGCCAGATCCGGCGGATTCAGCAGTTTTTCCAGTTGGGCGACCCGTTCGGGGCGGTCGGTGAGTCTGGCGAGTTCCAGCCGCACGCGCAGGGTTTCCTGGCGCTGGAGTTCGTCGTGGCTCATCGCGGCGATCCACTCGGCGGCGGCGACATGGTCTCCGATCGCGATGGCGCCTTCTGCTTGGGCGAGTAGCGAGGGTTTTTCCAAGTCGAGCGGCTTTTCGCGGTAAAGCGCCCATTTCGCGTGTTCCGGCAGATTTTGTGACGAGTTCGGCCCGTCCACCAAATCCAGGTAAACGAACTCGTCTCCATCCTTGCGTTGGCGCCAGATGTTGAGGGCAATCACCGTCACGAGGCCGAGAATCGCGAAGGAGGCCTCCATGAAAAAGGGGGTGGTCAGGATGCCGATCATCATCCCCACCCATTCTCCCAAGAGTCCGGGGATCAGCCGCCATCCCAGGAGCGTACCGGCGACCAAGAGGGTCAGCGTGACCAGGATGATGACACCGACTGCCACTTGTTTTATCCGTTCGTCGTAAATCCGCTGCATTTTCCCGGCGATCTTACGCTGCGGGAAATCAAAGTCCAATCCTCGAAATTCATAAAATAGTTCATAAAACTTGATTATTTTTAAAAACTAACCAAGTTGGTCGGGCCGTGTTTCGATACTTCAGGATGAAATCGTTTTTGATCGGGCTGTTTCTGGCATCTCCGGCGGCATTTTTTTGGGCGGGTTGGCCGCACCCACCCGAGGCGAAGCGCTCGGTTTCTGCCCCGGTTCTTTCCCCTCAAACCGCCGGGTCGGTGCGCACGGTCCCGGTGGAAGTCATCGCCGCCGGCAGTGCGCCCCAGTGGATTCAGGTGCAAGTGGGGCAATAGGCTCACGCTGCATCGGTGGCTTCGATTTTGCTGTTTGTTTGCTCTTGGCTCCCGCGGCCCGGCTTCTTACACCCCGGCATGCGCCTTTTTGACACGCTGACCCGGACCGAGCGCGAGTTGCGACCCATCGATGGTTCCACCTTTCGCTTCTACTGCTGCGGCCCGACAGTTTACGGTCCGGCGCACATCGGGAATTTCCGCACGTTTGTGCTCCAGGACGTGCTGCGCCGCACCTTGGAAACCGGCGGAATGCGCACGCTCCACGTCCGCAACATCACCGACGTGGATGACAAAACGATCCGCGATTCTCAAAAAGCCGGCCAGTCGCTCAAGGCGTTCACCGCCAGCTGGACCGCGAAATTCCATGCGGATTGCGAAAAACTCGGCCTGCTTCCGCCGCACATCGAGCCGGGCGCGGTGGACCACATTCCCCAGCAGATCGCGATGATCGGGACGCTGGTGGAAAAAGGCCACGCCTACGCGTCCGAGGATGGCTCGGTTTATTTTAAAATCTCCTCCTTCCCCGGTTACGGCCGGCTTTCCCACCTCGACGAGCGCGAACTCGACCTAGGAAAAACCCAAAACGCCCGGTCGAACTCTGACGAATACGAAAAGGACAGCCTCTCCGACTTCGTGCTCTGGAAAGGCCGCAAACCCGAGGATGGCGAGAATTTCTGGCCCTCCCCGTGGGGTGAAGGCCGCCCAGGCTGGCATCTCGAGTGCTCGGCGATGATCCAAGAATACTTAGGCGACTCGTTCGACCTCCACTCCGGCGGCGTTGACCTCGTTTTCCCTCATCACGAAAACGAGATCGCCCAGAGCAAATGCGCTTGTGGCGGTCATTTCGCCGCGAGCTGGTTCCACATCACCCACCTGCTGGTCGATGGCGGGAAAATGTCCAAATCGCTGGGAAATCTCTACACGCTCGAAGATCTCGCTGCCCGCGGCCACACCGCGCGGGAGGTGCGCTACGTCTTGATCGGTGCGCACTACCGCAAGCCGCTGAATTTTACGCTCGATTCGCTGGCCGGAGCTCGCGAGGCCTTGGCAAAACTCGCCAAAGGCGCACGCCAACTCGCCGCGAAAGTGGAACCCGGGACCCGCCTCGCCAGCGCCGACTTCGGTCCATTCCAAGCTGCTTGGGAAAGCTTGAACGACGATCTCAATACCCCCGGCGCACTCGGTGGATTGTTCACCGGTCTCAAAGAGGCCGCGCCTCTCTCCGGCGGTGATGCGGCGGCGGCATTGGCTGGATTCAACCGCGTCTTGCGCGCTCTCGGACTCACTCTGCCAGAAGAGTCCGTCCAAGATGCCAGCGAGATTCCCGATTCTGTCAAAGCGCTCGCCGAATCCCGCTGGGCTGCCCGTCTCGCGAAAAACTGGGCGGAGTCCGACATCCTCCGCGCCCAGCTCGCCGACCAAGGTTGGACCGTGAAGGACGGCAAGGAGGGCTACACCTTGCAAGCGGTCGAAGCGTCGCCACCACTGACGAATCAGGAAGCCCGTTGAAATTTTGCTTCCCTTGTCAACCGGGCGTGCTCTGCTTTCAGGCATGATTTTCCGTAAAACTATCTTGTGCCTCACGCTGGGGTTGATCGCATGCACTGCCCCCTCGTTTGCTGCCGAAAAGCTCAAGGCGCTCATTGTCGATGGTCAAAACAACCACCTCGTCTGGCCGAAATCCACGGTGATGATGAAGCAGTATCTGGAGGAAACCGGCTTGTTCGAGGTCGATGTCGCCCGGACGCGTTACATTTGGAAATCGGAGCGTGAGAAGGCCTGGCTGCCCCTAGCCGGAGCGGCCGAGGCGGAGAATCTCCCGGAGCCGAAGCCGGATCCTTCATTCGACCCGGACTTTTCAAACTACGATCTCGTCGTCAGCAATTTCGGTTGGAAAGCGGCAGACTGGCCGGAGGCGGCGAAGCGCAAGCTCGAAGACTACATGAAAAACGGCGGCGGACTGGTCGTCGTACACGCGGCGGATAACAGCTGGCCCGAGTGGAAGGAGTTTAACCGCATGATCGGCCTGGGTGGCTGGGGCGGTCGCAACGAAAAGGACGGCCCTTATGTTTACTACAACGACAAGGGAGAAATCGTGCGTGACGAGAGCAAGGGAAGCGGAGGTCACCACGCTCCGCAAAACGAATTCAAGGTCACCATGCGCGACAAGGAGCACCCGATCACCAAGGGGCTGCCGGATTTCTGGATCCACTCGAAGGACGAGTGTTACTCGAAACTGCGGGGCCCTGCGGAAAACCTAACC
>JBOFET010000207.1:0-15858 GCA_051648225.1 Luteolibacter sp.
TCTTCGGAGCAAGAGGTGGCTTCCTTTCATATCCCATTGTCACCGCTCCGCCCGGCTTCCGGTGCTCAAGCCTCGGGCCATGAGTCGTTCCCCCGGACATCCCGCGCGCAAGGCCGGCGTGAAGCAGCACCTGCCATCAAGACGGATAGCAATGGGAACTTGATCCTACCGGTCTCCTTGGTGGATCGGTTCCAGATCTTGGTTTTAAGCGGTTTGGAAGCAAACCGGGAGGATTTGCGCGTAATGGGAATGAGCGACAGTCAGATCCACCAAGTCCAACAAATCGTAGATCAAACGCTCCAGCGTTGTTTTGACCGGGAAAAGTCAGTGGTTCAGGATTTCACGATGAGTGATGATGAATTGGTAAGAATGATTCCGGGCAATCCCTCTGCAGCGGCCACTGAAAAGCAGCGGCTGGTCGATGCGATCCAATTGATGGGCGGAACCGAGACGGCGCTATTGGAGAAAGAACTGGTGGGAAAACTCGCTGGTCTTACCTTGGACTTCGGAGCTATGGATTCCTTCTTCCGAGTATCCCGAAAAGAGGGTTCGGGAAATTCAGAACGCCTACTGTTTTTTGAGCGACTACAACTTTCCCCCCGGCCAGGCGAATCTCCACCCAGTCCCGGGACGAGCTTTATCGGATACACAGAAAAGTATGAATTCAGTTCAACTTCCCGTTTTGTAGCTAAGGCCCCGCCGGACGAAACCGCACACCTGCTCCAAGACGGGCAGTGGAAACCCTTGTTGCAGCCGAAGAGGAGAGAGTGATCGGGCACTTTATCCAGTAACCTGCTAGTAAATCCAAGAGTGACTCCCAACTTTTCCCAATGCCTCGTTAAATCCCATGGGAACTGCCGTCTTCAGGGTGCTGGTGATGCCCGGCGGGCGAGATGATGCAGGGCAGCCGCAACTCGCGGGAGACAACACTCAGGCAAAACTACCGACGTGCTAGATCTCCGTGAATGGGGTCGGGTTACGCATTTCAACAAATTGGGCGATATTCTAATCGATTGGCCGCTCTTTGTAGAGCGGATCCTGGAAATGATCGAGACGCTGGACGAGGTATGGGCGAGCGCTGAGTTTGAGATTTTCCGGAAAGTGGCAAGGGACGAGGAGGTGATCGGGCGGATCGTAGCGGCGCAGCGGAATGAGTTGGAGCGGGAGATCGCAGGATTGAATGCGGAGGCGGAGCGAGTGGCGGAAGACGCGCGGGAACCAGCGGGCGAGGTGCCGTTTTGACAAACCGGCAAGCCATAAGGAGTAGCGACATTCCTGTCGCGACTTGCGCGATCCAGGTGGCGACAGGAATGTCGCCACTCCTTATTGAGCCGGACCCCGGACTCACTCCCCTGCATCGCAGGAACTCCTGATCCTGGGCAAAGCTTGATGCTTTGACATCAAGGGATTTTGAAGCATGATGCCTCCATGAGAACCACGCTGACCCTGGAACCGGAAATCGCCGAACGCCTGAGAATGGAAGCCGCCCTCGGCAAGCGCCCCTTCAAGGAAATCGTCAACGATGCCCTGCGCCGTGGTCTGGGTATTCAGGAAAATGCTCCGTCAGTTCCTTTTCAAGTGCGTCCATATTCTTCGGCTTTCCGCCCTGGAATCGATCCGGGAAAATTGAATCAACTCGCGGACGAACTGGAGGCTTCCGAATTTTTCGAACAACACGCCCGCCAATGATCATTCCGGACATCAACCTGCTGATTTACGCTTACAACGATCAAGCCGTGCAGCACTCGGAAGCCAAAGTTTGGTGGGAAGACCTGCTCAACGGGAAAACACCGGTCGGCCTGACTTGGCTGGCCATTTCCGGATTCATCCGGTTGACGACCCATCCACGGGTGTTGGCCAATCCGATGCCGGTGACACAAGCGACCACCATCATCCGTGATTGGCTGACCCAGGCTCCCGTCCGCATCATCCAACCGGGTTTGAAGTTCCAGGAAATTTTCCTGGGACAGTTGGAGCAAGTCGGTGCCGGCGGCAATCTGACAACCGACGCGCAGTTTGCGGCTTTTGCCATCGAGCACCAGGGAGAATTGCACAGTTGCGACGCGGACTTCGGACGCTTCGCCGGGCTGCGGTGGAGGAATCCATTGCGCGGCGGCAAATAGATTCACATTGCATCCGCGACTCGCTTCGCGGGCGGACTGAAGGTCCGCAGTCCGGCTCAGGACTCCAGGATCCGCACGGTGCCGAGGGCTCCGTCCATTTCTACCAGGTCTCCGGTCTTCAGGGTGGTGGTGATGCCGGGGAGCGAGACGATGCAGGGCAGCCGCAACTCGCGGGAGACGATGGCGGAGTGGGAAAGCAGGCTGCCGCGCTCGACGAGCAGTCCGGCGGCGGCGGGGAACAGGACGACCCAGCCGGGGTCGGTCTGGCGGGCGACGAGGATTTCTCCGGGCTCCAATCTGGCACCGCGCGGATCGAGCACGACGCGGACGCGGCCGGTGACGCGGCCGGGGCAGGCACCGCTGCCGGTTAGGGATGAGGCGGTGGTATCGGGCGGGCGGGTGTTTTCGAATTGCTCGTGGCGATGGATGGGGCCGCGGGTTTGGAAGCGGTCGGGCGGGGCTTCGGTGGATTCGTAGAGAGCGAACTCGGCGCGGCGTTGTTGGGCGAGCGTGCCGAGTCCGGCGGTGGTGCCGGTGGCTTCCCAGGCGGCGAGGATCTCGCCGATCTCCAGATAGAAGACATCGCGGGCGGAGTCGATCACGCCGTCGGCATGCAGGCGGTGGCCGAGTTCGCGGAGGATGGCTCGGACGCGGCCAAACAGCCGGGTGCGCTCGAAGCGGAGGTTTTCGCGGGAGCAGACGCGCTCGCGGGCTTGGCGAAGGACGTAGTGGAAGATGGAGCGTTTGAGGGGCGTGAGTGTTAGGTGGCGGTCGGGAAGAACAGGCAGGAATGCCTGTGTCACGGTGGGTGGGCGGGTCGCCATTGCGCCGATGGAGATGAGCAGGCTCGCAGGATCGTCGCGGACGGTGGGGCTTTCGAGTTTGAGTTCTTCTAGACAGCGGTCGCCGAAGTCGGTGAGGTAGTTTTCGAATGCGGCGGCTAGATCCGGGGCTTGTTTGAGGGCGGCGATTTTTCGGTGGGATGGGATTTCGGGATTGGCGAGTTTTTCTGCTAGTCCGGGGTGGGCGGCAGCGAGGGTGGCCATTTTCAGGATGCGCCGGGGCGGCTCGGCGCTGATGATGTCGCCACCGTCTAGCAAGAGTTCGTTTTGCAGGGTGCCGGACGCGTCGCCCAGCCACTTGACGCACAAACTACGGAGCACACCGTAGAAGATCATGGCGAAGAAGTCGTTGACGAGCGGGGCGTCCCATTTTTTGAGAAGCTGGCTCTCGAGATCGCGGTAGTGGGCGACGAGTTCTTCGCCGCTCATTTGCGGAATCGGCAGTGGCGGCGCGGCGAGTGCGGTGTCGAGGCGAACTTGGAAGCGGGCGATTTGTTTGGGAAGGCCGGTGAGTTGACGAACGAGGCCGGTGCAGGTGCGGACGAGGGCGATGGTGTCGGCGAGACGGCTGCCGATGTTTTCCGCGATGATTTTTTGAACGATTTCATCCGGCAGCGGTTCGCGGACGCCCATCATTTGCTCCATGAATCCCCGGTTGAGCTGGAAGCCGGGGAGCAGGGCGAGCACGCGATACCAGCTCACGAGATTGTAATAAACCCGGCCGCGGATGAGCCCGAGCATTTGCGGGAAAACGTCTTCCGAGCGCTCGATGCGGTTGGGCGGCACGGACATGAGCTTGCAGAATTCGCGGTAAGCGGACTCGTAGATCCGGCGGGCGAAGGAGAATGTGAGCGGCGTGGTGACGCCGCCGTAGCTCTCGGCGATGTTGCTGTTATCCCAGACGCGGAGGGTGTCGGCGGGATCGGGCGTGAGGCCGAGCGTGGTGATGGGGCGGGACTGGAGCAGCCAGAGTTTGCCGGATGCGTCGATGGCCCACTCGATGTCTTGAGGCCACCCGCAGGCGGTTTCGCACTGGCGGGCGAGGGAGGAAACGGCGAGGATGTCGGTGACTGATAGGAGCGGATTTTCCCGGTTGGAGAGGATTTCGGCGGAGCGGGTGATTTTCCAGGTCTCGCCATCGACCTCGCCGGAGACGAGTTTCTTGCCGGTGCCGGAGACGGCGGAAACGACGGCAATTCCACGGTTTCCCGAGACGGGATCGGCGCTGAAGGCAACTCCGGCGCAGCGCGGCGCGATCATGCGCTGGACGAGGACGGTGGGAACGGACGGAGCGGATAGACCGCGCTCGCGGCAATAGGTGAGGATGGCGGCGCTTTGTGCGGAGGCGCGGACTTGGGTGATTTTTCCGGCGACTTCTGCTGCGCTGACTTCGAGATGGCTGTCGAATTGGCCGGCGAAGGAATGTCCCGCGCCGTCTTCCTGGGTGCCGGAGGAGCGGACGGCGAAGGGTCCGTGGCCTAGCAGCTCGATGGCGTTTTCGAGTTCGGCGGAGGTCCACGATGCTTCAGGCGGCACGGCAAACCAGGCGGGGATTTGGAACCCGAGTTCGCCGAGTCTGGCCAAGGCCGCACCTTTTCCTCCGAGGCGGGATGGGGCCGGTGTGTCCGGGTGGAGGAATGACATGGTGTGCGGAGAAATGATCCTTACGTGCAGTTTTCCCGCATCCGGCCCGGCTGCAAGTCTTTGGTTCCCGACGGAGATCCTTGCGCGGAGTGTGCCGCCCGCTTACGACTTGCGCATGGATCTTGCTGATTTCCGCAAAGAATACTCCGACCGTGGCTTGAGGCGCGAGGAAATGAAGGGTGAACCTGTGGCACAGTTCACCGAGTGGTTCGCCCAAGCCACCGAACTCGGCCTGCATGAGCCGAACGCCATGACGCTGGCCACCGTTGACGAGACCGGGATGCCCTATCAGCGCACGGTGCTTCTCAAATATTACGACACGGACGGATTCGTGTTTTTCTCCAACTACGGCAGCCGCAAGGCGAAGCAAATGGAGCAAAATCCACGGGTAAGCCTGCTGTTTCCATGGATCAACCTGGAGCGCCAAGTCATCGTCCAAGGAGTCGTCGAGAAAATCACCACGGCCGAGTCACTCAAGTATTTCACCTCCCGCCCGAGAGAGTCACAGATCGGTGCTTGGGTTTCTAACCAAAGCGAAGTCATCACTTCGAGAAAATTCCTGATGCAGAAATTGGCGGAAATTAAGGAAAAATTTGCCCACGGCGAAGTCCCACTTCCTTCGTTCTGGGGAGGCTATCGGGTGGTCCCACAGTCGATCGAATTCTGGCAGGGAGGTCCGGCCCGACTCCACGACCGGTTTCTTTACCGGCGCGACGATGAAGCTTGGAAAATCGAGAGGCTGTCACCCTAATGAATATTTTTGTATTCACTTTCACGACGTCAACCTACGGTCAAAAAGCAGCGAAAGACTTCGCGGCATTTTGCGTATCCGCCTCATTCTCATGACCCAAACGATAAAAATCCGCCCAGTTTTCATGTCGCTCGCAGCGCTGGCGTTAGGCTGCCTACCTGCAGGAGCTGCCGATTGGCTTCTCCTCCCCGCCAAGGCCGGGACCTCGAACGGTAAAAAAATTGTCCTCATCTCTGGGGACGAGGAGTACCGCAGCGAGGAATCCTGCCCGATGCTGGCCAAGATCCTCAGCCAGAAGCACGGATTCGATTGTGCGGTCCTGTTCGCAATCAACCCGAACGGCGGCTACATCGACCCGAATTTCCAGAAAAACATCCCCGGCACCTCAGCATTGGACTCGGCGGATTTGATGATCATCGGCACACGCTTCCGACAGTTGCCCGACGACCAGATCGCGAAGTTCGCCGCATTTCTTGATGCCGGTAAGCCCGTGATCGGCTTCCGCACCGCCACCCACGCGTTTTCTGGCAGCGCGAAGACTGGCGCTTTCAAGTGGGCAGATTTTGGACTCAACATCCTCGGAGAAAAGTGGGTGAGCCACCACGGCAAGCACAAGGTCGAAGGCACGCGCAGCTTCATGGAGGCGGCCAATGCCAAGCACGAAATACTCAGTGGCGTGGGTGAAATTTTCGGCGACTCGGACGTTTATGGCGTCGCGAATCTCGATCAGTCGCTCGCCACCATCCTGCTTCGCGGCGCGGTGACGGAGACACTCGACCCTACTTCTAAAAATCTGGTAGGCCCGAAAAACAACCCCATGATGCCGCTCGCCTGGCTGCGCGAATACACGGCACCCAATGGCACCACCAAGGGCAAGGCGTTCTGCACCACCATGGGTTCCAGCACCGACTTCGCCGACGAAGACCTGCGCCGCCTCGTGGTGAACGCCGCCTTCTATCTCACCGGGCAAAAAGTCCCGGCCAAAGCGGATGTCGGCTACGTTGATCCGTTCTCGCCGACTTTTTATAGTGCGATCACTCAAAAGGACTTTTACAAAAATCTCAATCGCAAGCCCGACGACTACGGGCTTGGAAAGAGTCCCGCCACCGGACTCCCCGGGGAAAAACCGAATGCGGTCGCGCCGGACAGTCCAAAAAAAAACTCTGATCCCCAGCGCCACGCCCCCCACGACGAGCCCGCCACCACATCCGTAGCCCGTCCACAGGCGGTGTCCCCCCCATTACCCGGTGAGAGAATTGTCTTCATTGGCAATGGCCTGGCGGAAAGAGACCTCTACTACGGTCAGTTAGAAACCGAGATCCATCTGCGGAATCCGGAGAAACAAATCATTATCCGCAACATGGGCCGTCCTGGCGATACTCCAGGCTTCCGCCCTCACCCGGCGCGGAAATCCCAGTGGGCCTTCCCGGGAGCCGACAAGTTCCACCCCGACAAATCCCGCCACTCGGGCAGGGGATTTTTCTCCACTCCCGACCAATGGCTCACTCACCTCAAGGCGGACACTATCCTCGCATTCTTCGGCTACAACGAATCCTTCGACGGCCCGGAAAAGGTGCAGAACTACGAAGCAGAGCTCGACGCTTTCGTGCGTCACACCCTGAGCAAGGCCTACAATGGGACCGCCGCGCCACGTCTCGTCCTGGTGTCACCCATCGCTTTTGAAGATCTCTCGAAAACAAAAGATCTCCCGGACGGCACGGTGGAGAATGCCAACCTCCAGCTCTATACCGCTGCCATGGAACGGGTCACCAAAAAGCACTCGCTCACGTTCGTCGATCTTTTCACACCCACCCGAGAACTCTTTGCAAAAGCCAACGGCCCTTTCACTACCAGTGGATTTATCCCTAACGAGGCTTTCTATCAAGAAATGGCGGGACTTCTGGCCAATGGTGCATTTGGCACACAGCCCCATGGTTCCAAGGCAGACCCGTCCAAGGTTCTCGCCGCCACCAAACAGAAAAACTGGTTCTGGCAGAACGACTACAACATTCTCAACGGCGTGCATTCCCACGGCGGCCGCTACGAGCCCTACGGCCCGCAAAACTACCCGGATGAAGTCCAGAAAACCCGTGAAATGTTAGCCCTGCGGGATACACTCATCCACTCGGTCGCTTCCGGTAAAACCACCAACCTCAGTGTCGATGATTCAAAAACCCACCCGCTGCCTCCGGTGGAGACGAACTACAAGCCAAGCAATAAAACCGGCAACCCGGAATACCTTTACGGAAAGGATGCTGAGAAATCCCTGACCGTCCCAGAGGGTTACAAAGTCGAGATGTTCGCCTCAGAAAAGGAGTTCCCGAATCTTGCAAACCCGATGCAACTCTCATTCGACGATCGCGGACGACTCTGGGTCGCCACCATGCCGACTTATCCTGCCTACCGCCCTGGTGACAAGCTGCCCGACGATAAAATCCTCATCTACGAGGACACCAACAACGACGGGCGCGCCGACCGGGAAATCGTCTTCGCGGACAGGCTCCACCTGCCGATCGGTTTTGAGTTCGCCCCGGAAGGCGTCTATGTCGCCCAGGAGCCTAACCTGATTCTGATCCGCGACACCGACGGCGACGACCGCGCCGACGTGCGGGAAATCATCCTCGGTGGATTCGATACGCACGACACGCACCACGCGATCAGTGCCTTCTGTGCCGATCCATCTGGCGCATTTCTCATGGGCGAGGGAGTTTTCCTGCACTCCAACGTAGAAACCGCCTATGGCCCCGTCCGTGCAATGAACGGAGGATTCTTCCGCTACAATCCGGCACGAAGCCAGCTCGAGCGCACAGCCCAGCTGAGCATCCCGAATCCATGGGGCATCGCGTTCGACAAGTGGGGGCAGGATTTCTTCCTCCACACCTCCGGCACCAGTGTGAACTGGATGCTGCCAGCCTCATCCAAGCCAACCTACGGCAGCCAATCCCCTTCCTCTCCGGACCTCGCCCCAAAAGGCCACGCCGTGCGTCCCACCTCCGGTCTCGAGTTTGTCTCGTCACGCCATTTCCCGGACGAGGTCCAAGGAGACATGCTGCTCTGCAACACCATCGGGTTTCTCGGCATCAAACAACATTCTATCGTTGACGACGGCACCGGTTATAAAACCGACTTCCGGCAGGATCTCCTGAAATCTGAGGACGGAAATTTCCGCCCGGTCGATCTCGAGTTCGCACCGGATGGTTCGCTTTATGTCATCGACTGGCACAACGTCCTGATCGGCCACATGCAGCACAATGCACGCGATCCGCTTCGTGACCACGTGCATGGCCGCATCTATCGGATCACCTATCCGTCACGTCCACTTGTCAAGCCGACGCAGGTCGAGAAGGCACCGGTCGCCACTCTTTTGGAAAACCTCAAGCTTCCCGAGTATCGGACCCGCTATCGCAGCCGCCGTGAACTCCGCTCGCGACCGGTTGAAGAAGTTCTACCCGCCGTCAAGGCATGGGTCTCCAAACTCGATGTCAAGTCGCCCCACTTCGAGCACGCCCTGCTCGAAGCCCTGTGGACCACCTGGGGCATGAACGCAGTGGACGAGACTCTTCTCCGCCAGCTCCTGGAAGCGCAGGATTTCCGCGCCCGCGCGGCTGCCGTTAGAGTCCTCCGTTACAATTCCCACCGCGTCGCCGATCACGCAGCGCTACTCGAGAAGGCCGCGGTGGACGCCCAAGGCCGCGTGCGACTCGAGGCCATCATCGCCGGGTCATGGCTGAACAACTCCGCAGGTAAGAAAATCGTCTCCACCGCCGCCAGCCAGCCGCTGGATGTGTGGAACGAAAACGCCGCAAAGACCGCCCAGTCCCGGCTCGAGGGCCTTGCGGATGCCGTCGTGAACGAGCATCCCCTGCCACCGATTCCCACCCACCTCACGGCTGGCGAGCGCAAGCAATTCATCGCCGGACATGAGGTTTACTTCCGAGACGCCCACTGCGCCACGTGCCATCAAGCGGATGGAAAAGGCATCGAACCCGCCTTCCCGCCGCTCGCAAACAGCGACTGGGTGACGGGCAACCCGGACCGCCTCATCAAGCTCACCCTCCACGGCATGATGGGTCCCTTCGTGCTGAATGGGAAAAAATATGACGGACTCGTCCCGATGACGTCTTTCGGCGGCATGTTAGACGACGCGGAAATCGCCGCCGTGCTCACCTATGTGCGCAACAATTTCGGGAACAAGGCGCCTGCCGTAAAGCCCTCCGATGTCACCGCCGTCCGCGCCGCCACCAAGGACCAGCAGGGTTTCTATCAAGCATCGGAACTACAGACGGACCACCGTTGAAAACGACCGGATGGCTCGCCTCCTGCTTATGATCGCCCGATGAAAGAGGAAGAACTCGATACCCACTCCAAGGCGCTGAAAATCAACTTGGATCCCCGTTGGTATGGGACCCTCGCGGAAATCGGTGCCGGGCAGGAAGTGGTACGGTGGTTTTTCCGCGTCGGCGCGGCTGCGGGGACGGTGGCGAAGAGCATCTCCGCGTATGACATGATCGTCAGCGACGCCATCTATGGCAGCGGTGACCGCTATGTCTCCCGGTCCCGCCTGCAGGCGATGCTCGACCGGGAATTTTCACTCAACGTCGAGCGGCTCAGTGAAAAGCGCGGCGACAGCACCGCGTTTTTCGCATTTGCCGATACGGTCGTCGCCCGCAGTTACAAGGGTGGGAACGAATGTCACGGCTGGATGGGCATCAAGTTCCAGTCCCGCCCGCGCGATGAGCCAAGTCAAATCCTCATCCACGTGCGGATGCTCGACACCGAAGCCTCACTCCAACAGGAAGCCCTCGGCGTGGTCGGCGTGAACCTGCTCTACGGCGCCTTTTTCCATCATCATGAGCCGGACCTGCTCTTGGAAAGTCTGCTCGACAAACTAACCACCGGTCGGATCGAAATCGACGTCATCGAGTTCAAGGGCATCGAATTCCGCTCCGTGGACAACCGCCTCATCAGTCTGAAGCTCGTGCAACTCGGCCTGAGCGGAGCTGCCATGTTCGGCGCGGACGGCGAGGTTTTGCAGCCCTCCGAGATTCTTTATAAAAAAGCGGTGCTCGTTGAGCGCGGCAGCTTCCGACCGCCGACGCATGTGAATTTCGACATGCTGCAATGCGCACTGGAGAAGTTCAAAATGGATCCGGCGGTGGAAGGAAAACAAGTGCTGCCCATTTTCGAACTCACCATGCGCAATCTTCTCAACGGCGGCGACGAGATCGACCGTCGGGATTTCCTCGCCCGGGCCGATTTGTTAGCTGCCTGTGGGATGACTGTGCTGATTTCCGACTACTTCGAATACTACCGCCTCGCCGCTTATCTTTCCTGGCGGACCAAGGAGCGCATCGGCATCGTGCTGGGAGCACCGAGCTTGATCGAATTGTTCGAAGAAAAATACTACACTCAACTTCCTGGCGGCATTCTCGAATCATTCGGGCGATTGTTCAAAAACGATCTCAAGCTTTACGTCTATCCGCTCAGGAATGCGGAGACTGGCGAGCTGACCACCATTGAGAACCTGCCGGTCGCCTCCGAGTTGAGAAAACTCTACGGTTACCTTGCGGATCGCGGCAGCTTTGTGAACCTGGATAATTTCAAGCCCGAGTATCTCAGTATTTTCTCGCGTGATGTGCTCAAAAAAATCGCCGCCGGGGACGATGCCTGGAAAGAGATGGTGCCGGGCGGCGTGTCCGATCTGATCGTGAAACGGCACTTCTTCGGATGCCAAAGTTAAAGAATGCAATCCTCAATCGCAGGCTCATGCTTTTGAGGATTGAGGGCCAATTCAAAAGAAGCCCAGTGCAGCGCTTGTTCGTCCAACGGGCGGTGGACTCCGATCCACCGAGGCCCATGGAGACCCAATGCGGCGTGGCCTCACTTCAATTCACTGCCATCTCATGGACCTGAGCGGACCGGAGTTCGCTATTCCTTGTTTTGTTGGAGGCAGCCGCTCGGCCAGACTTCGATACCAAGTGGCATCAAACTGAAGCTTTCGACCCATTCGATCACATTCCCGGAAGCTGAACCAATTTGGTGTACTGGTAGGAGTTCTTCGCGAGGAACGCAGCTCTTTCTGGTTCGTCTTTAAAAGTGCGTTTTCTGAGCTGATCGACACCAAAATCAGAAACCACCGTCGCCGAAATTTCCACAGCAGCAAGCTTGCCCGTGGGTAAGAGTGCAGCCGAGGGACCTGAATAATCGGAAACGATACCCGTTCCAAGGAGCCTGAATGATCGTGTACCCTGCCCCAAGGTGACAGGAATATTCACGAGCGGAACTGTTTGTGTAGAATCATTACCTTGGACATGGAAAGTGATCGTAAATTGATAGATATTTTCACATATGAAAAATTTTGGGTCTGAAAGTTCTGAGTTGAAGCCAACAAATGCTGCTGAGAGATCGGTTTTGCCCAATAGCTTGTCGAAAGTCTCGTTAGGGTTTTTCAAAACACGACTCACCACAAATGTTTCGAATCCAGAACCCGTTACTCTGATCGGATCCCGGTAATCCAGCTCGTAGGCCACACAGGACACATCACCACCGAGATCTTTGTTAGCCACCCCGATCTTGCCATCATAGCGATCCGTTGCCGCCGTGAAGAAAATTAGCTTGGATGCGTTTGTACTTTTCAGGTCGTTACCCCCAGGCAGCGAGGCGGCTGTCGTTGCAGTGAGCCACTCGTTTGGATTTCCCCTACGTGTCACAAGCGCCTCGAAATCCCGCGCCATGACATCCATCATGATCTTTGCCTGGCGGGAAGCCCTTAGCTCGGCTCGGCTACGATTCCAAGTGTCCAGCGCAATGGAGGTGATGGATACCAAAACTGTGACGATGATGGTGGTGATGGCCATGGCCACCATGAGTTCCATCAAGGTAAAGCCGCGTCTAGCGAGTGAAGTCCGTGAGTTTTTCATAATTGGGTTTGGGCGGAAATGAAGTCAGGCTCAACGGCGGACGGCAAGGTTGCGGGTGAAGACGGGGTTTTTGAGCTTGGAAAAATTGTTATTAAAGGTCGTGCCGTTGAAGTAAGTCATGGTTTTCGCAGGCATCTGGTAAAATTCCGCAGCAAAAGCAATCACAGCTTCTGGATAGTCAGCTGCTTTGTTGAATGGGCCGGGCTGGTAGTTTGGGTCTGGTGGGGAAGAGTTGGGCTTAGGGTTTTTGATGGTTCCTGGAGCCGTGGTTGCGACCAACTTGCCCCCGTCAAAGACGAGCTGTTGGCACTTCACCAGATAGACAGCACCTTCGACTGCTGCCAAATCTTCCTGGAACTTTGGATCGCTTTTCCGCCGGACCATAGGAACGACCACGAAAGCTTCACCGGGTTTCCCGTCAAGATTCGGCTCGGGAGCTGAGGTTCCATCATCCGGCACCCTCTTGGTCAGGGGGATTTTTGCTCGATACTGGTAAGCAAAAAGTGCGTCGGACGAACTAGTCGCACCTGATTGCCTGACGCGCTCAAAAGCCTTGTCAAAACCAGTCTTGACGTCAACCGACTGCTCTCCCGCACGAAGGGTGACCAGCTCCTGCTCAAGTGCGGATGCCATGCGGTCGGCTTGCTGAACGTTGATGGATTTACGAATTCCATCTGCTGCCGGGGCGAAGACGACCATGAAACCGGAGAGGAGAACTGCTAAAACACCGATAGCGATAACAGTTTCTAAAAGCGTGAAACCGCGAGCGCGGCCTGAAAAGTGGGCTTTCATAAAGTCAGGAGTTAGAATTGGGTGACCGTATTTGGAATATCCATCTGGTCTGGATTACGGAATGTTGACGTGCTGCCGTTACGCCGAACCACGAAGCCACCGAAGTCGCGCTTGGCAGACGAGGTTACCCTTGGCTTGTCATTGGGTTTGTTCACAGGCCGCACACCGGCTCCCACCACAAAACTGGCCCCCGGGGTTTCGCAAATCCCTTCGTCATTGAACTCATAAGAAAAATACGTTCCCGCGAAAGCTGCCTTGACGTTCGCACCCGACAGCGTCTCGGTTTTGATTGGGCTACTACCGTCTCTGCTGTAGTCCTCACTGAAAAACGTTTGATCTGGAAGTAAGATACCACGACTGGAAAGAATCCAGCTTTCAGGCTCTTTCATTTTGCCCTCAGCGTCGAGTTCTCGGGAAACGACCACAATTTTGCGGAGGTTTCCGGCTTTGTCGTTCGTCAAATCCTTGGCGACCATCACTCTAGCCTCCGTCCGCTTGCCGATGGCAATGGCTCGCGCCTCGTCAAACAATGCCTCCGCGCCGGCGACGCCACTGGTGACGCCTTTGCCTCCCGCTCCGCTGAGGCCAATGGCTCCGGCGGTCATGAGGATGGACATGATGGCGATGACGACGAGCATTTCGACGAGGGTAAAGCCGTAGCTACGCCTTGGGCGACTGATTTTCAGATCTTTAGAGTTCATGGGTTTGGGTAACGGGTTCGTCACAAAGTTGCGTGAAATTTCGAAGTCCGCAAGTCAAATGTCAATACATCGCAGTTACGTCGTTTTCCGATTCGCGGGATATCTGCCCGCATTGGGACCCGATGTCCACAGCCACGCAGGCCCGACCATGTCGCGGATGTCGCGACGGGCGGCAACCCACCCGAGCAACTCCTTGGCGAGCGTGGGATCAGCAACGAGGGAAGGCGGATCCCCTTCCCGGCGCGGTCCGTATTTCACCGGGACGCTCTTGCCGGTGATCTCCTCGACGGCGGAAATAATTTCCTTCACCGAGACACCGACACCAGTGCCGAGATTGCAGCGGACGGAGGCTCCACCAGCGACCAGGTGGTCGAGGGCGCGGGCATGGGCGTCCGCGAGATCGTCCACATGGATGTAGTCGCGGATGCAGGTGCCGTCCGGAGTGGCGTAGTCGGTGCCGAAGACTTCGAGGAATTCGATTTCGCCGGTCACGGCCATCATGACACGGGGAATCAGGTGGGTTTCCGGTTCGTGGTCCTCACCGATGCGGCCGTCTGGCGAGCAGCCACTGGCATTGAAGTAGCGCAAGCAGGCACTGCGCAGGCCCCAGGCCGTGTCGCAATCCGCGAGGATGTGCTCGACCATCA
This sequence comes from Luteolibacter sp., assembly GCA_051648225.1. Taxonomy (GTDB): domain Bacteria; phylum Verrucomicrobiota; class Verrucomicrobiia; order Verrucomicrobiales; family Akkermansiaceae; genus Luteolibacter. The sequence goes on from JBOFET010000207.1 coordinate 14,421, forward strand.
GCTTGCTCATGCCGTAGGGGTTGATGGGCTTTTGCTGGTTCGCCTCGGTGATCGGTAGCTTGTCAACCACGCCGTAGGTGGCGCAGGTGGAGGAGAAAACGAAGACCTTGCAGCCGAACTCCTGCATCACTTGAAGCAGCTTGATGGGCTCGGCCGTGTTGTTCTGATAGTATTTCAGCGGGTTGGTGACCGATTCCCCGACATAAGCGTAGGCGGCGAAATGGATCACCGCGCCGAAATGATGCTTTTCGAACAAGGAGCGGACCAGTGCTTGGTCGCCGACATCGCCGACGACGAGTTCGACGCCAGGGTCGATGATCGCCTGATCATGGCCGAAAACGAGATTGTCGAGGACCACAATTTTTCGCCCCTGCCCGGCGAGCAGTCTGACAGTGTGGGAGCCGATGTAGCCAGCTCCTCCGGTGATGAGAATCGGTGTGTAGTTTAAACTCATAGGATGTAGTCGGGAGGAAACCGGAGAACACCCCGGGCTGTCAACTCATGGGAGGTCTCTCAGAAAGTTTCCCTGAAATTCCGTTCGAATAGAACGCGCTCCCGTGCTGTCGTAAGCGCATGACGAAAAACCTACGCCTTTGGGCGGTGAACGCACTGGCTTGTGTCAGTGCCGTAGCCCTGAATTCCTGCACCTATGACCCCAACTACACCTCGGTGGGAAGCAGTTACAGCACGGGCTACGGCGACGGCTATGGATACGGCGGAAGCAGATTCTCCAGTTCCGTTTTCGTAGGCACAGGCGATCCGCGCTGGGGCTACGACCCCTACTGCCACAGTTATTTCGACCACCGGCGGCGAGCCTACTACGACCCTTACCTCAACGGATATTACCCCGTCGGCTACCGCCCTCAGGTGGTCTATGGCGTGGCCCATCCTCATGGCTGGCACCCGGGTAGAGGCTACTGCCGTCCGCCGAGCCGGGTGACGAATGTGACGATCAGGGACTATCGCAACCGTGAGTCGGCCTACCGGAACTCCGGCTATATTTCAAGCGGCAGGACCTACGGCCATTCTTCAGAGCGTGGCGGTTACGATCGTGGAAATCACTCTTCCCGGCCCCACTCCCGCCAGGTTGAGGAAGCCAGGCCCTATGCCCAACCGGACCGGGAAATTTCAGGCCGAGGCCGCGACTCGCGCGGCAATGACGCCCGCCAATCCTCTCGCTATCCGTCCCGCTACAACACGCCGGTAGCTGTGGATCGTCAGGAATTTGTAGGCCGCGGCAGGGTTCAATCCAAGCCGCAGATCAAACAGAATGCGCAGCGCCAGCTGGCACCACCCGACCAATCCCGGGCACCTCGTCGGCAAAAGCAATCCGCCCAACCTCAAAACCAACGACCGCAGCCGCGAAATACTGGACCGCAAGGCCGTGGATCCCGCGCCAACCCAGAAGATGACAAGGCAAACAAGGGTCGTGGCCGCT
>JBOFET010000208.1:0-5953 GCA_051648225.1 Luteolibacter sp.
CGGCCGTCTTTCACCATCTCCATGGCGATGCTGATGGAGGAAAGTTTTTTGCGACGCACCGTTTTGGCACCAGGCTCGGCCATGCCTATCACCTCCGGCGCGTGGACGATGCTGACTCGTGAGTCGCTCAGGTCCAGGCCTTGTTTTTTGCACTCTTCTTGGAGGACATCTTCAACTCCCACCAGGTAAAGGTGTTGGAGCTTCGGATAATACCGCAGGGCGTCGATGGCTCCTCCGATATTGACGGCGGGGGCGTGGTCCCCGCCCATGGCGTCCAGGGCGACTTTCATGCAGGATCGAGAATGAGTGGGTGAAACGTGGGAAAACGAAAAATTACCGCAAGAGGAATTCCCCGAGCGGTAATTGATTCAAAAGGCATGTCGGGAGCTTCAGAGAGCTTCGACGTCGAGCACTTGCCGATCGCGGTAGTAGCCGCAGGACGGGCAGGCGATGTGCGAAGGCACTCTGCTGCCGCACTCAGAGCAGCTCTTGAAGATTGGTGCCCGCCAGCGGGTTGCGCCGCGGCGCATTTTTTGGCGGCTTTTGGATTGGCGGCGTTTTGGTACGGCCATGGTCGTAGTTTAGTTAAGGTTGGTCCTTGAGGTCCTTGAGGATGTCGAGAGCTGACCAACGGTCGTCGCTCTCGGCGCGGGGCGGAGTGGGTAGCCCATCTTCCAGCGACTTGTCCACTGATAAATATCGGGAATCGATTTCACATTTCTGCGGCACATCGCCGTCCTCGCACCGGGGGTCCACCGGGAAATTGATCAGGATCTCCTCACGCAGGGCGTCGGTGACGTCGAGCGGCCCCTCTTTTTCGATCTCGATGGAGATCGCCGCATCTTCCAGCCGGATGGTCTGCACAAAAGGATGCAGCGTCCTGACGCAGGTGAACTCAAACGCGGCGGACACTGTCCCAGTCAGCAAGAGTTCGGAGCCGAAACGATGCGCCAAAACGTCGTAAACCAGTGGCCCGACCGCCTGAGCATCGTCTTCCGGCAGATCAAAAATTTCCTTCGGCAGCTCACCTTCAAAATTTTTCCCCTCTTCCGGCAAGCTGGCCAGATCGATCATCAAACGTGCTTTCATGGGCAAAAGGTAGCCCCCCGCCGCGTCCCGCCAAGCCGCAATTATTTCCCGCTCGTCACTAGAATGGCGCACGCTATTTTCCTGCGGCATGCCCATCGACATTCCTCTACTCGCCCGCATTTGTGAAGCTCCTGGCGCTCCCGGCTTCGAAAAGGAGATCCGCAACCTTGTCCTCACCGAACTCAAGGGCCTCGCCGACGACGTCCGCGTGGACAACATGGGCAACGTCATCGCGCTCAAAAAAGGCCGCTCCTCCGCGAAGAAAACCATGGCCGCCGCCCACATGGACGAGATCGGATTCATCGTCACCCACATCGACGACAAGGGCTTCATCCGCTTCAATCCCGTCGGCGGTTTCGACCCCAAGACGCTCACCTCGCAGCGCGTCATCATCCACGGCCGCAAGGATCTCATGGGCGTCATGGGTTCCAAACCCGTCCACATCATGTCGCCGGACGAAAAAAACAAAGTGGTCAAAATCACCGACTTTTTCATCGATACCGGCCTGCCGAAAAAGGAGGTCGATCAAATGGTCGCCGTCGGGGATTTCGTCACTCGCCACTCGCCGCTCATCGAGCTGGGCGACTGCGTGAACGTGAAATCTCTCGATAACCGCGCCTCCGTCTTCGTTCTCATCGAGACCCTCCGCGAGCTGAAGAAATCCAAGCGCAAGCCTGCCTACGACTTCCACGCCGTTTTCACCGTCCAGGAAGAAGTCGGCCTCCGTGGCGCCCAAGCCTCCGCGCTCCAAATCCAGCCGGATTTCGGCTTCGGCCTCGATACCACCATCGCCTACGACGTGCCCGGAGCCTCCCCACAAGAGCGCTGCACCGCCTTAGGCGACGGCGCGGCCATCAAGCTCATGGACTCTTCCGTCATCTGCGATTACCGCATGATCGAGTTCATGAAATCCGCCGCTAAGTGCCACAAAATCAAGTGGCAACCGGAAATCCTCGCTGCCGGTGGCACTGACACCGGCAGCCTCCAGCGCATGGTCGCCGGCGGCTCCATCGCTGGTGCCGTGTCCATTCCCACCCGGCACATTCACCAATCCATCGAATCCTGCCACAAGGAGGACATCGCCGCCTGCATCCTGCTGCTTGCCGCCTGCGTTTGCGAACTCGATCAGCACGACTGGAAATTCTAAATCCATCTGCAACACCGGGAATCCTACCTGGTTTCCCCACTCATCCGCCGCATGATTTCAGAGAAAATCATGCGGCGTTTTCATGCCCATTTCCGGATCGAGCTCGAAAAATCCAGGCAACTGCCTGCCACAAAAATCTTTTATATTTCGCATCAATGGCTTGTGTCAAAAATTACGCCACCGCCCTCGATATTTAGGTTAAATTAAAGAATTTTTTCAAATTTCTTTCAAATGCCTCTCCGCTAACAGGCAGAGAAAAAATTCCATGCCCCTAGGCATTCATCCGGCGCATTCTCCCGGCACTCATAAACCCTAGAGACTTCTCATGATTTACTTAGTAGACACCTATCCGAAAATACCACATCTTGTATTGTGAATAATTTGTGGATACCAGATGAGCAAAATCGGTTTGACCCGGCCCGCCGATTGCTGGCAGTCTCCGCAACGCTGCGCCTGTGCCGCGATCCATTCACTCACCGATTATTTCAGCCCTTCAAATACGATGTCAGCCACCCAAATGCCCGCCGCCACCACCACCGTCTCCCTCGGAAACAAGACCTTCGTCCTCGACCGCGAAAAAGCCGAACTCGCCTACGCCGGCAAGCGCGTCATCAACGGGAAGGAAACCATGTTCTTCAACATCCTTCCGCTGAAATACCAGTGGGCGTATGACCTCTACAAGACCATGAAGAACAACCACTGGGAACCCGAGGACATCTCCATGCAAAAAGACGTCGAGCAATGGCGCTCCGATGAAATTTCCGATGTCGAGCGCTGGATCATCAAGATGGGCATCGGCTACTTTTCCGCCGCAGAAGGCATCGTGGGCGACAATGTCCTCCACGTCGTCCGCGAGGTGGTCACCGCCCCCGAACTCAAGCTCGTGCTCGGCCGCCACGCCCACGAGGAAAACATCCACGCGGACTCGCTCGTTTACATGATTTCCTCGCTCGGCATCAATCCCCACGAGTGCGAGGCGATGTTTGAAGACATCCCCTCCATCACCGCAAAAAACCACTTCGTTACCTCCAACAGCAAGGCCCTCCGCCGCGACATCGACCTCACCATCACCGCGAACAAGCAGGCGCTCGCCAAGAACATCTTCATGTTCGGCCAAGTCATGGAAGGCACCCAGTTCTACGGCCTCTTCGGCATGATCCTCAGCCTCTACCGCCAGAATAAGTTCCCCGGCATCGGCCAAATGTTCCGCTACACCCTGCGCGACGAATCGAACCACATCGAAGTCTTCCGCAATCTCCTCATGGATCTCATCGATGAAAATCCGGACATCTGGACCGAGGACTTCCGCGAGGACCTCCGTGCCACCATGAAAGAAGGCATCACCCTCGAAAAATCCTTCATCCGCGACTGCCTCCCTGTCGGTGGCCTCGGCCTCAACTCCGCCGACTTCGAGCAATACATCGACTACATCGCCGACCGTCGCCTCACCAGTTGCGGCCTCGCCCCGCTCAACGGCAGCGTTTCGAATCCATTCCCATGGCTCGCCGAAATGATGGACATCAAAAAAGAAACCAACTTCTTCGAAGGCCGCGTGACCGAATACCAAAAAGCCTCCGCCCTCGCCTCCGTGGACGACGACGAACTCTGATTCCCAAAGGTGGCTGGGACATCCTGTCCCAGCCCGCTACCGGGGCGTCCCGCCCGGAGCATCATTTCAATCCCTCTCATTCTTCCCATCTCTTCTCCAATAAGCTCGCCACCAAATTCCCATGTATCGCTCCCTCAATCTCAACGAAGACCTCGCTCTCAAACAAGTCGTCACCGACCGCTTTTCCCTCACCGACCGCGGCTTTAACTGGCGCGACGTTTTATCTGTGGAGAAACGCCAGCCCGTCACTGACATCACCATCACCCGCGGCTCCACCGACTCCCATTTCTCCCTCGAAGACGTTGCCGACGCCATCGGCGATTCCCTCGCAGACCTGCTCATTTCCCGCCAGCAGGACGAGAAATCCATCTTCTCAGACGTCAACCGCCAGTTCGTCTCCGATGTCGCCCACTCCGTCGCCTCTTCCCTCACCAAGTCCCTCGACACCGGCGGCCGCCTCCGCCTTTCCGAAGCAGACCTTTACCTCCTCATCGAAAAAGCCCTCGTCGAAAACGAAGCGCACGATGTCGCCAAGTCCCTCGCCTTCCGCCGCTCCATGGAGAAAACCGGCACTGTCGATGTCCACATCGGCCCGCACTCCTTGCCCGTCCGCCTCATCCGCCGCAATGGCAACGTCGTCCCGTGGTCCGAGACGAAAATCGAAATCGCCGTCCGCAAGGCCTTCCTAACCATCAAGGAAAACCCCGAGCCATCCATCGACATCGCCAAGGGCGTCACCGACCGCATTCGCACTGGCGATTCCTCCTTCGTCCACATCGAGGACGTCCAAGACATGGTCCAAGAGGAACTCATGCGCCAAGGCCATTTCAAGGCCGCCACCCACTACGTTCTCTACCGGAACGAACGCACCCGCCTCCGCAGAGAAGAAGAAGACAACGCCGAGGATCCGAACCAAGAACTCATGGTCACCGTCACCTCAGACGATGGCATTTCCTCCTTCTGGGATGGCACCGATCTCCGCAAACGCATCGCCTACGCCTCCATCGGCCTCGATTTAAATCTCAACGACGCCGAAATCGAACGCGAACTCCGCCGCTCCGTTGGCAACGAAATCACCGCCAAGGATCTCAAAAACACCGTCATCCTCAACGCCAAGGCTCTCATCGAGAAAGACGCCGACTTCGCGAAATTCGCCGCCCGCATCCTCCTCTCCTACATCTACGAAGAAGTCCTCGACTGGTCCATCCTCCGCGATGGCATCGACAAACTCAAAGCTGCCCACAAAGCCGCCTTCAAGTCCTACCTCAAGCACGGCGTCGCCATCAAGCGCCTCACCCCCGAGCTGCTCGAAATTTACGACCTCGACAAAATCTCCGACGCTTTCGACCCGACCGCCGACCTCGATTTCGACTACCTCGGCATCCAGACCCTCTACGACCGCTACCTCATCGTCGATAAAACCGGCGACAAACACCGCCGCATCGAGACCCCGCAATTCTTCTGGATGCGCGTCGCCATGGGCCTCTTCAAAAAAGAAGAAAAAGACGCCGAAGGCTGGGCCATCCGCCTTTACAACCTCTACAAAGGCCGCCGTTTCTGCTCCTCCACGCCCACCCTCTTCAATTCCGGCACCCTCCACAGCCAGCTCTCCTCCTGCTACCTCTACAAGGTGGACGACTCCATCGAGTCCATCATGTATCGCGGCATCGCCGAAAATGCTTTTCTCTCGAAATGGGCCGGCGGCCTCGGTGGTTCATGGACCGCCGTCCGCGGCACCGGCGGCTACATCCAGGGCACCAATGGCGAATCCCAAGGCATCATCCCCTTCCTAAAGCTCCACAACGACCAACTCGTCGCCGTCAACCAAGGCGGAAAACGCCGTGGCTCCGGTTGCGCCTACCTCGAAACTTGGCACAACGACATCGAGGACTTCCTCGACCTCCGCAAAAACACCGGTGACGAGCGCCGCCGCTGCCACGACATGAACACCGCCAACTGGGTTCCCGATCTCTTCATGAAACGCATGGAAGAGCGCGGCACCTGGACCCTCTTCCGCGCCAACGAAGTCCCCGATCTCCACGACCTCTACGGCTCCGCCTTCGAGCAGCGCTACTGCGAATACGAGCAAATGGCCGCCGATGGCAAAA
>JBOFET010000209.1:0-10279 GCA_051648225.1 Luteolibacter sp.
CTCTTATCTGCGTAAATCTTGTTCATTTGACGAAGTGTTTTAGGATTAGCCAGTTCGTCCATCTCCACTGCGCTCCCATTGCGGTTGAACATTCTTCATCCGAGACGTTTTAGAGGGAAAACAAGGCTCCGCGGTGGGAAAACAAGGGGTCGCGGTCGAGTTGCGGTTTGAAAACATGGAGAAATCTGGAATCGCGGTAGAGTTGCGGATTTGCGCGGTGGGAAAATGAGGTTTCGCGGTGGAAAGACGGGCTTCTGCGGTGGAGTTACGTTTGAAAACAGTGGAGTTGCGAGGGATCGCGGTGGAGAAGAGGGGCTTCGCGATGGGAATAGGGTGGTCCGCGGTAGAAATAAATCGTGTCGCGGTGGAAAAAAGTGAGTCTGCGGTGAGGGTGAATCGAAGCGCGGTGGGGTGGGGGTGGGTGAAGAAGCTGGGTGCACAAAAAAACGGCGGACCTCTTTCGAAGTCCGCCGCTTGATGAAAAGAGAAGCCCTGCCTGCTTTAGCCGAGGACTTTGAGCTTCTTGATGCCGAAGACGGCGTCATCGCCCAGTTCTTCTTCGATGCGGAGGAGCTGGTTGTATTTCGCGATCCTGTCCGAGCGGCTCATGGAGCCGGTTTTGATCTGGCCGCAGTTGGTGGCGACGGCGAGGTCGGCGATGGTGCTGTCTTCCGTTTCACCGGAGCGGTGGCTGAGGACGGCGGTGTAGCTGTTTTCCTTGGCGAGTTCGACGGCGTCGAAGGTCTCGGTGAGGGAACCGATCTGGTTCACCTTGACGAGGATGGAGTTGGCGACGCCGAGCTTGATGCCCTTCGAGAGGAAATCGACGTTGGTGACGAAAAGGTCGTCGCCGACGAGCTGGGTGGTGGCTCCGAGCTTGTCGGTGAGGATTTTCCAGCCGTCCCAGTCGTTTTCGGCGCAGCCGTCTTCGATGGAGATGATGGGGTAGCGCTTTTGGAGATCGGCGTAGAAATCGACGAGTTCGGCGGCGGAACGGACGGAGCCGTCGCCTTTTTTGAAGACGTATTTCCCGTCCTTGAAGAACTCGGAGGAGGCGACGTCGAGGGCGAAGGAGATGTCTTCACCGACCTTGTAGCCTGCGGCTTCGATGGCTTGGCAGAGGACTTTCATGGCGTCCTCGACACCGTCGAGCTTGGGAGCGAATCCACCTTCGTCACCGACGGCGGTGGAGAGGCCGCGGTCGTGGAGGACTTTTTTGAGCGAGTGGAAGACTTCCGCACCATAGCGGAGGGACTCGCGGAAGGTCGGCGCGCCGATGGGCACGATCATGAATTCCTGGAAGTCGATGGGGGCGTCCGAGTGGGCACCGCCGTTGATGACGTTCATCATCGGGACGGGAAGCACCTTGGCGTTAGGCCCGCCGAGGTATTTGTAGAGTGGCTGGCCGAGCTGGGCGGCGGCGGCCTTGGCGACGGCGAGCGAGACGCCGAGGATGGCGTTGGCTCCGAGGTTTTTCTTGGTGGAGGTGCCGTCGAGCGCGAGCATGGCGGCGTCGATGGAGGCTTGTTCGGTGGCGTCGAAGCCGAGCAGCTCGGGTGCGAGCTTGGAGTTGACGTTTTCGACGGCTTGGAGGACGCCTTTTCCGAGGAAGCGGGCCTTGTCACCATCGCGGAGTTCGACGGCTTCGTGCTCGCCGGTGGAGGCTCCGGAGGGGACGGCTGCGCGACCGATGGCACCACCCTCGAGGTGGACATCAACTTCGACGGTGGGATTGCCACGGGAATCGATCACTTCGCGACCGCGGATTTCAACAATGGTGGTATAGTCCATACTGGTTGTTATTGGTTAGGTAGGCTGGGTTTTGAAATTTCAGGGATTGAAGGGCCGGATGGAGACGACGGTGAGGGTCTCCATCACCTCGGTCTCCTCATCGCGGATCTGGACGGTTTCGCCAGGCGCGCGGCCGACGAGGGCCTTGCCGACTTCCGACAGATAGGAAACGGTCTTGGTCTCGGGAATGGAGTCCCAAGCGCCGAGCACGGTCATGACGGATTCTCTGCCGGCGGTGTCCACCAGGGTGACGACGGTGCCGATGTTCACCTTGCTGGCGTCTGAGCCCTTGAAGTCGGTGCCGCGGGCGAGGTGGATTTCCTTGTCGAGCGCGTTGCGGCGGTGGGCGAGGTATTTTTCCTGATCCTTGGCGGACTTGTATTCGAAATTCTCGCGGAGGTCGCCGTAGGAGCGGGCGATTTTCACGTCGTTGAGGTTTTGCGGGATCTTGTTGCGGATGAGGTCGTCGAGCTCGGCTTTTTTCTTTTCGAGACTCTCCCAGGAAACGAGGAGGGCTTCTTCCGGGCGCTTGGAGTTGGAGCCGCTGACCAGTTCGACCGTTTCCGGGCGGGCCTTGATGATGCGGGCCATGAGGGACTTTTTCTCCAACTCGCCGAAGACCGGGCAGTCGAGGAGGCGGCGGCCGAAGTTCCGGGTTTCGTTGATGTCCATGATGCTGACGAGGTCGATCAGCAGGGTCTTGTCATCGCCGAGGAGAGATTGCAGGCGCGAGGTCTTGCGCGGGCCGTCGGAAAGGTGGTCGTTTTCGAGGAGATTGAGCACCGAGGCCCCGACATCCGCGCTGAAGACTTCCTTGGAGGGTCCTTTGCGCTCGCGGCAGACCCAAATCAATGCATCCGGCCCGAGCGCACGCCGGGCGATGGCGGAACGGAGGTGGGTGACGAGGGCGGGCATCGCTTCTCGTTCCTGCAGGATACGGGCGATTTCCGTGACTCCGCGTGCGCCGACCCGGTCGAAAACCTGGACAATCTTGCTGACCCAATCATCAGAGAAGGCACTGGGAAAGGCTTCGTAAACGGCGCGTTGGCGACCGGATGGAAGTGCTCCAGCTTCCTCCGCAAGGCGGATGGGGTCCGCGGAAAGAAGCAGGTCGGAAAGCCTCACCGCGGTGGTGTCGAGTTCCAGGGTCTTGGACGAGCCGATGACTTCATCGCGAGCGGCGACGAGTTGTAGCGCCTGGCCGAGCTGGACCCGCGCGGCTTTTTTGGCACCTTCGTCGATGTCGTTGAGCAGGCGTTTGAGGGCCTCCGAGTCGTTTTCGAAAGCTCCGATGTCGGCTGCGATGGCTTCCAGAGCGCGGATCATGCCCTTGATGTCACGGGCCGCTTCGAAGTCCGCGACGAGCGCTTCCGCCGGGCTGCGGTCACCGACGCGGAGGACGATGGGTTCGGTGCGTTTTTGCGGGACGGCGGCGAGGCGGCTTTCGCGAAGCGCCTTTTTGGTGGCATCCCACCATTTTTTGAAATTTGCCTCTGGGATGACCGCGCCGGAGAGTTCCTTTTCGAGGGCGTCTCCGGTCATGCTGCCACCGTGGCTTTCGAGGAGATGGACGACCAAGGCGAGCGGGTCGCTTTTGACCAGGCTGCGGAGTTCTTCGATATGCTCGATTTTCTTCGCTCGGAAGTCCTCGGGGCCGATCCATTCGGTTTTCTGGAACGCAAATTGCAGTTCCATGGCTTGTCCGGCAGACTTTTCGAAGTCGATGGTGACCTTTTTGGCGGGAAGGTCCCAATCGACCACCTTGCCGGCACCGAACGATTTGTGAATACAGAAATTGCCGGGAGCCAATTGGGAAAGGCGCTCGCCAACTGGTTTGGGAATGCGACCGGCTTCAACCAGTTTCGCCACGTCAGGATGCATGGGCGGAAGATGGGAAGCCGTCTCAGAAAACGCAAGGCATTCCCTTGATAAAACTGTCAGAGAGCCATTTTCACGGCGTTTCCGCAGGCGGCGGAAGGACCCGCGGACGGGGCTGCCGCTGAGGCACGATATTGCCTTCAAGCGCTTGATCCAGAGTGCGGCAGAGAATCTGGATGCGCCGCTGCCATTTCTCCGGGACCGCTTTGTAAGCGTCCTTACCGGACAGCTCATCTTCGAAAATCGACTCGCCATCAGGACCGTCGATTTTGATATGGTATTCGGTCTTGTCGCGGCGGACGAGTGCGGTGCCGTCGTCATTGGAAAAACTCGCGGTTTTCGCCGCGACATTGATCATGCGCATGGGACCTGGGCAGGCTCCTGGGAGGATCGCGGCATCGATCATTTCCCCAGAGAACGGTCTTTCAGGAAGGGGTGACTGCCCGAGGACGAGTTTCACCTCGAGCGGCTTGCCACTGCGAAATCCGTGGATCACCACCGGATCACCCGGTTTTGACAGGCGCAATAAAGTGGCCAGCTGCGCCTCATTGACGAGCATCTGGTCGCCGAGTTTCCAAAGAAGGTCGAACTCGCTGAGGCCCGCTGCCTGGGCGGGGCCATCCTTGTCGATGGATTTCACGATGAAGCCGATTCCGGGTGGCAGGGACGGCACATGCGCCGTGATCGTTTCATCCGGCTTGGCCACCTTTAGCCCGAGCCACGCCTGAGGGGCGCGGGTCGCCGACTGCCCCAGAATGATTTGAGGAGCCTTGACCTCAGGCGGCTCGGCGGCTGACCACGGAATAGACGCGGCCAGCAGAGCGAGAATCAAGGTTGGCTTCATGTCAAAAGGCATTGATCGGCGAATACAAAATCTCCTCGCGGGTCTCTGAAATCATCATCACCATGCCGGACTCGGTGTCTTTTACGTGGTTTTCCTCCACCGCCACGAGGCGGAGGGCGTGCATGGCAGACCCATTCAAATCCTCCTGCCAACCCTCGTCAGTCATCGATTCCACTCGGTCGGACTCGCTCACGAGCATGAACTCAGGAACGCTCGCGGCCACTTTCACCGCTTCAGAGCGGGGAAATCCATCGCTCATCGGGACCAGTGCCAAAAGCCCCGCGACCGCCGCTGCGATCCCGCCGCCCGTGACGGCGCGGACCATCCATTTTCCGGATGAAATCGGCACCACCACCTCACGCTCCGGGCCGGCGAGTTCGTCGATCATGGCGTCGATTTCGAACTGGCCGCCCTGACTCAATGCCGGGGGCATCAGGCGGGAGAGGATGGTTTCAATGGAATCAGGCGCTTGCATGGCGGTCTTTCTTCACGCGGCGCAGCTCGTGCGCGAGTTGCTCCAGGGCGTAGCGGTATCGCGAAGCCGCCGTGTTGGGCGAAATCGCGAGCGTCTCGGAAATCTGCAAAAATGTCAGCCCGCCCCAGAATTTCATCACCACGACTTCCCGCAGTTTTTGGCTGAGATTCTGGACGGCCTCCCTGAGAATGATCGCTTCCTCGTCCTCTTCGAGCACCGGATCGAGCCAGACATCTTGAAAATCATTGAGATAAATCACCGACTCCTCGCGCTTGCGGCGGCGCGATTCGCTGCGGTGGTGATTTAGCCCGCAGAACCGGATGGTGGAGAAAACCAGCGGCAAATCCGGCGGGGAAGCGCCTTTTTCCGCCTGGTGGTGCCACATCCGCAGGATGGCTTCCTGCACCAAATCCTCGGCATCGGCGCGGGAGTTGCTCCACCCGCGGGCAAAAAGAAGCAGCCGGGGACCGTTTTCGGCCAACCATTGCTTCCATGCGTTTGCGGGAGATTCCATTGCTTGAAAGGGGAAAAGCCCCCGGCGGCACCTTTTGTCTCAAAAATCCCGATCAGTCGAGGAAGCGAATCTTCCCGGGGACTGGCGTGCGTCCCAAGGCCATTTCCGCATGTTGCTCATCGGTGCAGGCCGAGTCGATCGGCGCGTCCGGTGTGGCATCGTTTTTCTGGAAATAGCCATTCTCCAACATCCATTTTTCCACCTCCTCACCGGAAATGTCGGGCAGCATGTGGCCGTCGATTTCCACGCACGGCGAAAGCGACTGGCCGCTGCGCTGCTCCATTTCCCAGCGGAATGCGGGGTTTTTGATGATGTCCTTCTCCTCGTAGGGAAGCTCGTATTTGCGCATGATCGCGCGGATGCCTTCGCTCCAGCCACAGAAGGTTTTGAGATAGGCGGTGATTTTCGGGGATGTGTTGGTTTCGGACATGTCGGTAAAACTTGTTGGGGACCATAGTGCCCGGTCTGGAAATCGCAAGTGCGGTGGTGTGCCTGCGACTCATCGGCGTTTGCGGCGCTTCGGTTTGGTGAACGGACTCCCTTTGCCCTTGGCATGCTTGCCCGTGCGCAGGCCCGGAGCAGGCACCCGGAAATCCTCTGGTGCCTCGTCGGAAAGATGATCTCGCTCTGCCTTCGCACGCTCCTCGCCCGCCGCAAACCGCGCCTCGTAGTCTGCCAGCGCCATTTCGTATTCCCTCCAGGCGATTTGCTCACAGATCGGCGAGAGGTAATAGGCCACGTAGTCCGGATCCCCGGCGAACTCTGGAGAAATTTGGCTGATGTGGTGCGGCTTCGGCGGCTGCGGGCGAGTGAATTCAAACGGCTTTCGCTTCGGGATGAACGGTGAAACGCACTCTTTCACCACGCGGCGGCTTGGATTTTTCCCAAAGAGCTTCTCCGCCAACGGGGAGCCATGCTCCAGCTTCCACTCCTCAGGCCGGGGATAGGAAGGAAAGCCATGGTCTGCCGGTGTCGTCGTGGCCAAGGTCTGCCGGAACCGCTCCAACTCCTCCGGGGTGAGTTTTTTCGAAAGTGGGCTGATTTTGACAAACCGCTCCGGGTCGAGTGCCTGGTTTTTCAGCAAGGACACGTAGGCGCGGGTCACTCCGAACTCCTCTGCCAAAGGCCTTGCCTTCTCTCCAGCCAGCACCCGGCGGGTGATCTCTTCCCGCTGCGCCTCGCTCAACCGTGGTCTGCTTTCGTCTGCCATCTGTTACGATTCCTCAGAGCTTCGCGAAAGAGTCTCCATGGCTCCCGCTCGCCCGGCAAGCCTCCAAGCTCATGAAGGATCGCCCCATCTCTCTCCGATTTTCCGATCATCCATCAGAAACGTCCACCGTCGGAAATCTCGTCATTTGCCAAGCCCGCTTTCTGCATGTGTCTTCCAAAAAACCACTCGAAAAGTGGCGTCGCCATCAGCGTGGTGACGATGGCCATCATCACCAGGATCGAGAAGAGCGGCTTGCCGATCACCCCGGCGTTCAGGCCGATGTTGATGATGATCAACTCCATCAGCCCACGCGCATTCATCAGGCTGCCGACTGCCAGCGCGGTGGAATTGCTCTCCCCACTCAGTCGGGCGGCGGCCCAGCAGGCGACACCCTTGCCGAGGATGGAAGCTGCCAGAATCGCCACTGCGGGTAACAGGAAAACCGGATACAGCAGAATATCGAGCTGCGTTTTCAATCCGGAAAACGTGAAGAACATGGGCAGCAGGAACACGACGGTGAACGGTTCGACTTTTTTCCGCAGCTCGTCGGCGAAGATTCCCCGCGGCATCGCGATGCCGAGGATGAAACCACCGAACACCGCGTGGACACCGATCAATTCCGCATACCAGGCCGAGAGGCAAAAAAGTGCCAGCACCACCGACATCATCGCCGGAGAGACACCACCCGCCTTGTCCGCCCTTGTCCCGAATCCGGCCAACAACCTGCGCCCTGCCGTCAGCATAAAAACGCCGAAAAACAATGCTCCCGCGATGGCCACGACATCCGCGCCGATTTCCCATCCCAGCCATTCGACCGGCTGGGTGGCACCGAAGGAGGCAAGCACGATGGCGAGGACACACCACGCCGCCGCGTCGTCGATGGCACCTGCGGCAAGAGCCAGTGTGCCAAGCGAGCTGCCGGAGAGACCGCGTTCCGAAATGATCCGCGCCAGCATCGGGAACGCGGTGATGGCGATGGCCGCGCCCAGGAACAACGCCGCTTGGGAATACCGGGTTTTTTCCGAGAACACCCCGGGCACCTCCACAAGCCACAGCGCCAATAAAGCAGCGAGCAGGAACGGCACCACCATCCCGGCGATGGAAACACTGGCAGCACTCCGCGCTCGGGCGCGGAAATGAGACGTCTTGAACTCCAGACCCACGAGAAACATGTAGAGTCCCACCCCGAGCTGTGCGCCCACTTCCAGCACGCTGCGGGACTCCTTGGTGAAAATCAGCGCCGTGGACTCTGGCCAGAACAGCCCCAGAAGCGACGGTCCCAGCATCACCCCGGCGATCATCTCCCCGACGACCTGCGGCTGCCCGATCTTTTTCGCCACCATTCCCACCAGTCGGCAGGTGACGAGGATCACAGCCATTTGTAGGAAAAACGAGGCCGCCAGAGTTTGCATGGCGGGGGTTTTAAAATAACCAACGGTCCCGTCCGATCTTTTTCTTCGCCAGCGCGGGACTGAAGTCCTCGACTCCTCTCAGCCCATCCTCCATCTTCGTCACCGATGCGCCGCGCGGGAATTTTTCACACTCGTTTTCAATCGCTGGAAGTCTGGAAGTCGGATGTGGCGACTGAATTCCGGGTGGAGGGAGCACTGCACGCCTCGTTTCATCAAAAGCGCTTCCTCACCGGTCTCGCGTGGGACTTGATCGCAGCTGCGGCCCTGCTGCGGAAGGACGGCCCGCCGCGCTCCGTCCTCATGCTCGGTCTGGCCGGCGGCACCGCTTACCGGGTTCTCCGTCACCTGCTGCCGGATTGCGAACTCACCGCCATCGACATCGATTCGGAAATCGTCGATCTCGCCCGCGAACACATGAATCTCGACTCATTTGGTATCGAGATTCACACCACCGACGCCTATCCATGGCTAGCGGAAAACCGGCGGACGTTCGACGTGGTCTTCGACGACATCTATCTGGCCGGCAAGACCGATGTCTTCCGCCCGCAGGCATGGAATTCGGATCTGCTGGAAAATCTCCTCCGCGCCACGGCTCCCGGCGGATTGCTCGCGGTGAACCTCGTCACCGGACGCGGGCACCGGAAGATGCAGTCGCTCACCCGGAGAATCCTTTGCGATTCATTTCCACAAGTGCGCAGCCTGCGGACACCAGCGGGGATGAACGAGGTCCTCGTCGCCGGAGAAGCCGTGGCCACCCGTCGGCAGCTTGATCCTTACCGCGAAAATTTTCACGACTGGCGTGATCGCATGTATTGGGATCGCGTCACGGTAAATCGCATTTCCTAACACCATGCCAGACGCGGTCCACGATCTCTATCAAAATCACGCCTATCCGCCGATGAGCCACCCCCTGTCGGATCCGGCGGTCTCTGCCGTGGCTGCGAAGCTGGGCGGCCTGGAGGTGCCGCATCCCCGCCGTGCGCGGATTTTGGAAATCGGCGGCAGTTCCGGGCACAATCTCAGTCCGCTCGCCCGGCGTTGGCCGGGCAGTCGATTCACCGGCATCGATCTCGCGCAGCAAGCGATCGCGGATGCCCGCGGGCGAGCTTCGGCCGCTTGGGTGGGGAACGTGGTGTTCCACTGCGCCGATTTGCGGGATTTCGAGCCTGTCGGCGGGACGTTCGACTTCATCATCGCGCACGGTTTTTTCTCCTGGGTGGCGGACGAGGCGAAGGAAGCGCTGCTGCTTTTTTGCCGCAGGCATCTGAGCCCTAACGGCATTGCGACGATCAGCTTCAATCTCGAATGCGGCTGGAAACCGCGGCTGCCGGTGATCGCGAAGGCCCGTGCGATCCAACAAGCCGGGGCAGGGGACATCGTCTCCGCGCTGCAAATTCTAAGATCCATCACGGATGAAACGGATTCTGGGGTCTCGGTCATCGACGACATGCTGGCCAAGGGGGCGGCCATTCTGGCGTGCGATGATTTTGCTCCTGTCAACGATCCCTGGCCGCTGGATCGTTTCGTGCAAGCGGCTTGCAACGCCGGACTGCGGTGGCTGGGCGAGTCCGATCCGGGGGCGAATCTTCCATCAGAACTCAGCGACGGATTCCTCTCCGAATTGAGAAACCAAACCCAAGACCCGCTGGAGGTGCAACTTGCGGTGGACGAGGCGTTAGGAAGGACCTTCAGATCCGGAGTCCTGTGCCGCGATGACGCACCAGTGGCCGAGCGCGTCTCGTTGGAAAAAGTGATGGAGTTTTTCTATCAAGCCGGTGCTGCTCCGCCGGACGCGGATGAAATCGTAGGCGCGGCAAGGTCAAACGCTCCGGCGTGCCAATCGTGGAGTGAGCTGATGGCGAGGCTGCCAGAACACGACGAGAGATCGGTCGCCCGGCGGGTTTTCGAAGGGATCACGCGCGGCTGGCTCAGGCCGCGGATCGAGCCCGTGGCCTTCATGGTTGAACCGCCCGCGTTTCCGTTGCTCGATCCATTCCGGCTGCTTTGCGCCAGAAAATCCCTGCCGCTCGTAGATGCTTGGCACCGGCCTTGCTTGTTTCCGGCGGCGCACTATCAGGTTTTGGCTGCCATGGATGGCAGCGGGGACCAGCAGAAACTGGCGACGCTCGCGAAGTCTGTTTGCCCGGATCTGCAT
>JBOFET010000210.1:0-8005 GCA_051648225.1 Luteolibacter sp.
ACGGAATCCAAGAACACGGCGAAAAGCTCGTGTCAGAAATCTGCGGTAGCTTTGAAACCGTGATGGGACTGCCCGTGGAAAAAGTGCTCGCCGCGCTGGGGTGAGCGCGCCACCGGCAGATCACCAGTCCATGTTCTCCCCGCGAGAGTCGATGTGGGTGAAGTTCCAGTATCCACCGACGCCACCCTTGAACAGGCCGCGGGTCCGGAGATGGCGAGCAGTCGCAGCGACGACGGACGCACGGGTCGGGAATTTCACATCCACGGCGACGTTTGCCTGGTGCCATGAGCGGGATTTGGCTCCCTCACAATTGGCGTTGTAGGCCGGGCAACGGTAAGCGGAGATAATCTCCACCTCGCCAATGTTCATTTCGAGGGCGATGCGGTCGGCCACCCGCAGTGTGTAGCCCATGCGGGTCCACCAAGCCTTGGGCGGCAGGGTGTTCCACACGGGTCCGCGTGACTTGGCGTGGGCGGCGATGACTTGCTTCGGGCAGATCGACTTGAGATTGAGCCGGGTGAGATAGCGGGTGTATTCCGGGAGTAGGGCCCGCTCGCGCCGCACCCATTCTTCCGGGAGGTCGCTAAAATGGGGGGCCGGGGCGACTACCGGAGCCAGCTTCTGCCCGGGGCGGGTCTGAACGGTGACTTTGGGCGACGCGTTGGAGGTGAAGGCGCTCGCCGTGGACGAGGAAGCAAGCATTCCGAGACTTGCGAGGCCGAGGGTCCCGAGCACTTGGCGGCGGTCAGCAAGGGATGGAAGTTGGGTTGTTTCAGAGATCAGCATGGGAAAGTCAGGGATACTAAAAAATGGCCAAGAGCGAGTTTCGTGCCGTTTTCTTGAAAGAATTCGCGGCCAACCAATCAGGCGGAGAGTTGATCGCAAGAAAAAAAGACCTGCCTGGCACGAAAGCGCAGGGCGGCAGCCGGGAAAATTGGCGATTTGCGACATGCCCATTCGCGCCTGAGGTGGGGCCAAGAATGACTGCGAGTCGCCTCTCCGGAAATCAGGGAGACGTCGAGTTCTGGCGCTTCATCCCCGGTGGCATCCAGTCTTTTTCGAGCGGCTGAATGACCGGACCCGAGGGCGTCTTCACCCCAGGTGCCGCAGCCGCAACGGGCGTGATCCCTGCAGAGAGTTTCGCGATTCTTTCGAGGACTTGTGGTTCACCAGGAAATCCCACGAAGCGCTCGACCTCCCGGCCATTTTGATAAATCCGGACGTCCGGGATGCCGCGCACGCCCTGCGCCGCCGCGAGGTCAGAGGCTTGGTCCACGTTCACCTTGCCGATGAAAACCACCCCAGGATGGCTTTCCGCCGCTTTTTCCAGGACCGGCGAGAGCATCTTGCAGGGTCCGCACCAATCGGCGTAAAAATCGACAACCACGAGCGCGTTCGGCCGTGAAATGAAGGCAGCGTGCCCGGCTGAGGTGACCGTTGAAATTTGCTCCCGGCTGAAGCTCGCAGCCACTCGTGGACTCTCTTTCGCTGCGGGGGTCTTTTTCAGATTTCCGACCAAGGTCGTCACCTTGTCACAGCCCATCAAGCCCGACAGGACAGCCAGTAAGGCCATGGCTTGTAACTTGAGCGGGAATTTTCCCTCGAAGAACGATGCTTTCATGTCTGTGAAGTTTGGAGCGGTTATTAATTTTTAAAAATTAAAGCCAATAAAATTAAGATTTGCAAACTTTTAAGCTTTCCAATACACCTCCCGACGTTGTTCCGATGAAAGCGCCTTTTTTTACCGCCGCCTCTTTCCAACTCGGCCTGTTGGCGTCGTTGACGGCACAAAATTTTACCGAGCCGGCGGCCGACTTTTTCGAAGAAGCCCGGCGGGTCACGGAGGTGTCTCCGATGATGTGCGAGTTGCCGGTCGTCAAGGCGCAGGCCTCGGCACCCGAGTCTCTGGCGGTGTATATGGCTCAGGATACGACCACGCTCGAACCACGGTTGGTAAACCGGCAGGCGGTGGATTCGGTCGTTGACCTTTCGGTGCTGCAAAAGGCCTCGGCCTTCCGCAATCTAGCGGCGGGGCGTTCAGACGCGGGCATGGAAGTCGGGACACACGGTATCCAGCAGGACCTCGCGTTGATTTCCGCAACCTACCGCGAGTCTGGCGAGCGTGAAAACGATTGCCAGAAGCTCGCGCTCTCGGTCGAGCAACGCGCCAAGCTGGACAGCTCCGAGGTGCTCACAATCCTCGAAAAGGAAATGAAATCCAACCCGTCGTGCACCTGTGAGATCGTCAAAGCGGCGATCCGTGCCACCGACGCCGACGCCGATTTGGTGGTAGCCATCCTGGAAACCGCGATCACCATTTCCCCGGAATCCATGCGCGTGGCGAGCCAATGTGCGATTGCCATCGCGCCGGAGTCGCTTGCCGGGGTGCAGGCGCTGCTCAGTCAATACGATGTGAACGCGGGTGACGCTGGCGAAAGTGCGAAAAGCGCGAAAGGTCCCAAAGGCGGGAAGGTCGCCGCGATCCAATCGGCGGACACCGTCGCGGCGATGCCGAATCCTCTCGATTTTCCCGGCAAGGGACCGATCGGCCCACCCGGTGGTGGCCAGCCTTACTTCAAGCCCGTGCCACCCGTCATCGTGCCGCGACTGGTGACCGAGGTGAGTCCGTGACGGCTGGATTCGGGATTCCGCCTCACAGGCAGATCCTGCGGAAAAGGACGTCCAGCGGCAGCTGCATGCCGATGTAGAAGTCGCCAAACTCACCGAAGCGGGCGCTGACCTCGTCGAAGCGCATTTCATAAACGATCGCCTTGATGTCGATGGTGTCCTTGGCGAGCAGCGTGACGCCCCATTCGTATTCGTCCAGTCCGGTGGACCCGGTGATGAGCTGGAGGATCCTGCCGGAATAGGTGCGACCGACCCGTGCGTGGCCTGCCATCAGCTTTTTACGCGCCTCGAAATCGAGCGAATACCAGTTGTCTCCGCCCTGTCGGCGCTTGGACATGGGGTAGAAACAAATCACCGGCCAGTCCGGCAGCACCGGATAGAGGCGGTGCTTCAGGTAGTGCGCCATCCGCTCGTCGAAGGCCTTAAGCCCGGCTTCGAACTCGGGAGAACCCTCCGCGAGTCCCTCCTCGCGGATCAATGTTTCCGCCGCGTATTGCTCGCGGGTGGTGGTGTATTCCGAACTCTCCGTCTGGGAGAGGTAGGAATAAACAGGGCTGAGAATTTCGGGGCCGAGGGACAGGGTGAGCTGCTTTTCAAAGGTATTCGCCACCTGCAGATCGGGCGTAAGCAACATGAAACCAAGATCCGCCTTGGGCGTGGCCACGGAAAAAATCAGCAGATGGGTGTCCGGAGTGGCGCGGATTTCCTGGACCAGCTCGGTCAGCCGGGTCTTGGACTGGCGCTGCTCGTCATCGCCGTAAAGCGACCATTGCGCATGGTCCACGTGATAAAACAGATGCATGACGTGCCAGCCTTCCCTGGGCACGAGCGGAGTGACTTCCTGGTTGGACATGGGGTGGGTATTCAGCGACGGTCGGTGGATATGTCGATTTCGAAGAGCTTCTTGAAATCGGAGTTCGCGGCGGTTTCAGACGACGCTTCGAGCACCTCGACAGTCCACGCTTCCGTCTGGCCGGCGCGATAGGCGGCGTGCATTCCCACGTCTTCGAAGCCAGCCGTGGCGGCGATTTGGATCGGAACGCCGGGCTGGATCGCCTGGGTCAGGACATCTCCCGCCCCCCGGCCGTCCTGGTCGCGGAAGATGACCCGGATCGCGCCCGCATTACCGGATGAGGTGAGTTCGATCACCGGCAGAAGCTGCGTTCCGCGGCGGAAGGTTTCCGCATTTTTCCCCTCAGTGATCGGCGCGCGCCAGAAGCTGTCCGCAGATTGAATCGTCACATGGGAACCTTTTACCGGAAAATCCCCTGCGGTGAGCCGCTCCGTCCCTGCCGGCAGCCGGTGGATGGAATGAATAAATACGACCACCGCACCCACGAGCAACATCAAACACAGGGCGCCAAGCCCGATCCGCTCCACTTTTGAAAGTTGCAAATGGGGAACGAGGGAAATCGGCTTCGCGTTCTCAGGGACCACGGGTGAGAACTCGTCCAGCTCCTCCACCACCGGCTTTGTGGGCGGTGGGGTGACTTTTTCCGGAGCGGATTCTTCCACTTCGGCAGCCTCGTCATCAGCATCGAGAAAACTTGGGTGAATCGACAAAACCGGCGTCTCGCCCTCTTCCCAATCATCCGCCCCGTCGAGGTCGTGAAAGTCGTCCGCCAGTGTCGCTCGATCCACCGTGGAGGCCTGCGGGGTCTTGGTGACTTCGTGATTGATGTCAAATCGCACGCCTTTCTTGCGGGCCGGGACACCCGAGGGTGCCGGAGGATCATCCACCGCCAGCGTTACTTTTTTCCGGCCCTCCCGCGGCATCGGGATACCTGAGGAAATCGGCGGAGGTTGCGGCTTCGGCTCCATGTCCTCAGTCGGATCCAAGTCATCAAACGCCCACAAATCCACCTCGGTGGACTCTTTGAGGCCGTCGATGAGATTCGGACGACTCCTCCTGGGCAAGGCAGGTTCCTCTGAAGATGATGGTGGCGTGGGTGTCATGAGACGAGGTTGCGGGAGATTTACTGAGTCGCCCCCGACTTGACCAGCGCGAATGCCAAACCGGCTGTGCCAGCCAGATCGATCTCTCCGCGATCCCACGAATCAACCCGAATTTCTCCTTGATGGGTGGCTTCTCCAAGTTTGAAGAATCCTCCGAGCTCGTCAAATCAAGCTTCTCAGCGGCGTTTCCCGAAGTTTCCAGTTGCATCATCCGTCCGTCGAAGGCATCGAGGGGGTCGTAAATCCTTCAATTGACCATGGCTGACCGCGAAGACAAAAATGTGGAAAACGTATCCGGCAAGTTCTACGTGGACAGCCAGTGCATCGACTGTGATCTCTGCCGCGAGACCGCGCCGGCCAATTTCACCCGCGCCGAGGACGAGGGGTATTCTTACGTTTTCAAACAGCCGGAAAATGCCGAGGAACTCGCCCAGTCACGCGAAGCCATGGAAGGCTGCCCGGTCGAAGCGATCGGCGAGGACGGCGACGCCTGATCGCCTGGAAGCCATGAAAAAACCGCCGCGCGCCAGCAGCATCCGCAAGGAAATCCTGCACGAATGGCGCGGTGCCGAGGAACCGGCCGACCTCAACGCCGGCATCCATCTGGCAGAAAAATTCGTCGCCGCCATCCTCCGCGCCGCCGGTGCCGAGGACGGGCTGCACGAGGACCAAGTCCGCGCCACCTGGAAGGAACTCGCCGGAGACTTCATCGCCCGCAACACCGAGCCGCTCTCCGTCAAGGGCGGAAACCTCGTGCTCCGCGTCACCCAGCCCGCCCTCCGTTTCCAGCTTGAGCAAATGAAGCCCATGCTCCTCTCCCGCATCCGCAGCCAACTCGGCGAGGGGCGCATCAAGTCCATCAAGTTCCAACTCGGGTAAACCTCCCCATGTTTCGCAACCTCATCTTCGACTGGTCCGGCACCCTGGTGGACGACCTCGGCCCGGTCATCGAGGCGACCAACGCTGTGCTCACCAGATACGAAATCCCCGCGCTCGACCGCGAGGGATTCCGCCGCGCGTTCCGCCTGCCTTACCGGGAATTCTACGCCGAGCAGCTGCCAGACATCCCGCTCGAAGAACTCGAAGCCCACTTCCGCCCCGCCTTCGACGCCGCCGTCACTCCCGTCACCGTCCTGCCCCACGCCCGCGAAAAACTCGAATGGTGCACCGCCCTCGGCATCCGCACGTTCGTCCTCACCTCCATGGACACGCTCGCTTTCGAGCGCCAGATGGACGATTTCGGCCTCCGCCACCATTTCGAAGCCACCTACTCCGGCGTGCTCGACAAGCGCGACGTCATCCACCGCATCCTCGAAACCCACGGCCTCAACCCCGCCGAGACCGCCTTCGTCGGCGACATGACGCACGACGTGGAAACCGCCCGCCACGGCGGCATTTCCTCCATCGCCGTGCTCACCGGCTACAACCACGCGGAAATCCTCGCCGCCGTCAGACCGGACATCACCGTGCCCGACCTCGGCGTCCTGCGCACCCTGCTCGACCGCCGCCGCAGCGTCTCAAGGCCCATCGCCACCGTCGGCGCATTGATCCACGACGGAAACGGCCACATCCTTATGGTCCGCACCCACAAATGGAGCAACCGCTGGGGCATCCCCGGCGGAAAAATCGAGCGTGGTGAGTCATCCACCGCCGCGCTCGAGCGCGAAATCCTCGAAGAAACCGGCCTCGCCCTCTGCGAAATCGAATTCGCCCTCGTCCAAGATTGCATCGACTCGCCCGAGTTCATGCGCCCCGAGCATTTCCTCCTGCTCAACTACGTCGCCCGCGCCACCACCACCGCCGTCACCCTCAACGACGAGGCCGAGGAATTCCTCTGGCTCACCCCGGGCGAGGCGCTTCTTCTCAACCTCAACCAACCCACCCGCTTCCTGCTGATGGAAGTCCTGGAACGCCATCTCCTCCCCTCTTGATTCTTGTCTCTTGATTCTGGATTCTTCACATGCCCGACACCATCGAGATCCGCCGCCTCCGCGTCACCACCCACATCGGCGTGCCCGATGACGAGCGCGCAGCACCCCAAACGCTGCTTGTCACGATCCACATGACCCCGTCCCAAAACTTCGACGGACTGGCCGACGAGATCTCCCGCACCATCGACTACTACCAAGTCTCGCTCGAAATCCAGTCCCTCGCCGCAGCCCGCCCGCGGCACCTCATCGAGACCCTCGCCACCGACATCGCCGACCATCTTCTGGGAAACCATCCCCTGTCCCACGTCGCCATTTCCATCGAGAAACACATCCTGCCGGACACCGAGTGCGTCGCCGTGCATCTGGAGCGCAGGCGGTGAATCCAAACCTTGCCGGGTAGCGACGGTTCTCAAATTGACATCAAATTGCTGGCACCGTAGATTCCCCAGCATGACAAAGACGCAGATCCAAGTCCCGGAGGAACTCTTTCGCGAAATCAAATCCTTCGCCAAAGCCCGGGAGTGGTCGCTCGCCGAAACCTTCCGCCGTGGAGCCGAGCTTCTCCTGGAGGTCTATGACACGAATCCTCTCCCGCCCGGCACGCCGTGGAATCCGCCCGTTTCGGCGACCGTCGGCTGGCAAGGTCTCAGCCCCGACCAATTGCGCGACGCCGCTTTCCAAGACGCAGAGCCGATCCTCCACACCCCATGATCTCGATCGATGCCAATATCCTGCTCTACAGTTACGCAGCGGACTCACCCTTCCACGAGGCGGCCAGAAACTTCGTCGAAGCCCTGTCCTCCCGGCAAGACGTCGCTTTGAGCGAGTTCATTCTCACCGAATTCTACCTGCTCCTGCGGAACCCCGCCGTCCTCCGGAATCCGCTGGCCGCCCCGGATGCCGCAGCCGTCATCGGCAGCTACCGGAAGCACCCCCGCTGGAAAACCTTGGGATTTCCTCCCCGCAGCCGCGAGCTCCACGACCAGCTCTGGAAACAAGCGGCGACCCGTGATTTTGCCCGTCGGCGCATCTACGACACCCGCACGGCGCTCAGCCTCACCGCCTTCGGCGTCACGGATTTCGCGACCCTCAATTTAAAAGACTTCCAAGACTGTGGATTCAAAAAAGTCTGGAATCCGCTCGCTTGATCGGAGTCGGGCTCTAAAAACGCCAAAATACAGTCCTGCAAGACCCCATCCGCTCCTCGGATGCCCCCCTACCATTCTGTACACCCCTCCCCGGCGGACAGAATGTCGCACTTCAGCCCTGTACATTCCTTCCCAGCCGACCAGATCCCCCCGTACAGGCCGGTACGCCCCTTCCCGGCAGGCAGAAAAGGGGTATACAGTCAAAAAACGCTAAAAAGTGCGCCATTTTGTCCCAATTTCCCCCTCCCGCCCCTAAATCCATCCTCACCGCACATTTTCCTTCACAACCCCCCGCCGTTTCTATCATCTGCGACAATGATTAAATTCATGTTCTAAGTCCCC
>JBOFET010000211.1:0-9370 GCA_051648225.1 Luteolibacter sp.
AGAGCAACCTAATCGAGAAAAGACGGCCTCCAACTTTTACATTGGGCAAGAATATGAATCGCTACTCGGCAAAGATGTTATTCCAGTATCGAGCAGATCTGGGTTATGGGCGTAGTGACGTGATGCGGCGCTGTGAAGAGCACATTGTCGTGATCCCCGCGATGAAGGCTAGCTCTGCGCTCCGCAAGGCGAAGGCATATGGCAAGCGCGCGGAATTTGAAGGCCAGGCTGAGGCTGGCAATCCTATCTATTTCGAGTTTGTCGGCATCACAGATCTCTTGGAGTTGGGAGTTGAGACTGAACCGGAAGAAGTTTGGTATGATATTATCACCATGAAGCAGCCTTCCGAACGCCGGGATAAGCTCATTCCAAAAGAGTCACAGCTCAACGCCATCTACTGGGAACGCCAGAAGAATCAAGGTGTACCTACTGCCTGAAATGTGCATCGAAGAAGCTAGGCTTCGTTTGCGCGAATTGCGGTGGCGAGCTTGTTCTGCGACCGATTCGTCCCCTAGCGAAGCTACTGATGAATCCCGCTTCGACGATGCGAGTTCTTCGCTCGTGTCCATGTGGGTCGTCGCGGTGAGGATGCTTCGAAAAATGGCTTCCCTTAAATACCGGGTCGGTCGGTCGCTCCAGATCTATCGGTTGTAGGATGGGTCCGTCGTGTCCGAGACCTTGCGACTTCGTCACGCCCAGCCCGGCACTTCTAACCGGAAATCTGGGATGCGCGAAAAAATCCAGTCGCCCGTCGCCGTCTCTCCGAAAAACGCCCCGGAGACCTTCGCGCCCCGTGCCACGACGTGGTAGCTGTTATAAGAGAAATGCCCGCCTGGCTCGATCACCGGCGTCTGGCCCACCACACCGTCGCCCTCGACGACGGAGATTTCCCCTTCGTCCTCGCACACTACCCATTTCCGCCCGCGAATGGTGACCGGAACGGGGGAGTCATTGTGAATGGAGATGAAATAGACGAACGGATGGGGCTTCTCCTGAGGCGCGTCGAGACTGGGCATGTAGATGACATCATCCACCTTGACCCTCAAGCCCTCGAATTCTTGCATCGTCACTGCCATCCCGGAAATCGTCTCGATTGTTTTACGCACTGCCAAGCACGAATGAGCGGCCAAACTCGTGACAAAATCTTAGGATGGGGAGGCATCACGCCTATTTCAGAATGGCTGAATCTTGACGCTCCGGGAAAAACCGGCAGTCTGCACGCGTAAAGCCCAACCTCCGCGCCGCCGATCCATCGGGCGCAGGGCAATCATCGATTTTCATGAACATCGCCCTCACGACCCACCCCCGCTCGAAGCGCTCCGGCGCGGGGCGCAAATCCACGCTCGGGTTCGCATTCCCTGCCATTGCCTGCGTTTGTTTGTTGTCGTCTTGCAACTTGATCGGCACCGCGCTTGGCCTCGGGCTGGCGAAGCTCCAATTCGGCTGCCTTCCCCAAGGCTCATCGATCGACACTGCTGCTGGTCCGGTTAAAATTGAAAAACTCAAATCCGGCGATGTGATCACCGGCTTCCACGGGACTCCGGTGCGCATCACTCAGATTCATCAATATCACGAGGACCCGGCGACGAGCTACTACCTCACCATCCATTTTGCCAACGGCTCCGTCGTGAGCGCCTCGCCGCGGCATCGCATCGACGGGATTCCCGCCTGCGAGCTGGATGTCGGTGAGTCTTGTGGCTCCCAAGTCGTCGCCCGGATCGAGCCGCTCCGAGGAGTGTCGCGCAGTTTCGACCTGCTCACGGAAGACCCTGGCTATCGGATTGCCGGCATCCCGGTGAACAGTATGATCGAGGAAATGCTTGGCCGCTAACAGACCCCTGACTTTACCCATGAAAAAACTAATACCGACCGTATTCGCCTGCGCCGCACTGCTCGCGCCGCAGCACGCCACTGCTGAAGACAAGATGCCGAAAGGTGCCGAAGAAAAAATCATCGAGGCGCTGCCGGACAAGCCCTATGCCGCGCCGCTAAAGCCGCGGAAGCTGCTCGTCTTCTCGCGGACGAACGGTTTCCGCCACGGATCCATCCCGACGGGCAAGGTCGCACTCACCGAGATGGGCCGCAAGACAGGTGCCTTCGAGGCAGTGGTCTCCGAGGACATGGCGGAGTTCGAGATCGATAATCTCAAGAAATACGACGCCATTTGTTTCCTCAATAGCACGGGAAACGTCTTCGCGCCCTACAAGGACGATCTCAAGACGATGTCTGACGATGCGAAGAAGGAGGCCTCGGAGCGCGAAGCCCGGCTCAAGGACAACCTCATGAAATTCGTCGAGTCCGGTCGTGGCTTCGTGGGCATTCATTCCGCGACGGATTGCTGCCACGAGTGGCCGGAATTCGGCAGGATGATCAATGGATTCTTCTCCGGCCACCCTTGGAACGCGAACACGATGGTGAGCGTGAAAGTCGAACCCGGTGAGGAAAAGCATCCACTCGTCGCCATGTTCGAAGGGCAGAACGTCGAGTTCAAGGAAGAGATCTATCAACTCAAGGATCCCTACGATTCTAAGGCCGTCCACATGCTGCTGCGCTTGGACACGGAGAAGACCGACATGACGGTGAAAGGCATCCAGCGCACCGACGGCGACTTCGGCATCGCATGGGCCAGACCGTGGAAGAAGGGGCGCATGTTCTACTGCTCGCTCGGTCACAACCACGAGATGTATTGGCATCCCAAAGTCGTCCGCCACTACCTGGCAGGCATCCAGTGGGCGCTGGGTGACTACAAGGTGGAGGTGAGGGACTGAGGCCTTCCACCGGAGTGCTGGAGCTCTGCTCCAGCCGGTGGAGGATGGAAGCTCTGCTCCATTGTGGGGCGGAGCTTCTTCCTTTTCCATCAGCGCGTCCTCTCGAAGAGCTCCGCACCACATCCGGCAGAGCCGGAGCCACCGGGCGCGAGCAGAGCTTCGCGCACTCCGGCCTCAGTCACACGCGGCGGTTTTTCTTCCAGGCGATGATGGCGTCCAGAAACGGCTTGGCGTAGCGCTGCACCTTTGCCGCGCCGATGCCGGGGACGTGGAGCGCTTCCTCGGCATTGACCGGCTGATAGCGGGCGAGTGCTTCAAGGGTTTTGTTGCCAAAAACGACGTAAGACGGCACATCTTCGCGCCGCGCGATTTTCTCGCGGATGTCGCGCAGCATCGAGTAGAGCTGACCGTCGAAACCGTGGTCCTTGAGCGCGACTTCCTTGCGCCCGGCTTCGGGGTCGGGCCAGACGAGCTGGAACTTCGCCTCGCCACGCATGACCTTGTCGCCGAGCGGTGTAAGCGTGAGAAGCGGGAACTCGCCGGTGACGGTGACGACCAGCCCGGCGTCTGCGAGCGAGCGCATGAGGCTGTTCAGATAGCCCGCGCCTTTTTCCCGGAGGATGCCGTAGGTGGTGAGCTGGTCGAGGCGGGCGTTGATGATTTCCTGCGACTTGCTCCCAGCTAACATCTGGACGATGCGCCCGCGTCCGAACTTCGGTTCCCAGCCGTTTGCCGTGCGGTGGGACATGCGAGCAACACCGCTGAGTGCCTTGCGGACGATCGTGATTTCCTCGGCAGTCGGTGGTCGGTTCTCGCCGGAGCCTTCGTCGCGGCAGACGTCGCAGGTACCGCAGACGCCGGCTTCCTCTTCGCCGAAGTAGCTGAGAATCCACTGCTGGCGGCAGCTTCGGGAATAACACATTTCCACCATCGCCTTGAGCTTCTCGCGGTCGCGGCGGTCTTTTTCCTCGATGGCATTTTCGTCCAGTTGGAGGCTGCGGGCGAGCACGTCCGGCTTGAGCAGGCGGGTGCCTTTCATGCGCTTCTTCGGGATGTCGAAGCGCTGGACGTAGCCGCCGCGGGCGAGGATGGACATCGCGCTGCCGACGGACATGGAGTTTTTCACATCCGCGTTCTCGGCGATCTCTTCGAGTGTGCGGTGGACTTCGAAGTCCTTGTCCGCCTCGTTGAGCAGGTATTGATAGATCGAGCGGACGATGGCGGCGGTGGGGTTCGCGCCGTCGATGAAAAACTCCTGGGTGCGGGTGTCCGCGTAGTTGAAGAGCATCTCACAGAATGCGTTCTCCCCATCCCGTCCGGCGCGACCGGCTTCCTGATAGTAGGCTTCCACGCTGCCGGGGATTTCGTAATGCACCACGAATCTAACGTCCGAACGGTCGATGCCCATGCCGAAGGCGTTGGTGGCCACGGCGACGTCCGCCTTGCGGGTGATGAAGATTTCCTGGGCGCGTTCGCGTTCCTGGTCGCCCATGCCGCCGTGATAGGCCACGCACTTGACGCCCCAGCTGGCGAGCGTTTCGGAAACGGACTCCACTTTCTTGCGGGTGGCGCAGTAAATGATGCCGGTCTTGTGCGCGGCGATGACGGCTCTGATCCGCTCGTCCTTCTGTGCGGCCTTGTCGGTGGCGGTGATGTTGAGTGATAGATTCGGCCGGGAGAATCCGCTGACCTGCTCGAAGGGCGAGCGTAGGGCGAGGACTTTGGAAATGTCGTCGCGGACGATAGGGGTAGCGGTGGCGGTGAGGGCGACACATTGCGGGCGGCCGATTTTCTCCAGCGACTTGCCGAGCCGCAGGTAGTCGGGGCGGAAATCGTGGCCCCACTGGCTGAGGCAGTGCGCCTCGTCCACGGCGAAGAGCGAGATTTCGATGCCGCTCAGGGCATTGAGGAAACTCTCCGCGCGGAAGCGCTCGGGCGCGACGTAAACGAGCTTCCATTTCCCGGCGCGCATGCCGTCGAGGCGCTCCTTTTGCTCGGGCCAGGAGAGGGTGGAGTTGATCACGGTGGCGGCGATTCCGCGGGCGACGAGGGCGTCCACCTGGTCCTTCATCAGCGCGATGAGCGGAGAAATCACCAGCGTCACGCCGCCGAAGCAGAGGGCGGGGACTTGGAAACACAGCGATTTCCCGCCGCCTGTGGGCATGACGACGAGGCCGTCGCGACCGGAGGTGATCTCGGTGATGACCTCTTCCTGACCGTCGAGAAATCCGCTGAATCCGAAATACCGCTTGAGCGCCTCGTGGGGCGTCATGACGAGCGGTTTGGAATCGGGGCGGGCAGAGGACATCGTGTGCGCGACTGAACTATGCCCGCCGCGCCGGGGTCAATCACGGAGAGCCGCCGCGTGATTTGTCTGGTGGGTGGAGCGGAAATCGTGCTCTTCAGGCCAGTGGAGGAAATCATGAATGGGATGGACCGGCACGGTTGGGCGGCGATGCCGGGCTGTCTGGGGGCGGGGGATTCGCTACGACTCAGAAAGGAATGCGAGGTGGCGTGCGAAAACGGCGATTTCCGGCGCGCCGGCGTGGGGCGCGGCGAGACCCTCGAGATCCGTGAGGACATCCGCCGGGATCAAGTGATGTGGCTGCGACCGGGCGAGTTTTCCGCCG
This sequence comes from Luteolibacter sp., assembly GCA_051648225.1. GTDB lineage: Bacteria > Verrucomicrobiota > Verrucomicrobiia > Verrucomicrobiales > Akkermansiaceae > Luteolibacter. Next base: position 5,399 of record JBOFET010000211.1, read on the forward strand.
AGCAGGAAATCTATCTCGCGTGGCTGGAGACGCTGCGGCTGGCGCTGAACCAGCGGTTTTTTCTCGGTCTGTTCGAGTATGAGGGGCACTTCGCGATCTATCCGGAAGGCGCCTTTTACAAACCGCACTTGGACCGCCACTCGGGGACCCGTGACCGGATCGTAACGACGATTCTCTATCTGAACCCGGATTGGCAACCGGGCGACGGCGGCGAACTCAAATTGTGGACGACGGTGGGGGACCGGTCGGGTGAATTTGTCATCATCGAGCCGCGAATGGGCACGCTTGTCTGTTTCCTAGCAGGCGACTTCTGGCATGAAGTGCTGCCAGCCAGGAAGACGCGGATGAGCATCACCGGGTGGTTTCGGCAGCGGTGATCGGAAATCCTGCGTGCGGGTTGCGCGGTGGTGGAGAAGCTGCCTATGGTCCCGCGCGTGACGGACTTTTCCTTAACATTTCTCGGAACAGGGACCTCGGTGGGCGTGCCGGTGATTGGCTGCGATTGCCAGATCTGCACATCACCGGACCCACGGAACAACCGGACAAGATCGTCCGTGCTGGTGCGGGCGGGGGATCAAACGCTGCTGGTGGACTCCGGGCCTGACTTGCGGATCCAAGCGCTACGCGAGGGGATTCGGGAAATCGATGCGGTCATTTACACCCACGCCCACTTGGATCACGTGGCGGGATTCGACGAGCTGCGGGCGTTCTGCTGGAGGAAACCCGGGCGGCTGCCGATGCATGCCACAGAAAGCTGCATGGAAATCCTGAAAAACATGTTCGGGTGGGCCTTTTCCGACCGCGTGGATACCATCGGCTATGTAAAACCGGATCCGCGAATCATCGATGGACCTTTTTATTATGCGGATCTCAAAATCACGCCGCTGCCGGTGGAGCACGGTGCGGTGGAGACGATCGGTTATTTGTTCGAGGTTCCCGGGGCGCGGAGGCTGGCGTATTTGCCAGATGTGAAGCGGATTCCCGATGACACCCGGCAATTGCTGATGGACGTGGACGTGCTGGTGGTGGATGCCTTGCGGACGTGGGAGCATCCCACGCATTTCTCGCTGGCGGATGCACTGGAAGCGGCGGCAGCGGTCCGGGCCAGAGAGACGTGGCTCACGCATTTGAGTCACGAGTATCACGTGGACGAGATTGCTGAAACGCTGCCGCCGGGCGTGCGGATGGCATGGGACGGGCTGAGGATTTCACTCAATGATGTGCCGGGTCTTGCATGATCGAGGCAGCAAGCCATGCTCGCCGCCGATGAAAACTCGGGTCCGGATCGTTCTTCTGCTCGTGGCGGTGGCCTCGGTCTCACGTGCGGCGATTTCTCCGGAGACGGTCGCGGTGCTCTACAACTCCGCCATGCCCGAGTCGCGCAAGCTCGCGGAATTCTATCTCGATGCGCGTGGGATCCCGCAGGAGAACCTCATCGCGCTGGAAATGCCGCTGACTGCGGACATCTCGCGGGAGGTGTTTGAAAAGTCCATCTTGAGACCACTGCGCGCGGAGTTCGACCACCGGAGCTGGTGGAAGCGCCAGACGGACGCGGGTGGAGTGAAGCTTCCCGTCGTAAACCGGATCCGCGTCATGGTCTGCATCCGGGGCGTGCCACTGCGCATCCAGCCGACTCCGAAGCCTGCGCCGAAGCCGGGTGATCCACCGCCAGATCCGCAGAATGTGGTCGCCGGGCGCGACGATGCGTCGGTGGATTCCGAGCTGGCGATGTTCGGGGTGGAAGGATTGCCCGCGGAAGGAATCCTGCAGAACAAATTTTACAAAAGCACCGCGCCAATCGGAGAAACGAACCTGCCGTTCTTCACTCTCATCGCCCGGATCGATGCGCCCACTTACGCGACCTGCGAACGCATCATCCGCGATGCGGTGGAAGTGGAGGAAACCGGACTATGGGGCCGCTCGTTCGTGGACATTGCCAACAAGTTTCCGCAAGGTGACCAATGGTTAGAGGCAATCGTTCTCGCAAATGCGGAAGCGGGGATTCCGACGGTGGTGGACCGTTTCAACGACACGCTGCCGAAAAACTATCCGATGACGGAGGCGGCAAGTTACTTCGGCTGGTATGACTGGAATCTCAGCGGCCCGTTTCTGAACGACCGTTTTCGCTTTCGCAAGGGAGCGGTCGCCATGCACCTCCACTCCTTCAGCGGGGAGCAACTGGCGGACCCGCTGAAAAACTGGTGTGGTGGTCTGTTGGAGAAAGGCGCCGCCGTGACGGTGGGAAATGTCTATGAACCCTATCTCCACCTAACACATGATTTTTCCATCCTCCATCAGCGGCTGTTAGCCGGCTTCAGTTGGGGCGAGGCCTGCTGGATGGCGATGCCTGCGATCTCGTGGCAGGGAGTGGTGCTGGGAGATCCCATGTATCGGCCCTTTATCCACCTGGCTGGCGGTGGAATGAAGCAGGAGGGCGACATCCCTTACCGGGCACTCCGGGCGGCGGCGCTTGAGTGGAAAACCCAGCCGCTGGAGCGGCAGAAACAGCTGGGAAAAGCCTCGGAACGCATGAAAAGCGGAGTTCTGGCAGAGGCGCTGGGCCTTGAGCTGCTCTTGCTGAAGGACCCTAACGGAGCGTCGAAATGGTTCGGCCAAGCCCAAGCGCATTACCCGGCGGCGGAGGACAAGCTGCGCCAGGATTTCCATCAGATCGCCATCGAGCGCGGGGCGAACCGGAAGGATGAGGCGGTTCGCAAACTGCGGGAAGCGCAATCCCGCCATGGCTCGATCCCTGAAGCCGATGCGTTGAAAGGCTGGCTGGATATTCTCGATCCGCCGCCGCCGCCACCTGCCGACCCGACGAAGACTCCGGATGTGAAAAACCCTTGAAGCGACTGCCACTCTGAAATGACTTACAGTTTTCTGTTGGAATCGATTTGGCATCCGCCGCTGATGTTCGAGGACTCATCCACGGACGTCTTACCGCCCGAGCTCGAGCTGCAGGCGCTCTGGTTTGGTGGAGCTTTCGGGCGGGACTTCCGCACCACGACTGGCAGCACGGTGAAAATCGTGCAATTCGGCGAGTGGAACCGTGGGGCGGGACCGGATTTCATGCAGGCAGCCGTGCAGATCGACGGTGAATTGCGCACGGGGCCACTTGAACTCGATCCGATCGCGGCCGATTGGGAATCACACGGGCATGGTGCGAACCCGGCGTTCCGCGAAGTGGTTCTGCATGTCGTTTTCCAGTCCGATGCCCGGCGGATTTTCACCCGCACCTGCGATCATCGCCAGGTTCCGCAGGTGTTGATTTCTGCGACCCAGCTATCCGATGCGTTGAACCGACCGCAGCGCGAAGTGGCGATCGCCCACCCGGGACGCTGCGTCGCTCCACTCAAGGGCCTGCCAGCGGGGGCGCTTGGACGATTGTTAGACGAAGCGGCGATTTACCGTGCGGATTTGAAAGCCGGGCGCTGGCTGCGGACGGAGGACGCGCATGGACGGGATGCGGCGCTGTTCCAAGCGACTGCGGAGACCCTCGGCTATCGGGGAAACGCGTTGGCCATGCGCTTGCTGGCTCAGCGCGCGCCACTGCAGCTTTTACGCGCCGAGGGTGCCGCCGCAGAATCGGTGCTCTTCGGCACGGCTGGATTTCTATCCGCAGACCAGCACGAGTTGGCACCGTCCGACACGCGGGACTACCTGCGCGGGCTTTGGGACGACTGGTGGAAAATCCGGACTCGCTTCGAGACTGTGGGGGACCGCAGGATTCCTTGGAAAACCCACGGTCAACGCCCTGCGAATCATCCACACCGGCGGGTCGGTGCGCTCGCCGCCCTAGCAAAAGTCTGGCCGCAATACCGACGCCTCGCGCTGGCTCGTCCGTTCACCGCCAAGCCGCTGATCGATTTTCTCCAGGCACTTGACCACGACTTCTGGTCCCACCGCCACACGCTCGCCTCGGTGGCCTCGACGCCACGGGTTTCCTTGTTCGGGAAATCCCAAGCGCTG
>JBOFET010000212.1:0-10670 GCA_051648225.1 Luteolibacter sp.
CACCGCCTACAGCGGGGCACTCGGCACCCCCCGCGCCGCCATCTCAGGCCGCACCGGCATCACCGCCGCCATCGCCGCAGAAATCGACCGCGCCGATGCCAATCTCGAAAACATCCTCGACCGCCTCATCCTCCAATTCGCCGCCGCCCATCCCGCATTCACCACCGCCTACGCCAGCGCCCGCAAGATCGTCAACGCCGGCGGCGGACAAGCCACGCCACCCGCTTCGACTCCACCGACCTCCTAACCGGCTAATCATCCGCTTCTCACCGAAACAGCTTCATCTATTACGGATGGAGCTGTTTTGTTGTTCCCCAGCACCCATCGTAGGTTGAAGTTCGATCAATCCGCTTACCTGGATGCTGGGGAGCTTTTTCACCTGACGAAAAAGTTGTAGCTGCGTAAGGCGACTTTTCATCATCGCGGCCACTGCTCTACTTCGCATCTGAATGAATCATTCCAGTCCGCAATTCATATTTTTGGTCAAACTATCTCTCAACGAAATTTAAGATTGGAAACTCTTAGACTCCTACAAGTGCTTTTGCCGCTCCCGCCGTCCGCGAACCACAAGACATACTGCGAGGAGTGCAAGTGAGGCTACGCCTCCGGCAATCCACAACTGTGTTTTCCGTTCGGCCGACAGCATTTTTGAAAGGGGTAGCGCTGGAATCGTTTGAAAATCTCTGGATGGATTTGGCGAAGCTGTTCTTGGAGGAGATGGAATCTGTGAGAAAGCCCGCAATCTAGTCTCGGGTGCCCAATTACCGTCCGGTCCTGTATAGTCTGCGAGATTGAGACCGATATTTGTAAATATTCTCTGTAATCCTTCCTCTTCAATTTGTTTGAGTCTCCTAGTTCCGTCTTTCAACCTCACGACAAGCAATCGGTGTTTTATTTCTGGGGGAGGACGCATGGGTCTCGTCATCATCCCGATGATCGTGGAGCCGTCACTGGGAAGTCGAATCGTCGTTCCAGGCGCGATAAACCGGAAACTCTCAATCATGTCGGTTCTTCTTTTAGCCAGCGATTCGACACTGGGTCTTGACGCCTCATTGTTCCAGAGGTCATCCCACGAAGTTGGGAACTCACCGGTATCCTTTTGGAATTGAAGGATCGCACCTTGAACTATATTGAATTCTTCCTGATCATTATTGACCGTCGTGCCTGCACAAAAAATTGTCGCCAAGAACAATATCGTAAAAACGACCCATGAGATTTGTGAGTTCATCGAACTTATTGTGCTTTTTGTCTCCACTGGTGGACACTACGAAACCTCTTTATGGATTTTGGTGTAAATGGAGTATCAGGCGCTGCCATATCCGTATGTCCGCCATCTTGCATCAATCCGCCTTCCGCGTGCTGGATTTCTTCGCCGATTCCATAGAGTGGTTGATGGCCGATCTCATGTGCAGCGGTGAGCCGCAGGCGCTGCTCGTATTCTGACGCAGTTATACTGTTGTTTCTCAATGAGTCGTCAATAAGATCTCTCACCACTTCGCTATAAACGATGGACACTCTGGCTTTCCCTGCAAATCCCAGAGTGTCTCCGACAGTGGCACCGGAGTTGACATTAGTTTCGTCTTTGGGATCATTGTCGCTACTGCCAGGTTGGTATGCCACCATAATCGAAGCGCACCAAAGCTTTTCATTTCCTTCGAGTTTGGCATCGAGCGCGTCGTCTAGGATACCATAATTAAAGCCAGTTAAGAAAGTCCCCACGGCTGGCGGATGGTTTCGGAAGAAATTCACGGTTTTAGTCGCATTCCATTGTGTTGCATCCTTTACCTCGATGAATGCGGGGTGGTAGGCACGCTTGATGACATCGTTCATGACGAGATCATTGCGCGGCAGCGCTGGTCCAGTCAGCCCGAAGCCATCGTCATCATACATGCGAAAAACTGCGCCTGCTTGGATGTGACCTTGGTTGCCTTCAACTTGGATGGCATCGACATTAACAGATATATTTGGAATCGTCTGGAAGGACGAAAATGAATTCCCAGTTTCCAGAAACCTCACTAAACTGTTTTCAGGAGTGGTGAAACTTGTCCGATCGCTTATCGAGGGAATGTAGAAAGTAGTGAGTCCGGCGGTGGCGAAGACTTGTTGAATAGCGGGAGTTTCCATGTCTGACGTCAGATCGTTTTTCAAACCTCCATTGTTGTAAACACCGATGGCCTCCATTGAATCATTTTCCACCCAAAGTCTTCTCCATACCGTCAGCAAAGGGGAAGCGGGAGCTTCCCCGTTTTGAGAGAGTTCAGCTCCAAGGTATTTGGCGGCAGCAGGATTCGTCGTTTGGACCCCCTCAAACATGGCTTCATCGATTACGGAGGCGACGATTCGATAGTTGTTTCCGGGCTGCATTCCGACGCGGAAAATGAATTTAGTCTCTCCATTTGCATCCACAATACCCTGAGCAGAGTTGCCGCCCCATCCGAACCCTGTCCAGAAGTGCCCGTCTTTTGATGTATCAAGAGAGTCGGGCAGATTGTCGTTTCCTCCTTTTCCGGCGGAATCGATGATTGCGTTTTCAGTAGTAATGGGATCACCGTCATCTTCCTCACGATCAAAATCTTCCGCTGTGCTGTCGTCCACATCGAAGGCTCTGACGAAGACGGGTTGTCCGACGAGTTCCGGTGAGGTTTTTACGATGACTTCCAGCTTGTGCCGGATTTGGTCGTCGTCAGGATTTTTGAAATCAGGAAAAATGCGTTTTCCGTTCTTTTTTTCCGTCCAGGGATCGATGTGGTCACTTACATTTCCGTAGTCTCCAATCGCTTTCCAAGTTATATCCGGACGGATGAGACGAGGTTGGCTGACGGTGGCAATACCAACTGACCCTCCACTGAGTTGTGAGTTCGCGTCAAGCAGCTTGGATGTTGCTGAGTTCGGGTCGAATTCGAACTTTACGGTTTCGTGGCTGTAAACTGTCGTCGGGTGTGGCGGTGTGCCGGGCAGTTGGAATATTTCTGGTAAACCGTAACCGTTGTCCCGATAGCCATAAACAGTGCGGAGGGTGACAAAGAGATAGGGAATCTTCTGTGAGGCCGATGATATTTTTTGAGTGGGGATTTCCATCCAAAGCCTGCTCTGGGTCAAGGAGGAGTGCGTTATGATAGTGATCTCGTCTTCATCCTTAGTTGAGGAATATCTGCCATAGAATCCATTCTCCAGAATGACAAATCTGGCTGGGAGGGGATACTTTACTGCTGTGACAGGCTGTAGCAAAGGGTAATGAATTTTTGATGCAAGATCGGGACCCACTGCGGCGGGTTGGTAGAAAGTATTAGAAAGTGACTGGGTATTGATAGGTATGGATGAATCCCAGAGTGCCCACGAGCTTATCCATCTTCCATCGTCAACGGAATCAGGATTATCATTAGTTTGCTGACGGGAGATTCTGGAAATCGAGTGAATCCGCACGGGTATGGCGGCAGCATCGTTCGGGTCCGTCTCTTCGAGAAACTCTTCCAGGTTGTTAGCACCGTCTCCGTCGGGGTCTCCATACGCTCCAAAGCCGACGTTGTTGCTGCCATCGTCGTTGGCATCTAGACTGTTGGCGAATTCCCAATAATCGGGAATGCCGTCTCTGTCGCGATCAGCGAGATAGGGATCGGTCCCGAGTTGGGATTCTTCGTGGTCAGTGATGTCGTCGTTGTCAGAGTCGATGTCTTCGATTTTAACCCTCCAGAACATCCTGGGGCTATTTGCAGCCAGCGGAATGCCCGTGCCGATCGGGTTCCCTTCACCGATCCGAGGTCGCCCCAAGGGAATCCACCCTCCGGCAGCGAGATCAATTGAGAAAAGAAGGGTGTATTGTTTGCCGACGAGGGTCGGCCATGTGACGACATGCGCTTCTGGAGTGTCAATTTCGTCAATTCCATCGCCGTTGGAATCCAACCAGATGGCGGGCGAGTGGGTGATCTCTGGACGAATGAATCCGGACGGCGCGTTCGAGTTGTGCGGGTCGGTGCCGGCGGCGGCTTCTTGTGCGTTGGTCCAGCCGTCATGATCGGGATCGGCCTGAGGATCGAAAGTCGAAGGAAAGAGTTCCAATTGATTGTAGGTTTCTTCCCAAAGGTCGCTCATTCCATTAGAGTTGGAATCAATGATGGCATGTGCGGGATAAGCTAACAAAAAGCATGTAGTGCTAACAATTTGAACCCATGTTGCTAGCTTTGACCTGAAAATGGAGTTCATCGAGTGGCTCCTTTCTCTGAATCACTCGCACCGATTTCCCAGTAGTTGAGGGTGATGTCTCCGGGCTGGGGCGGGTTTGCTTTGAGGTAGGCTTCCTGTTCGAGGCGGGCACGTTCGCGGCCTTCGAAGGCCGATTTGAGGCGGGTGTGCTCGTTGTGATAGAGATCGTGCAGGGCTTGGATAGGAGCGAGATCTTCGGCGGTGAATGAGGTGCCGATGATTTCGAAGCTGGCCTTGCCGTCTGAAAATGGCGGGGGAGCAGTTGCTCCGTAGGCTTTCAGGTGGGCGGCGAGAATCTCCGGCCTTCTGTCGAGATCCGCGTAGCCCCAACCCATGAGCATGTGGTGATTGGTTCCGGTGGTATCTGCGAAGGATTGGATTCCGGCAATCAGACCGAAGTCGGCGGAGGACCAGAAGGTGATCATTTCTCTTTTCCCCTCCGGCCAGCAGCGGACGAGCGTGCGAGGCGGGGAATCCTGAGAGCGGAAAATCGTCGCGCTAAGGAAAGCCATTTTCGTGCGGGGATGAGCTTCGCGATAGGCGGCGGCTCTTTCGCGGAAGGCGGCTTCCGCCTCTGGGGTGAGAGGCCCGGCTGGAGGTGGCGGCGGCGGGAGGGCGATGGGCTTGATTTGCCGAACGGTGATGGTGCGCCCGCCTTGCTGGACGGATTTGCTTTCGAGCACGTCCTTGGTAGGGACGATGAACTTGGGCTTCGGCGGCTCGGGCGGTGGCGGGGTGCCGTCTGGAACATTGCCGAGAATGCGGGCGGCGGTGGGTGTGGTCGCGGTTTCCTCGGGCAGGAAGTCTATCGCGTCCTGGGAGAGGACAGGAGTGAAGCTGGCGGCGATGGCCAGAAGGAAAAGTGGAATTGGTTTCATGGGGAAGGTAAGTGGAGTCCTTCCTGGTGGACGGGGAGTTAGAAGAGCCGTACTAGGACGACCGCAACGGCCTTTAGCCTTCCCCGTGGAGTCGGCCTGGACATGCGCCGCCGCCCCCCCGGCCTTTCGGTCGGTGTGGCGGCATCGTTTGCGGTCGATGCCGACCGCCTAGTAGGAGAACTTCTAAATTCCCGCCCACCGGAGTGGACGTGTGAAAAAGGCGTGATCTCAGATAAATTGGCAAGTTTGAAATCTGATCAATTCTCGATCATTACTTCAAAATCCTCGCTGCCACCATTGCCGTTGACCTGCGTCGCTTCACTGGCGACGGTGCGCCCATGTTTATCGATCACATCCGCATTTTCGGAAAGGCTGGCGACGGCGGGAATGGCGTTGTTTCCTGGCGCCGGGAAAAATTTGTCCCACGCGGCGGTCCGGATGGTGGTGACGGTGGCGCGGGTGGCGACATCGTTCTGGTGGTAGATGCCTCCACCGACAATCTCCGGGCCTATCACTACGATCCCAAGCTCATCGCCGAGGACGGGAAAAACGGCGCTGGTGGGCGAAAGACCGGGAAAAGCGGTAAGCAGGTGATCGGCAAGGTCCCGCCGGGCACCGTCGTTTATCGCAGCAATGCGGTCACCGTCCAGGAAGCGGTTGAGTTCGAACGCAGCTCGGAAGGGATCGATCTGGAGCCGATCGCCGACCTCACCGAGATCGGGCAGGAGTTCGTCCTCTGCAAGGGCGGGGAGCCGGGCCAAGGAAACTGGAATTTCAAAACCGCCACCAACCGCACCCCGGTGGAGCACACGCTCGGCACTCCGGGTGAGCAATCGGTTTTCTATCTGGAACTCCGGCGCATCGCGGATGCGGGACTCGTCGGCTTCCCGAATGCGGGGAAATCCACCCTGCTGGGCGCGCTTTCCCACGCGAAGCCGAAGGTGGCTTCCTATCCGTTCACCACCCTCCAGCCGGTCGTCGGCGTGGTCGAGTTTCCCAGCTACCGGCGCTGCACCGTGGCGGACATCCCCGGTCTCATCGAGGGAGCGCATGAGAACCGCGGGCTGGGTCACGAATTTCTCCGTCACATCACGCGCTGCCGGGTGCTGCTCTTCGTCATCGACATGGCGGGCAGCGAAGGCCGCGACCCGATCAGCGACTTGGAAATTCTCCGCCGCGAAGTGAAGGAATACGACGACGAACTCGCCCGTTTCCCGTGGAAGATCATCGCTAACAAAATGGATCTGGAAGGCGCTGCCGAGAATTTGGAAATTTTCCGCAGCCGGTTCTCCAAGATCGACATCATTCCGATTTCCGCCGATACCGGCCTCGGTCTAGATGATCTGCGGCAGGTGCTCGACAACGAAGTCGGCCACCGCACGGACAAGTAGCCCCACCCCGCGAGCCATGAGCCAAGGTTCCGAATTGGTCTTCGTTTACGGCACCCTCCGCCGTGGGGGATCCAACCATTTCCGCATGGCGGGGGCGGATGCCATCGCCGACGGAAGCATCACCGGGAGGCTCTATCGCATCGACTGGTATCCTGGCATCGTCCTGGATCCCGCCGGTGGCGAGATCCGGGGTGAGGTCTATCGGGTAGGGCCGGAGCAGCTCGCCGCGCTGGATGCCTTCGAAGGTGTATCCGCAGGGGAAATCGAAGGCAGCGAATACCGCCGCGTGCAGACCACCGTGGTGAAAAAGGACAGTCAGATCCTCACCGCCTGGGTGTGGGAGTGGCTGGGTGCCGTCGAGGAAAGCCAGCGCATCTCGGACGGCGACTGGCTGAAAATGGAGTAGCCTCTATGAAACACCGCGAGATTCGATCGCCCGTGGACTGGGCCCGGCGGGTCAATCGGGCTTGGCTGGTGCGCAGCAATCTCAACGAACATACCGAGGCGTGGCTCGACCATCTCGCCTGCCTGGACGACGGTCGTCTTTTGAAATCCTGCGAGATCGCCCGGGCCATGTGCGACCACCGCCAGCCCGAGGACGATCCCAAGCCTTGGTTTTACTCGGGGATCTTCCAACTCGCCACCGCGGCGGAGGCCCAGCGTTTTCTCGCCACTCACCGCGTCACACGGGCCACCGTGCCTGCGATGATGGATGATCCGGAGGTCCTGCTGTGGCTCGACCGCGTCGGCCCGGAAACCCGGGAATTGCTCGCCCGCCTTCGCCAAGTGCTGGCCTCGCTGGACAAATAACCCAAAGGCTCAAGCGATGATTTTCCATGTGAAGCGATACTCTAAGAAAACGATCCAACGTGCCAAAATGCATGATCGCTCCTTTTCTCCGAGGAAGGAAAATCATGGTTTCCGCGCGGCCAGAACGACGATCAGATCGCTGCTAGAAAATTGGCCAGTCGATTTCGAAGGGCCCCACATTTTCGTTAGACACTGCAAATTTCCACGCATCGTCGGAGGCTGGCGAGCGGGTCCTTCGCGAGCGGAACGAACTCCTGGCCGACGAAGCCGGTGTAGCCGGTATCCGCGATGGCTCGCATGATGGCGGGGTAGTTGAGTTCCTGGGTGGCGTCGATCTCGTTCCGCCCGGGGCAGCCGCCGGTGTGGTAGTGGGTGAAATAGCGGTGGTTCTCGCGGATGGTGCGGATGATGTCACCCTCCATGACCTGCATGTGATAGATGTCGTAGAGCAGCCCGAAGTTCTCGCTGTCGAGTTCCTTGCAAAGCGCCACGCCCCAGGCGCTGTGGTCGCACTGATAGTCCGGGTGGTCGATCTTGCTGTTGAGCAGCTCCATGCACAGGGTCAGGCCGAGTTCGGCGGCGAGGGGCAGCAGGCGGCGGAGGCCAATGGCGCAGTTTCGCAGGCCTTCGGCATCGGACAGTCCTTCCCGGTTGCCGGGAAAGCAGATGACTTGCCTGGCCCCGGCGGCTGCTGCGGCACGCATGTGGGGCTGGTAGATCTCAACGAGTGTGTCGTGGTGTTCCAAGCGGTTGAAGGCTTTCTCAATGCGACCGACTTCGATGCCGTCGGGAGTTCTTCCGGTCGGGAAGCTGGTCATCGCGCAGGTGAGTCCATGGCTTTCTAGCAGAGCCATATCGTCCGGCATGACGAGTTCGATGGAGGAAACGCCGATCTCTTTGGCGGCAAGGCAGAGGTCTTCGAGAGGAATGCCGGCATAACACCAGCGACAGAATGAGTGACGGATGCGGGACATCTTGCGGGAAATGAGAAACAGGAAGGAATGCCGGTGTCGCGACTAGCAGCTGAGGCGCTCGCGGAACTCCGGCGTCCACAAGGCGGCGACGATGGTTTCCTGGGCGGCTTCCATGGTGGCGCGCTCGGTGGGATCCTCGTCTTCGTGGCCGGCAAGATGGAGGAGTCCGTGGACTAAATAGCGCAGGATTTCGCGGGCGAGCGGTTCGTCATACTCGGCGGCTTGGCGCTCGGCGACTTGTGCGCCGATGACGATCTCGCCGTGATGGAAGGTGATGACGTCGGTGGGGCCCTCGATGTCCATGAAATCGCGGTGGACTTGGTCGCTGGTGGCGTCGTCCACGATGGCCACTTCCAAGGTGGCGAGATGAGATAGTGGGGAGTCTTCTTCAGCGGCGTTTTCCAAGGCGAGCCGGGCGGCTTCGTGGGCCACGCTTTCGAGCGCGGTGAGCCAGTTTTCCGGGATTTCGGTGGCTTCCTGATTGTTTCCGATGATGACTTCGAGCGACATGAGGGGTTTTTCTTGCGAGGGGGAGATCAGGCGCGTTTCGGCATCGGGATGACGCGACCGCCCTGGGTGGCGTCGTTGAGGGCGCGCTTGGTCGCCGTGGCCGAGCGTTCGTCGTCTTTCGGGTAGTCGATCCGGCTGTGAAGCATGCTGCGGAGGGTGGTGGAAAAGGAGTCTTTCACGATGGCAAGTTCGCGCAGGGTAAGCGGGCAATCGTCGAGCTGGCCGTCGTTGATCTTGGCGGCCACGAGGTCGTCCACCATGGCGCGGATTTTTGAAGGAGTGGGCTTTTTGAGAGATCGCGAGGCACTCTCGACCGTGTCGGCGAGAGAAATGATCCCGCTCTCACGCGTACTCGCACGCGGCCCGGGGTAGCGGAAATTTTTTTCTTCGACGGTCGGCAAGTCCTCCGGGTTCTCGATGCGCCGGTCCACCTTTTCCATCTCCGCTTTTTTCTGCTCCTGGGCGCGGCGGTAGAAATAGGCCACGAGTGAGTCACCGTGATGTTCTTGGATGACGTCGATGATGCGGGGATTGAGCTTGTGCTTCACGGCGAGGTCGATGCCGTCCTTCACGTGGGCGGTGATGATGAGCGAACTCATCGTCGGGGTGAGTGTATCGTGGGGGTTTTCCGCGCCGTCGTGTTGGTTTTCGATGAAATAGCCGGGCTTCTTGAGTTTTCCGACATCGTGGAAATAGGAACAAACCCGGCACATCGGGGCGTTGGCGCCGATTTTTTCCGCAGCGGCCTCGGCCAGGGCGGCGACGATGAGACTGTGATGGAAAGTGCCGGGGGCTTCGAGCTGCATGCGGCGGAGCAGCTTGTGGTTCAAGTCGCTGAGTTCCAGCCAACTGATGTCCGTGGTGAGGTGGAAGGTATTTTCAAAAAGCGGTAACAGTCCACTGATGAGAAGCGCGGTGACGACTGCGGTGCCGATGGCGGCGGCACTGCCGGTGCCGAGGACTTGTAAATGATCCACCGCGTGCGGTCCGAAACAGGCGGGAATGTCGAGGCGTCCGAGAGCCAGCCCGGCGACGAGGGTGACGGCCCCCACGTAGATCCCGGCTTGGAGGAGTTGGATACGTTTCCGAACCTGATAGGCCAGCAAAACACTGGTCATGCCACTCGCGAGGCTGAGAATCATGTAGCTCAGCACATCCGCCTGCGGGACGAGCAGGCAACCGATGAGCGTGACGTAAACTGCCGAAAATGAGGCAACCGCACGACCGAGCAAGACTCCGTGGAGCATTGGCGCGAGGGCGAAAGGGATCACAAAAAACCGGAACACCTCGGGGATCGCCCCGGAGCCGACCAGCCCCATCATCAGTCGGAGGGTGAGCAGGTGCCCCATCAGCCCACCGAGCACCAGCACCACCCGGCTGTTCCTGCGGCAGCTGGTTTGCAGGCTCACCTGGAACATCACGATGGCTGTGATGGCGATGATGAAACTGTAAAGCGCGCCCTTGAGCGGCTCATCTGCGAAAGAGGTGCCTCCGGATGACTTGAGCACGAGCACCGCGCTGCCGACCACGAAGGTGGTGTAGAGCGAGATCTTCACCCAGATGCTGTCTTCCAGAGCCTGGATGACAGGATTTTCACTGTGGACCCTGCGCTTCTTTCCCGAGGAGAGTCCCTGGCTGGCCAAGCGCCAGCGTTTGATGGCATCCAAAAATCCCACGGTGGTAAGTTAGAGTGTTGGTGCGCACAAAATCCCTGAGGGGAACCCTGCGGGGCGGGAAGCTACCCCGATTTCAGCCCCTTGGCAATCTGCATTTCGCATAAAGCCTCCGTCCGGGCGGGTGCGGCGGGTGAGATTCCCGTCGGTGTCGTATTGATAGGTGAATGCGTGGGTGCCAGGGAGTCCGCTGAGGGTTTGGAAGTCGAGAGACAAAGAATTCAGACTTCGGCA
>JBOFET010000213.1:0-7579 GCA_051648225.1 Luteolibacter sp.
ACCGAATCATCGCCAACAATTCGCGAGGCGCATCGGAAAGCGAAGTGTTTACCTTCGTGACGTCTGATGTTCCTTCGTTGGATCAACTTGAGGCTACGGAGATCGGGCCGGAGTCAGCACGCATCAGTGTGAGAGTCAACGCAAAGAACGCCGATACGAAGGTCAACTTTGAATATCGGCTTGCTGGACAGACAACCTGGATCGCGGGTGGTCCGCAGGAACCGGCAGAGGGTGACGAGAACAGAAGCATGGAACGGTTTCTATCAAACCTGATGCCGGGTCAGGCGTATGAATTCCGGGTCCGCGCTGTAAATTCTGTGGGACAGAGTTTGGCGCAGGGCAGCTTCAGGACCCTCATAAAGCCTACGGTTACTTTGGCCGCGCCCTCCATTGTCACCTCCCGGAGCGCGGTGCTCAATGGCTTCGTCAACCCACATGGTTCTCCCGTAACGTCCCTAGTCTTCGAATATGGGCTGAGTGAAAACAACCTCAACTCCAGCGTTGGCGCTACGCCTTCGACTGTGGCCGGTGAAACAAACACCTCGGTTAGTGCGCTTCTCCAGGAGATCAAGCCACAGGGAGCGACATTTTTCTATCGCTTAAAGGCCATCAGTGCGGGTGGCGTCGGTTATAGCACCGTGGCATCTTTCTCGCTCAATATCTTGTCAGGCTTTGCCCGGGTCTTTCCTCTGCCGCCTCAGGAGGCGAATGGCTCGGTCTTAGTCACTCTGACTCCATCAAATATCGGTGGCTGGCGGTTCATTGGGGAACAGCAGTGGCGTAATTCTGGAACTCAGGTCAGCTTCCTTGCTACGGGAGACCGGAACATCGAGTTTCGCCCTGTTCCCGGCTATATCCAACCTCCACAGGAGACCGTCAGCGTGGTCAGCGGTGGACCCACCACTGTCATTGAAGGAAGCTATTACAGTTCAACGGGTAGCGGCAGTGGCGCACTCAGTGTGACGCTCAAACCAGCTTCATTGGCAGATAACAATGTGCCACAGGCGCTGCGGGCTCAGTGGAGGTTGCTTGGTGAGACGAACAGCCAGTGGAAGGATTCAGACGCCGCGTTGACCGACTTGTCTCCCGGCGACTATCTCATCGAGTGCAAGCCTGTAGAGGGTCGCACTACGCCACCTGTGAGTTTGGTGGCAGTCAAGAATTTCGAGACCGCCTACGCAACGCTAACCTACTTCTTGGCAGATCCCCTTACCGGGATTCCACCAAGCCCTGTGCCCTTCGCAGATTTAGCGACAGATACGGTAAACAATGCCTATGCACACGTCGATCAAATCCGTAGTAATCTTGGGTCGAGTTCTGGTTTTGTGGTAAAACAACGGGTGGTGGCGACTGCTGGGCATGTTGTTTTCGATGATGGGACGCTTTCCGCCGTGACCGGTCTTCAGTGGCTGTTCCAACGGCAATCGGGCAGCTATGAACCTAAGCCACAGACTCCTCGCGGATTCTATCTCTTTGATGGCTACGCCTCCGCCCGCAGTGCGCCTGGAGTGATTCCTGGAGAGGGCACAAACAGTTCGAAAAACCTGGATGTTGCCGCACTCTATTTTGTGGCGAACGCCACGACCAACGATCTGAATTTTCCCGGACGTGGAGGTTTCAGCGGTTACCTCGCCAGCGATTCTATCACGAACGAATTCCTTCAATCTCCGGCCCAAAAGATTTTGGTGGGCTATCCAGTGGATGGTATTGCCGCAGGCAATCAAGGGCAGATGCATGCGACTCTGCCGATGATCGGCAGTCCTCCGCGCGCAGTCAACTTCACGCAGGCTTTTGACCGCACCTATGTGACGCCGGACATTCGTGGAAGTGGTGGCATGTCAGGCGGCCCCCTTTGTGTGAAGCATGGAGACGGTAACTTCTATCCTGCCGCGATCTATCTGGGCGGCACCGGTCAAACCGTAGTGCGTGCCATCGACAGCCCGGTGATTGATATGTTTAATCGAGCTGAAACAAGTGGCAGTAGCGACAGTAATAACACGGGCGGTGGGATAACCCATACATCAATCACCACAATTGGGCCAGCAACCGTTGCCGGATCACTGATTGTCAGAATCCTTCCGGCTTCCGCAATAAATGCAGGGGCCCGTTGGGAGCTCGCGCCTAATATCCCCAGTCGAGCAGACGGTTACCGAAAAAATAGCCTTAAAACTGCTAGTTATACCCTGGTGCTCAATTCAATTAGTGGTTTTCAACCACCATCGCCGCAGACAATAACTATTACAGGCGGTCAGCTTAGAGATATCACATTTACCTATGCTGCGTATGATCCACCTCCCTCAATCGTCAGCGCTAGTTCAGTGGTTGGAACCCGCGGGCAATTGCTTACTTATCAAATCGTCGCCAACCAGTCGCCCACTTCTTACTCGCTCACTGGCAGCCCGCCCACCGGACTGGGCTTCGACACCAGCACGGGATTACTAAGCGGAACCCTCCAAGAAGCCGGGGTGTTCATCGTCACGCTCGGAGCCACCAACTCCGGCGGCAGTGGCACCAAAACTCTGGTCCTCACCTCCCGGCCGTCCATCCCCAACCAGAGCGCAACCGCAGTGCTGGGCCAACCGATAAACTGGCAAATCATCAGCAGCGAAAGCGGGGCGGACCTCAGTTACGCCGCCGGCGATCTTCCCCCTGGCACGTCATTGGACGAAGACACCGGATTCATCAGCGGCAGCCCGACACAAGCAGGCGTGTTCAGTTCGTTATGCACCGTAACAAAGAGTGGTGCCAGCACCTCCGCCATCCTCACCATCACAGTGTCGGCCTCAGCCCTCGACATGTGGCGCCTCGCAAATTTCCAAACCACCTCAAATGCCGGCACCGCCGCTGATAACGAAGACCCCGACAACGATGGTCAAGCCAACATTGCCGAATACGCGGCCGGCACCGATCCAAAAGACCCATCTGATCTTTTCAATATACTAACCTCCACAAGGAATGGAACGACCTTTACTGTTACAGCGCATGGTAAATCGTCGCGGATTTACGTGCTTGAGCGTAGGGTGAGCTTGAACACCGGTCTTTGGAGTGCAACCGAATCAATGGGGCCGCTCGCCAACGATGGTCCTGTGGTTTTGACTGATTTCAATTCGAACGGCACCTCCACGTTCTACCGACTAAGGGTATTTGCCCCTTAAAGCTAACAATACTCAATCGGGGTTTATATTCTGAGAGTAGGCGAGTAGTTACCAATATGCAAAATCGTAGAAGAGCGGCTGGGAAACGTCCTTCGCTCCCGAGCGGGAACAATGCGTCCAGTATAAAATCAGGCTGATAATTTTTCGGCAGTATGCTAGGAACACGGCTCAAGGTGAGTTGGCGCAGACATTTCGTCACTCCTCACCACTCGCAAAGGCTTTCCAGATAGGCGGCGGAGCCGTCGCGGAGCCAGCTGTCGAGCTGGGAGGGATCCTTGAGCTGCTGGCCGCGTAGGCGGGGGACGGCGATGTATTTGGTTTCCAACGACGGCAGGTTGCTCATATCCACCCAGAGTTTTTCGAACTGGCAGACCGGGAAAATATCTTCCTGGCCGTGGCCCCAGCGTTTTTTCACGTCCTTGAGGGTGATGTAGGTGGGCATGTGCGCGGCGAGATTGCGGATGGCGGTGTTGACCTTTTCCAGGTCGGTGAGGTTGTCGCGGGTGAGCTGGAAGGCTTGCAGCAGGGCGTCGATCTGGATCCAGCAGGTGTTGCTGTTGAAATAGGAGAGGTTGAATTCATCCTCCTCGCGCGGCATGGCGAGACCCTCGACCAGCTGCGGGTGTCCATTGACGCGGGCAAGGCCGCCGCCGCGGTCTTCGAGGCGGCGGGTGATGACTTCGAAACTGAGGCCGGCACCGCTTGCGAGATGATGGCCTAACAAGGTCGGGTCCACGTGCATGCCGACGGTGTCGATGTTGTGGAGGACGAGGGTTTGGAGTTGCGGGCGTTCTGCGAGGAGCGCGGCGAGTGTGCCGTTTCGCAGGAGGTTGGGGACTTCATACCAATGGCCGACCGGGTGGAGGCACTGGAGTGGGAGATTGTCGGTGTAGTCGCTGGCCTCGCCGGTGGATTCCGCCCAGCCGAGCAGGGCGGTGCGCAGCGAGTCGCGGACTTTTTGCTGCTGTACATCGAGCACCTGCTGGGGCATTTCCTCCCAGGCGAAGCGCAAGTCGCGGACGGTGGGCACGGTGCGCAGGCCGATGGATTTCCCCTGCGAGAGATAGAGCGGACCCTCGTAGTGATAGTTTTCGTAATGAGTGAGAAAGCGCTCGGTGGGATCGTGGGAGAAGTAGCTGGTGGTGAAAATGTGAGGGATGGCCATGCCCGCCTCGCGACCGGTCTTGCGGCTCTTGGCGAGGTGCGTCTCGATGAACGAGCGGTGGCGGCCGCCGAGTTTGCAAAAGGGGTGCAGGGCTTTGACCACGCCCGCCCCCTGGGTCCAGCGGGAGCCAGCTCCGGCGGCGAGGGTGACCACGGCGACCTCACCGTTTTTCAAGGCGCCGAGGCCTTTTTCCCGCGAGGTGGCGGGAATGGAACCCGCCTGAGCGAGGTCGGCAGGGAGGACGTCTTCGATGATGGTATTTGCCGGAAGCCGGTTCTGGGCGAGGCCGATGCGCCCGGCCTTGAGGTCGGCGCGGATTTGTTCGTGGGCGGTGCGGTCGAATCCGTATTGGGTGAGGATTTCGGTGAGGGACTCGCGGTTACGGCTCTTCCCCTGGCTGCGAGGGAAAATGGAGTCGAACAAGGTCTGCACCATGCCGCGGAGCTCGGGGTGGTCGCGGCAGGCGGTGGCGAAGTGGTCGAGCTCGGCGAGACGCAGCGGCGGGAGTTCGTGGCGGCCCTTGCTCAAAAGCTGGGGGACGATGTAGCTGTAATACCCGGATGGCATTAGGGCGTCCTCGCCGACAAGTAGATCCGCCCAAGTGCCGCGCTCGTTGATGGCGAAGTCGTAAACGACCGGCTCCATCGCGAAGGGCAGCGCGGAGGCTAACATCGCCTTGGTTTCCGACATGATGGCTTGAAGTCGCTGCTGGCCCTCAGCCTTTCTCTCGGGAGCGAAGATGAAGCCCATGCCGCCGCCGGCCATGCCACCAAGCATCCAGAAGCCCCAGAAGTCGGTGCCGAACTCGGCGCTGATTTTCTCGATGAGCGTCTCGGTGTAAAGGTTGCTGGCCCAGGGGATGATGGTCTGGATGGGCTGGCGGAAATTCTCGGTGGTGGCCGCGCCGATGGCGGGAATGTCGCCGGTGTGGAGGGCGGATAGAATCCGATCGAGCACACCGTGGGTCTGCTGGCGGGCGATCCACTCGGGGCCGCTGCGCAGGAGATATTTTTCGGTGACCATTTCCAGGATGGGGCCGACGTTCTGGGCCATGCCGCCGTGGACGAGCACGAGTGAGTCCTGGAGTTTCTGGCGGGCAGAGGCAGGGACGTCGGTCTCGTCGAGCACTTGGTGGGTGGGCATGAGGCGGCCGCGGGAAATGCCGTGCTCCGGGTCGCCCTCCTGGGCAAGAGTGCCTTGGATGAGTTTCATGCCGGGCCAGACGCCGCCGGAATCCTGCCAGCCGCCGCCGGAGCCGCCGATCCACTCTCCTAACAAAGCACGGGCGAGCACGATGCGGCGCTCGCTTTCTTCGAGCGGACCGGTGAGCGAGCGGGCCTGGCCAGTGGCGCGCATGCAGACGCTGATGAGTGCGGCGAGCAAATTGGTGGAAACGGCGAGGCGCGAGCCTTTGGGGATGTTGTTGACGTTAGAAACGAGTTCCAGGCCTTTTCCCGGACCGACGACGCGGGCTAACAAATCGGCGAGGCTCTGGCCGGAACCCTCGATGCCGGGCGGGACGATGCCGCTGGCGATGACGGCGGCCTTGAGCAGGCCGAGGTGATCTTTGGCGAAGTCGAAAACTTCGTTGAGACTGGAGATTTCCGCGCTGCAACCGAGATCCACGCTGGTGAGGCGGAGGACGGGTTCCTCGATGATGCGCAGGCTGGCTTCGACCGGCGGGCTGGGGGACTTGTCACGGCCATGGACGGCGAGATCGATGGAGATGTTGAGCACCTTGGCCCCTTCCGGGTAGTCCATGCCGAGGAAGAAAATGTCACTCCAGCCGCAGTGGGTGAGGTCCATGCGGACGGGCGTACGCTCGCGGAGAATCGGATAGATGCCGGTGGTGGGATCTCGGCGGGTCATTTCCGGGCGGATGCGTAGCGGTTGGTCAGCCGGGTGACCCATGCGGAACATCCACTGGTTTCCACTCACGCTTCTCACGCTGCGGCGGACCTGGTCGGCGAGCGTCTGGAAGGCGAGGCGCTGATAGACGGAGGCGAGGGCGCTGGAAATGCCATCGCTCGGGGCATCCGTGCGCTGGGTCTTGAGGAAGGTGTCGATGGCCTCCTCGAAGCGGCGCTCGAGCAGGTTTTCGTAGCCTTTGAAGGGGATGGCTCCGGGCTTGGAGCCGGACTTCACTTCCGCGAGGCGCAGCGGCAGGTGGAAGCGGTGGATGGAGTAGAGAAACAGGAGGGCGCGGACGCGGTGATAGAGATTCTCGCTGGTGCGGCGGAAGGCGTCGAGGGCGTCCGCCTCGGCGAGCAGTTCGTCGAGGGTGAGAGGCTCGCAAGCGGCGTCGAGAGAAAGGTCGCGGACGGCTGGGTCCGGCGAAATGATGAGGGGGAGCAGGGCCATTTTCCTGGGGGGGTCAGGCTTGGGATTGGGCGAGCAGCTCGACGATGTTGGTGAGCACTTCGTCGCGGTCTTTTCCGGCGAGGCCGAGTGCGAGTTGGGCGGTGAGCAGCCCGTAGTGGAGGCCGATGTCGTGGCGGCGACCTTGGAGTTCGTGAGCGAGGTAGCGCTCGCGGCGGGCGATTTCCGAGAGGGCGCCGGAGAGGTCGCCATGGCCCTCGGCGAGTTGGCGGGCGATGATTTCCATGACGGTAGGCGGGAGGACGTGGAGGCCGAAGAAGCAGAGGTAGTTCCCGGCGCGGAGTCCGGGGACGACCAGCTTTTGCTCGGCCTCGGTGGGGGTGGGCTTCTCGATGATGGTTTCCACTTGGTAAAGACGATCACTGCCGGGCAGCCTTCTGCCACCGATGGCACCGTAGAGAGGGAGTTTGCTCTCGTGGGTAGCTTGGACGGCGGAAACCGCACAATTTTCCGCCGCTGCGGTGGCGAGCAGCTGAGCGGAGCATGAGGTCTCGGTGCGGCTCAGGTAGAGGTGGTCGCCAACCATGAGGAGAAAAGGGTCTGCGGCGGTGAAATCCGCAGCGCAATGGACGGCGTGGGCGTAGCCGAGCGCCTCGGGCTGCTGGATGAAGCGCATGCGGCTGGCATGCGGCCCGGCGGCGGCGGTGTAGGCGGCTTCGTCACCCGGGCAAATGATGACGGCGATTTCCTCGATGCCTGCGGAGGTGATTTCTCCAGCGAGGATGGCGAGGGCGGAGCGGGAGGTCCCGTCGCGATCCACGAGTGTCTGGAGGGGGAGGGTGCGCTGGGATTTACCGGCGGCGGTGATGACTGCTTTTTTGACTCTCACGGGCGGATACTTGGAGGAATGCGATGGGTTGGCAACCTCCGAGAAATCGTA